>CANQAA010000001.1 GCA_947589395.1 uncultured Clostridia bacterium
TATTCGTTTACAATCCCCTCAGTCTGCGACCGCCCAAAGCGGCGCAGCCAGCTCCCCTTCGGGGGTCCCCAACAAATGAGCTTGCCTCGTTTGTTGGGGTAAAATCGGGGGTCCCCAACAAATTGCTTTGCCGATTTGTTGGGGTTAGACTTAAGGCAGCCTTCAATCGGAGGCTTTTGCCCCCAAGCAACCGCGTTGAAACATAGTTTGATGAAAGTTAAGAGAAAGTGGAAGTTTTTTGACAACTTGCTTTCGCTCGAGGAACTCTTGAATAAAAAAAGCAAATTAGCCACTTTTGCCTAAACAGAGAACACGCTTAATACACCCATAGCAAGGCTGCCCTTATGGGGTCCCCCGCAAAAATACTTTGTGTTTTTGTGGGGTAAAGTTAGGGGGCTGTCGATAGACTGAGGGGATTGTCTAACGAACACTTATTCGAAGCGTTCTTAGACCTCGCCCACTCACTTATTTGAAACATTGCCCCCATTCGGGGCGTAGCTTGTCCTCGCCCGAGAAAGCATTTTGAAACATTCTGTCTCGGGGTCCCCGCAAAAATATGCAATGTTTTTGTGGGGTAATGTACGGGGTGGAGCCGCAAGGCGGCGACCGCAGTCCAAACCCCAACAAACGAGGCAAGCTCATTTGTTGGGGACCCCGATTTTACCCCATAAAAACAGGCAAGCTGTTTTGATGGGGACCCCGAAGGGGGCTGGCTGCCGTTTATCGGCAGCCTGAGGGGATTGTCTGACGTGCACTTATTCGAAGACCTGCATGAGCACGACAAACACTCATTCGAAGCGTTCTTAGACCTCGCCCGAGAAACTTCTTTGAAACTTGCTGTCTCGGGGTCCCCGCAAAAATATGCAATGTTTTTGTGGGGTAAAGTTAGGGGAGCTGCCAGAATGGGCTGAGGGGATTGTCTGACAAACAACTTATTACGGGTTGAAACCTTTTTTCAAACTAAAACTTAGAGCGAGCGCTCATCCAAGCGCGCAAAATAGCGAGCGGGCGATAACAAGCAAAATGAGTGGATTTTGACCTTTATATCGCAAAGCGAAGCGTAAGTTTTGCGTGCGCGGAGAAGCGAAAAAACCGTGTTGCCCTTTTGGCGAGGTTCATGCTTTGCATGAATCCGCAAGGGCTTACACGGTTTTTGAGCGGGGAAAGCCCGGAGGGAAAGGGTGGGTCTTCTAATTTGGGTTCGCACATCCAACTTAAGTAGAGAAAGTTCTCGTTTGCGTGCTTGAGTACAACGAAAACTATTTCGAAGACCTATAGGAGAGCCGTCGTGCTCTTAATTTTCCTTACAAAACCACGCTCCCGTGCGGGAGCGCAAAAGATTTTTTGTTACATCTCTTCGAGCGCGTCGATGCCGAGAAGATTAAGGCCCGTGCGGAGAGTGTTTTTGACGGCGAGGGTGAGCTTCAAGCGCGCGCTACGCACGTCCTTGTCGTCCACGATTATCCTGTGATCGATGTAAAATCGGTTGAACTTGCCAGCAAGGTCCACGATGTGGCGAGAGACGTAGCAGGGCTCGCGAAGTTTGGCGGCGAGGCGGACGCTTTCGCCGAATGTGACCACGCTTTTGACGACCTCGTAGCCTTCCGCGTCGGTGATGGAAGAAATATCCCCGTCCTCGAAGTTCGCTTCCCCGCTCTTTCTGAGCGCGCTCGCGCAGCGGGCGTAGGTATATTGAACGTACGGGGCGGTCTCGCCGTCGAAGTTGAGCACCTTGTCGTAGGAAAACACGATATCCTTGATGCGGTTGTTCCAAAGCGCGGAAAAGACCACTGCGCCCACGCCGACGCTCTCGGCGATCTTGTCCTTATCCTTGATGTTGGGGTTTTTGTTTTCGATGATGGACTTGGCTTTTTCGACGGCGCGATCGAGGACTTCCTTGAGCCAGATCACCCTGCCGTTGCGCGTGGACATTGCGCCGTCCTCCATCGAGACCATGCCGAACGCGATGTGTTCCATGTCTTTCGCTCCTGCAAAATCCATGAGTTCAAGCACCTTAAACAGCTGCTTAAAGTGCAGATTCTGCTGATATGCGACGACATACAGGCATTTGAAAAAGTCGTAGGTTTGCTTTCTAAAGTAAGCGGCGGCGATGTCTCGCGTGGCGTAAAGCGTCGCCCCGTCCGCCTTGACCAAAAGACACGGCGGCATGCCGTACTCGTCGAGCTCCACGACCATTGCGCCGTCGCTCTCCTTGAGCAGTCCCTTGTCCTTCAAAATGTCGAGGCAGGGCGTC
This sequence comes from uncultured Clostridia bacterium, assembly GCA_947589395.1. Lineage (GTDB taxonomy): Bacteria > Bacillota > Clostridia > Christensenellales > CAG-917 > CAG-475. The sequence continues at coordinate 2,255 of CANQAA010000001.1, forward strand.
ATTTTGTCGTTGTAGAAGCTCTCGCCCGCGTAGCTGTCGAAGGTGATCTTGAGTCTGTCGTACACCTTGCTCACCGCGCGCATCGTGACCTCTTTGAAGGCGTCGAAATATTTTGTCGCTTCCTTATCCCCGTCCTCGATGCGTTTGAACCAAGCTCTCGCTTCGTCGTCCATTTCGGGGTGCTCCTCCGCCTCCTTGTGATAGCGGACGTAAAGCGAATTCAAAAAGTACTCGTCGTTTCTTTCGACCTCCTCGAGCGACGACCACTTGCGGGTGGCGACGATGAGCTTGCCGAATTGCGTGCCCCAATCGCCCAAGTGATTGATGCCCACGACCTTATATCCCAAGTGCTTGAAGATCCTGTACAGCGCGCCGCCGATGACGGTCGTGCTGAGATGTCCTATGTGGAAGGGCTTTGCGATGTTGACGGAGCTATAGTCTATGCATATGGTCTTGCCCTCGCCTTCCGTCGACGTCCCCACGACGGGCGTATCCGCCGCCGCGAGCGCGAGTTTTGCTACGGTTTGCTTGTCGAAAAATATGTTTAGATATCCCCCGACGACTTCCGCTCTCTCGACGAAGTCCAGTCCCTCTACGCGTTCCTTTAGGTTTTGCGCTATGACGGGCGGAGGGAGCCTCAACGTACGCGAAAATTTGAAGCACGGAAGGCTTATGTCCGCAAGTTTCGCGTCCTTTGGAGCTTCGAGCGCGCATTCTATCTCTTCAGCCGTGAGCTGCGCGTCGCTCAGCGCTTTTGCCAATTCACTTTCAAACATAATCAATAACTCTTTGCAAAATATATGACCTTGTCGGCGGGCTTGTGGCAGCAAACGCACTCATGCCCGACGGGGGTCTGGTCAAACGGCATCACCCTTGACGTCGCCTGAAGTTGCTCTTTGATCTTGTCCTCGCAGCGGCGGTCTCCGCACCACATGGCCTTGACGAAGCATTGCTTGTCGAGGGCGTCCTTCATCTCGTCCATATCATTGCAAGTGACGATGTGCGAGTGCAAAAACTCGTGGGACATGCGGAACATATTTTCGTGCACGGCGTCGAGCGTCTCCTTCACGGTCTCGGCTATGCCCTCAAGCGGCGCGGCGAACTTTTCATGCGTGTCGCGGCGCACGAGCACTGCCTGCCCGTTTTCGATGTCGCGCGGTCCGAGCTCGAGACGGACGGGAACCCCTTTCATCTCCCACTCGTTATATTTCCAGCCGGGAGACTGATCCCTGTCGTCAAGCTCCACCCTGACTCCCGCGTTTTGAAGCTCTTCCTTGAGCGCCGCCGCTCTTTCGAGCACGCCCTCTTTGTGCACCGCAACGGGCACGATGACCACTTGAATGGGCGCGACTCTCGGCGGCAACTTGAGCCCCCTCTGATCGCCGTGCGCCATGATGAGCGCGCCGATAAGCCTCGTGGACACGCCCCAACTCGTTTGATATGGGTTTTTGAGTTGCCCGTCCTTGTCGAGATACTTGATTTCGAATGCGGAAGCGAAGTTTTGCCCCAAATAGTGCGACGTGCCCGCCTGCAAGGACTTGCCATCCAGCATCATGGCTTCCATCGCGTAGGTCGCCTCCGCGCCCGCGAACTTCTCTTTTTCGGACTTCACGCCCGTGAGCACGTCGATCGCGAGCACGTTTTGCATGAACTCGCGATACACCTCGAGCATCTTCAAAGTCTCCTCTCTCGCTTCCTCTTCCGTCCTGTGCAGCGTGTGGCCCTCCTGCCACAAGAACTCGCTCGTGCGAAGGAAGGGACGAGTGGTCTTTTCCCATCTCACGACGTTCGCCCACTGGTTGATGAGCACGGGCAGATCGCGATAGCTCTGCACCCACTTGGCGTACATCGAGCATATGATCGTCTCCGAAGTCGGGCGCACCACGAGCTTCTCCTCAAGCGGCACGTCCCCGACGTGCGTCACCAGCGCGACCTCCGGCGCGAATCCCTCCACATGCTCCGCCTCCTTCACGAGGTAGCTATACGGAATGAACATCGGAAAATACGCGTTCTTGTGCCCCGTCGCCTTGAAGCGCTTGTTCAGCTCCTCCTGAATGCGCTCCCAAATTTCGTATCCGTACGGGCGAATGACCATCGTGCCCTTCACGGGGCCGTAGTCCACAAGTTGCGTCTTCAAAATCACGTCCGTATACCAGCGCGGAAAATCAACGGTCATGTCCGCAATGTCCTTGACAAATTGAGCGTCTTTTGCGTCTGCCATATTCTATACTCCTTGAAAAACTAATTGCTATTATATACCATAAACCCGCTTCCCGCAACAATAATGCAAAATTTGTCCTTAGACAAAATCCGCCCGCGAGTTGCAGGGGCTGACGCCTCGCTTGTGAGTTGCAGGGGCTGCACCCCCGCAAAGGACTTCGTCCTCTGCACTCCCAAAACTAAAATGCGCGAACGGCAGTTCTTTCATCACCACCATTCGCGCGTTTTGATTTTTGAATTGCAAAGTTGTCAGTTGTTTGCTTGTTCATTATCCTCTTTTTCGCCATATTTCCATAAGATCATATCGAGCTTTTTGGAAACGGAGTATGTAAATTTGTATCCTTTGTCCGTTTTATTTGGCAAGGCTTTGAGTTCTTCGGCATTGTCGGCGAGATAATCATAATACTCGCCCAAAAATCTGTCGTTTTCGCAAATATTATCTGACCATTTGAATCCCAACGCTTTCCAAGCGTCTTGTACTTGAGAATCGCACGCCATTATGCAACCGTATGCGACCATGAGGAGCTTGCAAATGAGCACGTTTTTATAACCTTTTTTATCTTCGCCAAGAGCTTTTTTGATCGCCGTTGTTGTGTTTTTCACAAACTCGATATACTCTTCTTTTTCGCCTTCGGCTTTTGTGGGACAAAAATCGTTGCAGAAAGGACAATCTTCTTTGTAATTTTCTTTCAACGCCTGCGCAACTTCTATAAGACAAGTGTAGTTGTGCGCTATCAAATATTGTTGATGGGTAGCCATGCCCCAGCATGCCAAAAACGAATAGAGATGAAGCGCCATTTTGTCGTCGTCCATTTTCCCTGCTACATAATCTTTGAAAGCGACTTTGCAAATATCATACGCTCTATATCTGTCTTTTTCTTCATCAAGACCTTCGAGGAAGGTGGTGTAAAAAGTTGCATAATTTTCTGGAAGTTTGTTGCTCATTTTTTATTCTCCTTTTTTTTAGGCATACAGCCTTATTTTTTATATTTTTTAATCTTGTTTGACCCAAAGGTCAAGTTTGTCGCAAGCGATCAAGACGGGTTGGTCGCTCGGCAGGGCGGAAATATTGCTCGCCACTTCTGGCCCCGTGGAGTTGTAATGCATTCTTTTATAATTTGGAGTATTATAATCCCAACCGGATCTTTTATCGATACTTCTCCACTGCGTTTCATCACCCGCATAATATATATCTTCCACGCCTGTACATCCACCGAATGCATAACTGCCTATGCTTTGCACGCTGTCGGGAATTATTACGGAGGTTATATCTGAACAATCATAGAATGCATATGCGGATATTTTGGCAACTCCGTCCAAACCATTTACTTCGGTTACCAAAGCATCATTCAGATACAATTTTGCCGTGCCTGCTATGTTATTGTTTGCCGCAAACAAAGGATTGGCTTCATAATTTCCAAACTCGATCTCGCACCATGTCTTAAGTGAAGTTACATTCACCTTTGTTATGTTCACACAACCGGAGAATGCATCCTCGCCTATGCTTTGCACACTGTCGGGAATGATGACAGAGGTTATGCCTGTGCACTTAGAGAATGCATACTCGCCTATACTCTTCACGCTGTCGGGAATTGTGACGGAAGTTATGCCTGTAAGTCCATAAAATGCATATTCACCTATCTTTGTTGTGCCTGCAGGAATAGTAAGATTTGTTAGATCTACTAAATCCTCATTACAATATAACTCTGCTTTGCCGTCGGTAACAGACAAAGGATTGGCTGACCCACCACCAAACTCGATCTCACACCATCCTTTGAAATTCCCGAGATAATTGACTTCGGTTATGCCCCTGCAAAACTGGAATGCTCCACCGCCTATACTTTGCACACTGTCGGGAATGGTAACAGAGGTTATGCCTGTGCAATAGGAGAATGCATCATGGCCTATACTTTGCACTCCGTCGCCTATCGTCACCGTCTTTAAGCCTGTACAATTACGGAATGCATAATAGCCTATGCTTTGCACGCCGTCGCCTATCGTCAATGACTGCAGTCCTGTGCAGTCGTAGAATGCACTATTGCCTATGCTCTGCACACTGATGGGAATTGTTATCTCGCTCAAGCCTGCGCAACCACAGAATGCATACTCGTCTATGCTCTGCGCGCTGCCCGGAATTGTTACGGAGGTTATATCTGAACAACAATAGAATGCATATGCGGATATTTTGGCAACTCCGTCCAAATCATTTACTTCGGTTACCAAAGCGTCATTCAGATATAGCTTTGCATTACCTTGTGCCGCAGACAAAGGATTGGCGTCACGATTTCCAAACTCGATCTCGCACCATGTCTTAAGTGAAGTTACATTCACCTTTGTTATGTTCACACAACCGTAGAATATGTCAGCGCCTATACTTTGCACATTCGCGCCTATGTTTATTGTTGATATATTATTCAAGGATATATTATTATAGTCGAATATTGGATACCCTTGATCTTTTTCTATAGCGCAATTTATAGCATTCCAATTCAATGTCTGCAAATTCGTGCACTTCTCGAATGCTCTCTCGCCTATGCTTTGCATGCTGTCCGGAATTGTGATGGCAGTTAAACCTTTGCCACTAAAAGCAGACTTGTTGATTTTGACGCACCCGTCGAGGATCGCAACTTCGCCTTCTAACGCTTCTGGAATAAAATAAATTGATTTGTCGGTTTTGTTATAAACTATCCCATCTTTGCTTAGATAAATTGCATTGCCCTCTTCAATAAAAATCGATTTAAGACTGTTGCAACCGTCAAATGCAGACGACGCTAAGTTTTGCACGCCGTCGCCTATCGTCACCGTCTTTAAGCCTGTGCAACTTGCGAATGCACATTCGCCCATACTTTGCACCCCGTCGGGAATAGAAACCGACGCTATCGTATTGCAACCTTCAAATGCGTAGCCGCCGATGGACGTGATCGTTTGCCCGTCTATCTCGCTTGGGATAACAAGGTCGCTCACAAGCGCTATTCTGTCGCTGTGCCCAACCAAAACTCCGTCCTTCACAAGCAGCACGCACCCGCCGAACTCCGCTTTGAGAGTGGCGTTTTGCTCGATGTTCCAATTTGCTATGCTGCCGTCCGAAGCGGAAAGCCGTATGCCGTTGTACGCCCAGCCCAAAAACTCCGTGTATATCTCGTTGGCGGGTTTGGGTACGGGCAATTGACAGGGCTTGCCATATTGCACCGTATATTCGGTCTTTTCAAGCGGTTTGCACCCCTCGACGTCCAAAGTCACGGTAAACTCCGTTCCTATCGCCGGCGTATTCCCACCTGTTGATGGTGTATTCTCACCTGTTGACGGAGTATTCCCACCTGTTGATGGAGTATTTCCACCTGTTGATGGGGTATTCCCTCCCGTTGAGGGCGTGTCCCCGCCGGTTCCCACGTTGCTTGGGGGAGTGTTGGGCTGCGCTTCCTTGCCGCAAGCGGCGAGGGTCAGGATCAAACATAAAAGACATAGCGCCAATATAAGCGCAAAAACAACTTTCTTTTTCATCGTTACCTCCGATTTCACCAACATTTTAACGCTTGTGCGTTAGTCTGTCAACATTTTTGCGTTAGGTATATAACGCAAAAGCGTTATACAATATTTGTGAAGGCGCAAGCGATTTGCCCGAATATGTTTGCACGAGCGCCTTTTGGCGCATAATTTTTGCGATTTATTTTGGGGAGGCATTCCATGAAGATAAACGAACGTATAAACGAACTCAGGCTCAAGCGCGGGTGGTCCGTGAACAACCTTGCTCTTGAGGCGGGGCTGACGCAATCCACGCTCAACTCGCTTCTTTTGAGGGAGTCCTCGCCGCGCGTGGAGACCCTCATCAGCATTTGCAACGCGTTCAACATTTCGCTCGCGCAATTTTTCATCGAGGACGAAAAACTCGAGATGCTCTCGGACGACGAAAAAAAGTTGATAGAAGCCTTTCGCCGTCTCACCCCCGAAAAACAAAGATATCTTTTGGGACTTTTGCTTTGAGAATCAAAAAAGCGGCATATGCGCCGCCTCTTTTTTTGTTTCATTCAAAAATTTGCAACCTGTGTGAGATTTTTCAAAAATCTTCGTCGTCCTCTTCGTCTTCGTCGTCGTCCTCTTCGTCAAAGCCCTCGAGGTCCTGCAAGGATTCGTCGAAGTCGTCGGGCTCGTCGGAGTTCTCCTCCTCTTCCTCAATGTCCTCGTCCTCTTCCTCCTGAAGCTGACTGAGCGACACCTCGTTTTCGTCCTCGAGCTCGACCTCGTCGTCGTCTTCGTCCACAAAGTCGCGCCAACTTTCGTCGTCCTCGACCTTGTCGCGCAACTTCGCCGCCTGCTCCATTCGGCATGAGGGACAAATGTCCTCACCCTCGTCAAGGTAGTTCACCTTGCAGATGGGGCAGATCCTGTCCTCATAACTTTCGTCGTCGTCCTCCTCGAGCAAGCTGATGGAGCTTGCCTTGCCGAGTTCCGCCTTGCAAACTTCGCAAAGTTCCTCGTCAAGAGCGATCCAATTGAGCTCACAGCGTGGGCATTTTTTGTATTTTCCCATTTTTACCTCGCCTTTGGCTTTCATATATTATATTGATAAGATCGCATTATGTAAACTGTTTTTTTAATTTTTTTCGAAATTTTTATTCCGCCCCTCGCTTTTTGAGCTACGAGGCGAGTTTTTGCCCCTTTTCCCCCATTCATCACTATGAAAAAACAAAAGAGTTTGCCATTTGGCGTTTTGTATGTTATTATAAACGTATGTCGGAATTTTTTGCTTCGATAATGCTGAAAACCCCAATACCCGAGGCGGAAGCTCTCAAGCTCAGCCCCATGTCCCTCGCGTTCGTCGGAGACGCGGTGCAGGCTCTTTACACGCGCACTCGCGTGACCGTCGGCTCAACCATCAAGACCGCCGCGTTGCACAAAGAAGTCACGCAGGTGGTCAAAGCCGTCTCGCAAGCAAAGGAAGCCGACTTCATCATCCCCTCCCTCACCCCCGTCGAGTGGGATGTGTTTCGCCGCGCGCGCAACTCAAAAGTTTTGACGTCCGCAAAACACGCCGAACAGGGAGAATATCGCAAGGCGAGCGGGCTTGAGGCGGTCATCGGCTTTTTGTTTTTGACCGGCAACGAGCAGAGACTCGACTACGTCTTGTCCGCCGCGTTCGACGAGGCGCAAAAACTGCAAGAGAAGGACTGATCATGTATATCTATGGACGAAATCCCGTAAAAGAAGCGTATCTCGCGGGCAAAACCGTGAACAAGCTCTACGTTCAAAAGGGCGAGCCCGACTCCACCCTTTCGCGCGTCCTCAAACTCGCAAAAGAGGCGAGAACCGTGATAAGCTACGTCGACCAAAAAAAACTCGATTTGCTCGCGGAGGGCAAAAATCATCAAGGCGTGGTCGCCGCCGTCACGGACTTTGAATATTGCGAGCTCGACGACATCCTCGCGCTTGCAAAAAGCAGGGGGGAAGAGCCTTTTCTCGTGCTGCTCGACGGCATAACAGATCCCCACAATTTCGGCGCGATGATAAGAAGCGCGGAGTGCTTCGGCGTGCACGGCGTCGTTATTCCCAAACATCGCAGCGCCGTCGTCAACGACACGGTCGTCAAAGTCTCAAGCGGGGCTGCCGAGCACATGCTCATTGCAAAAGTCACAAATCTCAACGACGCGATAAGATATCTCAAACAGCAAAATATATGGGTTTATGCGACAGATTTTGACGGTAAACCCCCAAAATGTGCAAATTTGACGGGCGCTGTTGCGATCGTCGTGGGTAGCGAAGGCGAGGGCATCCATCGTCTGACAAAGGAGCTTGCGGACGACGTTTTGACCATCGAGCAATATGGCAAGATCAACTCGCTCAACGCGTCCGTCGCGCTTGGCGTGACCCTATATGAGGCAGCAAAACAAAGACATGAAAAGTGAGATCGACGAAAAAAGTCTGCTCATAGCGGCAAAAGCGGGCGACGCGGACGCCGAAAACGAATTGATGCTCCTCTACAAGGGCTTCGTTTTGCATTTGTCCCGCAGTTTTTTCGCCGCGCATCCCGATTGCGACCCGGACGACCTCGCGCAGGACGGAATGATCGGGCTCATGAAGGCGATCCGTCATTTCGACCCCGAAGTGGGCGCGTCCTTCAAAACCTTTGCCGCGACTTGCGTCAAAAACGAACTCGCCTCAAGCCTCCTTCACAAAAAGACGGTGAACACGGTGGAGCTCGAGGACGTCGAGGGGGCGGGAGATCCCGAAGCCGACGTCATCGAAAACGAGAAGGCGACGGAGCTCTACTTTGGGATCGCGTCGACGCTGAACGAGACGGAGCTCGAGGTGTTCAAGTTGTTTTTGAACTCCATGACCTATGATGAGATCGCCGCTGAGCTCGGCATAGAAAAGAAAAAGGTGGACAACACCCTCTTCGCTCTCCGCAAAAAAATCAAAAAATTGCTCGACAAAGGCAAAAAATGAATAAAAATTTTTTTCATTCGCTTTACAAATCAATTATATTAATATATTATAGTTAAGCATCAACTTGCAAAATCCTTTCCCGAAAGGGACGAAAGGCCAAAAGGAGGTAAATATGGATAAGTATGAGATCTTGTACATCATCCGCAACACCGTCGACGACGACCGCAAAACTCAGGTCGTCGAAAAGTTTGAAAACCTCGTAGCTTCTTTGGGAGGCACAGTGGACTCCCTCGAAAAGTGGGGACTCAAAAAGTTCGCTTACGAGATCGAAAAACAAACCGAAGGCTACTATGTGCTCATGAACGTCACCTGCACAAAGGAAGCTCAGGCGGAGATCGACAGGCTTATGCGCAACGATGAGGCGATCATCAGGCAAATGATTTTGAAAAAGTAAAAGGAGAAAATTATGAACAAAGTGTTTTTGATTGGCAATCTGACCAAAGACCCGGAGCTTGCGACAACGTCAAGCGGTATCAAGTTTTGCAGATTTACCCTCGCTGTGTCCAGGAGCTATTCCAAAGACGGCAAGAGAGAAACGGATTTTCTCCCTGTGGTCGTTTGGAGAGCGCAAGCCGAAAATTGCGCGCGCTATCTCAAAAAGGGAAGCAAGGCGGCAATAAGCGGCAGCATTCAGACGAGAACGTACGACACGCAGGACGGCGGCCGTCGTTTTGTCACCGAAATTGCGGCAGACGAGGTACAGTTCCTCTCCACGAGGAACGAGGACGAGAGAGGCGACGATGTGGATTTTGACGACCTCAAACCCATCGACGAGGACCTCCCATTCTGATAAGGAGATTTTATTATGGCAGAAGAAGTGAAAGCGCCGCGTCCCGCAAAAAGGGCGCCCAAGAAAAAAGTTTGTCAATTCTGCGTCGAGCACGTCGAGTATATTGATTACAAGGACACCGCAAGACTCAGAAGGTACATCACCGAAAAGGGCAAGATCCTGCCCCGCCGTATGAGCGGCGTGTGCGCAAAGCATCAGCGTCCGCTCGCCGTCGCGATCAAAAGAGCAAGACAAATGGCTCTGCTCCCCTACAAAGCCGACTGATCGCGGCAACCAAAAAAAAGATATCGCCCTCCTCAAAGATACAACGCAATTTTTTGTCGGGCATATCCTGAAAACATCATCAAACAAAAAAAGTCCTCGTTTTTGCGAGGACTTTTTGTTTGATTAAATCCAAATGGCTTTTTATGTTTCGCGCTTTTGAAAAAGTTATTCCCTGACTTCTTCCTCAGGTTCGGCGGGGGCGGAGGGGTCGACGACGGCGGTGGGAGCGCCGTCGGATTGCTCTTCCTTTTTCGCGACAAGGGAGCAGATATAGGAGTCCGTCTCGCAGTCCACGACGTTGATGGAATATATCGCGACGGGCACGAGTATCAAAAGCGCAAGCACCACGTTGAAGAGGGAGATCAGCAGCGCGAGCGCGACGTTCATCACCAGCACTATCACGATAAACAGGAAGTGTTGAAACACGTTGCCCGGCGTCAAAACTTCCTTCAAGGATATCTTTTTGTCGTTGTACACGAGCCAGGACGTCGCAAGGTTGATGATGCCCGCAAACGTCACGAACGCCACCATCGCGATGAGGCTGTACATCTTGATGAGGGAGACGAGAAAGAGGAACGCGATGACGCACACCGCCTCGAAAAGGGGCGCGAGCGTGTGCGCGATCACAAACTTTTTGACGTTGCGCTTCGCGACCTTGCGCCTAAGCGCAAATCGAGTGACGTAGCTTGCGATGGTTATGCCCGCAGCTCCAAGCGCGATCGCGCCGCCGAGTTGAGCGAGCAACGTGCTTTTGAGATTGGAAACTATCGCGGTGAACTCCGCCTCAAAACCCGCCGTCGACACATTGAGCGTCTCAAAGAAGTTGACGAGGGTGCTTTGCAACCAATTTACGTCCAGCACTTGTCTCAGAACGCTGAGAAGCGACCCGTTCCACTCTATCTGCCCGAACGAATACGCAAGGGCGTCCTCAACGGATGCGGAGGACTGCTCCACCGACGTGCCCACAAGTTCCACGAGGTCGCCCAACGACCCTGCAAAGCTCTGCACCGCCGTCCCCAAAAACATGAAGACGGCAAGCAGCACGAAAAGATATACTATGCCCATAGGAATGAACACATAAAGAAGGTTTGAAAAGAAGTTTTTGAGAGAATTTTTTATCATGGCGCTATCCTACGGTATAACGGTAACCTTTCTTTTGAATTTTGTCAAGTCAAACGACGCCCCTTGCGCAAGACTGCGCAAATTTTCGCCCCATATCGACAAAATGCGACAAAATTTCGCATACAGGTCGCAATTCAGCTTATTTTCTTTGCCATCTCGTACGCCTCGACGAACGCGGGAGTCCCCTTTACGCTTCCCTTCTCGTCCGCGCCCACGCCGTAGACAACGCCTGAAAGAGTCGCGCCCTCAAAGCAGTCCAAAAAGCCTTGAACCGTGTGGATCGCCCCGTCCATAGCGCTTCTCTCGGCATCTGCGGAAGTTGCGAGCAGATAGAAGTCTTTGAACTTGTTGTCCCTGCCGTAGAGCGGATTCATGCGATCGAGGAAGGTTTTGAGCTGTCCGCACACGGAGTAGTAGTATATCGGGGTCGCAAGCACGACGACATCCGCGCCGCCGACTGTGCCGAGCACGTCGTTCACGCCGTCCGATTGCACGCATCTGCCCAATTTTAGACACGCCATGCACCCAAGACAATATTTGAGTTGCATATCTCTGAGATTTATCACGGTCACTTTGTTGCCCGCCTCAGTCGCGCCTTTTTCGAATTGTTTTGCGAGAAGTTCGGAATTTCCGTCCCTTCTCAAGCTGGAATTGATGATGACTATGTTTTTCATATATCCTCCAAACGCGGGTTTTATCACGCAAAATACGTTATATAAACATCATTTTGCGCGATATGACAAACGAAAAGGAAGCGTTGCCGCTTCCTTTTTTATCGTTAATTTTCTTCGGCGGGAGCTACGGCCTCGCCTTCCGTCTCTTCGGGCTCCTGAGCCTCTCCGGGTTCTTCGTCCTCGTGCGGGGTGAGAGCCACAGCCATGACGTTGACGTCGCCTCTCAGCTTCATCACGCGCACTCCCTGCGTCGCGCGCCCGATCTTGCTTATCTCATCGGACTGCACTCTTATGATGACGCCGGAGTCCGTTATCATCATGACATCCATATCCGACGGAATGACGTTGAGGCCTACAAGCTCGCCCGTCTTTTCGTTGAATATGCCCGCCTTGACGCCCTTGCCCGCTCTGCCTTGAAGCGGATAATCCTCTATCTGCGTGCGCTTGCCGTAGCCGCCTGCGGTCACTGTGAGGATCTCGTCGCCCTCGTGCACGACCGTGAGCGCGACGATGGTCGCGCCTGCCGGCAAATTCATCGCCTTGACGCCCATTGCCGTCCTTCCCATCGGGCGGATGTCCTTTTCGTGGAAGTGGATGGCGTAGCCCGCGCTGTTTGCGATGAGCAGCTCGGAGTTGCCGTAGGTTATCATCGCGTTGATGAGCTCGTCCTCTTCGTTGAACTTTATCGCGATCTTGCCGTTGCGCTTGATGGACTCGAACTCCTCAAGCGGAGTCTTTTTGATGAGGCCCTTCTTTGTGACGAGCACGAGGAACTTGTCCTTGAGATCGTCCGGCATCTGCAAAAACGCCTGTATCTTTTCGCCCTGCTCGAGTTGCAGCAGATTGACCGCCGCTCTGCCCCTCGCGTTTCTCGTCGCTTCGGGGATCTCGTACGCCTTAAGCGTGAACACTTTGCCGAAGTTTGTGAAGAACATCAGCCTCTCGTGCGTGTTGGATGTGAAGATCTTTTCCACAAAGTCCTCGTCCTTCGCCTTGTGCGCGGTGATGCCAACGCCGCCCCTGTGCTGAGCCTTGTACTCGCTGACGGGCAAGCGTTTGATGTAGCCGCCGTGCGTCATAGAGATGACGACGTCCTCCTTTTCGATGAGGTCCTCGATGTCGATATCGCCGTAGTCGTAGGTGATCTCGGAGAGTCTCGGCGTGTTGTATTGCGCCTTGATCTGCAAAAGCTCCTCAACGATGATCTTTTTGACTTCTTCGTCGTTTGAGAGTACGAAGTTGAAGTAGTCTATCTCCTTTTCGAGAGAAGCGAGTTCCTCTTCGAGCTTTTCGACTTCCAAGCCGGTGAGGCGTTGCAGTCTCATGTCGAGGATGGCGGCGGACTGTCTCTCGCTCAGCCCGTAGTTTTCCATGAGCTTGGATATCGCGTCCTGACGATCCCTCGATTTTTTCAAGAGTTCGACGATCGCGTCGATGTTTTCAAGCGCGATGTGCAAGCCGAGCAAGATGTGCTGTCTTTCGAGCGCCTTTTCGAGGTCGAAGCGGGTGCGGCGGACGATGACGTCCTGCTGATGCGCGGCGTACGCTTCGAGGATCTCTTTGAGGTTGAGCACCTTCGGCACTCCGTCGACGAGCGCGAGCATGATCATGCTGAAGTTGGTCTGCATCGCGGTCTGTTTGTAAAGTTGATTGAGCAAAACTTGCGCGTTGACGTCTTTTTTAAGCTCGATGACGATGCGCATGCCGTGACGGTCGGTCTCTTCTCTCAGGTCCGAAATGCCCTCGAGGCGCTTGTCCTTGACCTGGTCGGCGATATTCTCGATGAGCTTGGCCTTGTTGACCTGATATGGGATCTCGGTGACAATGATGTGGCTTCTGCCGTTGGGTTGCTCCTCTATCTCCGCCTTTGCGCGCAATATGGCCATGCCTCGTCCCGTGCGATACGCCTGACGGATCGCGCTTCTGCCAAGCACGAGCGCTCCCGTCGGGAAGTCGGGCGCGGGAATGAACTCCATGAGTTCGTCGATCGTTATCTCGGGATTTTTGATGAGCGCGACCGTCGCGTCGATGACCTCGCCGAGATTGTGGGGAGGAATGGATGTCGCCATGCCCACCGCTATGCCGTCCGAGCCGTTGACGAGCAGGTTCGGGAAGCGGGAAGGAAGCACGACGGGCTGCTCTCTCGTGTCGTCGAAGTTGGGATAAAAGTCCACCGTCTTTTTGTCGATGTCCCTTATCATCTCGAGCGCTATCTTGCTCAGCCTCGCCTCAGTGTAACGATACGCCGCCGCCGGGTCGCCGTCGACCGAGCCGAAGTTGCCGTGTCCGTCGACCAAAGGACAGCGAATGGAGAAGTCTTGCGCGAGCCTGACGAGCGCGTCATAGACGGAGCTGTCGCCGTGAGGGTGATATTTGCCCAGCACTTCGCCGACGACCATAGCGCACTTTCTGTACGGCTTGTCGGGGGTGAGACCGAGCTCGCTCATGGCGTAAAGTATGCGCCTGTGCACGGGCTTCAGACCGTCGCGCACGTCGGGAATGGCTCTTGACACGTTGACCGCCATCGCGTACGAGATGAAGGAGCGCTTCAGCTCGCCGTTGATCTCCACGTCTTTGACAGTGGAGTTGGCAATATGCTCTATATACTCATTGTTTTTGTCGTCTCTGATGTTTGCCATATCTCACTCCTTACACGTCCAGGTCGGTGACGAGTTTTGCGTTTTGCTCGATAAATTCGCGCCTCAGCTCCGGCTGCTCGCCCATGAGTATGGAAAACAGCCTGTCCGCCTCGATGGCGTCTTCCATCGTGACCTTGAGCAGCGTGCGGTTTTGCGGGTCCATAGTGGTCTCCCAAAGCTGTTCGGGGTTCATCTCGCCCAAGCCCTTGTAGCGCTGAAGTTCGCCGCTCTTTCTGCCGTTTTCCTCATAATATTTGTTGAGGCTGTCGTCGTCGTAGAAATATATCTCCTGCTTGCCCTTTGCGATCTTGTAAAGGGGCGGGAGCGCGATGAAAACGTGCCCGTTTTCGATGAGCGGACGCATAAAGCGGAAGAGGAACGTGAGCATGAGTATGCGAATGTGCGAGCCGTCCACGTCCGCGTCCGTCATGCAGATGATGCGGTTGTAGCGGAGCTTGCTCTCGTCGTACTCGGCGTTGATGCCGCAGCCGAACGCCGTTATCATCGCCTTGATCTCCTCGTTTTCGAGCACCCTGTGCAACGCCGCCTTCTCAACGTTCAGTATCTTGCCCCTGAGAGGCAATATCGCTTGGAAACGACGGTCCCTGCCCTGCTTTGCGCTGCCGCCTGCGGAGTCGCCCTCGACGATGTATATCTCGCAATTTTCGGGGTTTTTGTCCGTGCAGTCCGCAAGTTTGCCGGGAAGGGTCGTGCTCTCGAGCGCGCTCTTTCTTCTCGCGTTTTCTCTCGCGAGCCTCGCCGCCTCCCTCGCTCTTTGGGCTGTAATCGTTTTTAAGATGAGTTCCTTTGCCTCGCGGGGATGTTCTTCAAGATAAGTTCCAAAGCCCTCCTGCACGCCTTTGGCAACCGCTGAGCGCATGCTGCTGTTGCCGAGCTTGGTCTTGGTTTGTCCCTCGAACTGAGGTTCGGCAAGTTTGACGGAGATGACCGCAACGAGCCCCTCGCGCACGTCTTCGCCGCTGAGCTTTTCCGTGCCCTTCAAAATGCCCGCTTTCGTGCCGTAATCGTTGATGACCTTTGTGAGCGCCGCCTTGAAGCCGTCGAGATGCGTGCCGCCCTCTTCGGTGTTGATGTTGTTTGCAAACGCCAAGATGGTGTCCGAATAGCTGTCGTTGTATTGCATGGCGACCTCGACCTCGCTGTCGACGTACTTCTCGTCAAAGTAAATGACTTCGGGGAAGATGGTCTCCTTCGTGCTGTTCATCTCCTCAACGAACGAGATTATGCCGCCCTCATAGCAGAAAGTCTCGTGCCTTTCGGGGTCCGTCCTGTGATCGCAGATCTCGATGACGAGCCCCTTGTTGAGGTACGCAAGCTCTCTCAAGCGCGTCTTCATGACGTCGTAGTTGAACTCGAGCGTCTCAAAGATCTCGTTGTCCGGATAAAACGTGATCGTCGTGCCGCTGCCGTCGGCGTCTCCCACTTCTCTCAGCGGATGCTCCGCAACGCCCCTGTTGAAGCGAATGCGATAGAGCTTGCCGTTTTGTCTCACTTCCGCAACGAGCCACTCCGAAAGAGCGTTCACGCAGGACACGCCCACGCCGTGCAAGCCTCCCGAAATTTTGTAGCCGCCGCTGCCGAACTTGCCGCCCGCGTGCAACTTGGTGAGCACCACCTCTACGGCGGACTTGCCCTCCTTTTCGATCATGCCGGTGGGAATGCCTCTGCCGTTGTCCGTGACCCTGACCGCGCCGTCCTTCAAAATTTCGACGGTGATGTGCGTGCAATAGCCCGCGAGCGCTTCGTCGATGGAGTTGTCCACGACTTCCGTCACGAGGTGATGCAAGCCTCTCGTATCCGTAGAGCCGATGTACATGCCCGGACGCTTTCTGACCGGGTCGAGTCCTTCGAGCACCTGTATATCGCCGGCGTCATAGCTGTGTTTGACTTCGTCTGCCATTTTTCCTCCATATACTATATAGATAATATTACTTATTATATAAACAATATAATATGTAAATTTATTATATCAAATATAATAAGGCTTTGCAACAATTTTCCGAAAATTATCAAATTAAGTGTTACACACTTAAAGTCCTCTGCCTTTGAAGTTTTCAAGCGGAAGGGCGAACGACGAAAAGCGGCGGGACGACCCGCCGCAAAAAACTTGTTTTTCAATTGTGCTTTCGCGCTCACTTGAAATATTCCACAGCGCTTTCAAACAGCTTCATGTCGTAGTTGCCGGGCACGTTTTGATAGAGCCCGCCGCCCTTTCTTTCCGCATGTCCCATCTTGCCGAAGATCCTGCCGTCGGGAGAGAGCACGCCCTCTATCGCGTTCACGCTGCCGTTGGGGTTGAAGCGGATGTCCATCGTGGGCTCGTCCTCGAGGTCGACGTATTGGGTCATAATCTGTCCGTTCTCTGCAAGTTTTTTCACGAGCTCGTTCGAGGCGATGAACTTGCCTTCGCCGTGCGATATCGGGACGGAGAACACGTCGCCGACGTTGACTTTTTTGAGCCAAGCGGACGCGTTGGAGGCGACTCTCACCCTCACGATACGCGACTGGTGTCTGCCAATGTCGTTGTATGTGAGCGTGGGGCAGGTCTCGTCTGCGTCGACGATCCTGCCGTAGGGCACGAGCCCGAGTTTGATGAGCGCCTGAAAACCGTTGCAAATGCCGCCCATGAGCCCGTCGCGCTTTGCAAGAAGCTCCTCGATCTGCTCGCGCACTTCGCCGTTTCTGAAAAACGCCGTGATGAACTTGCCGGAGCCGTCCGGCTCGTCTCCGCCCGAAAAGCCGCCCGGAATGAACACGATCTGACTGTCCTTGATAAGCGACGCAAACTCGCTCACCGACCTTGCGACGTCGTCCGCGCTGCCGTTTCTTATCACAAACAGCTTCGCCTTGCCACCCGCGTCCTCGAACGCCTTTTTCGTGTCGTACTCGCAATTCGTGCCGGGAAAGACGGGAATGAGTACGCTCGGACGCGCGACTTTGACGTGAGCCTCGAACTTCTTCTCGCTCTTGTAGCTCGCCTTGAAGGTCTCCCCCTCGACCTTGATGTTGCAGGGGTACACGCTCTCGAGCTTGTCCTCGTAAATCTTTTGAAGCTCATCGAGCGGAAGTCTCTCGCCGCTCATCTCTATGACGGGGGCGGATATCGTCTCGCCAAGCAGTTCGAACTCCTCTGCGTCGTCGACCATTTCGAGCACGAAACTGCCGTAGCAATATTCAAAAACGGCACTTAAAGTGGTGTTTTTGTCATATTCAAACCCGATTTTGTTGCCAATGCACGCTTTGAACACGCCTTCCGCAACGCCGCCGTACGTCGGGGTGAAACAGCTGACCGCCCGCCCGCTTTGCAAGAGCGTCGAGACGATCTCGAAGTTCTTTTTGAGGGAGTCTTTTTCGGGCAAGCCGTTTTTATATTCGGGTCTTATTATGACGACCTTGTGTCCCGCCGCCTTGAAGACGTTGTCTTTCACTTCGTTCGCCTTTCCCGTCGTCACGGCAAACGAGACGAGCGTGGGCGGGACGTCGATGCTTTCAAACGTGCCGCTCATGGAGTCCTTGCCGCCTATCGCCGCGATCTCGAGATCCTTTTGCGCCTCGAACGCGCCCAGCAACGCCTCAAACGGCTGCGCCCAACGCCTCTCGTCCCTCATGGGTTTGAGGAAATATTCCTGAAAAGTCAAATACATGTCCTCAAAATGCGCGCCGCTTGCAATCAGTTTACTCACGCTCTCCACGACCGCGAGATACGCGCCGTGATACGGGCTCTTTTCAAGGATATACGGATTCGACCCCCACGCCATATACGAGACGGAGTCCGTGTGACCGTTTTCAAGCGAGATGAGGTGGACCATCGCCTGCGGAGGAGTCTGTTGATATTTGCCGCCAAATGGCATGAGCACCGTGCCCGCGCCTATCGTCGAATCGAATCTCTCTGCCAGCCCGCGTTTGGAGCAGACGTTGAGATCGTCAAGTAACGCCTCGTAGCCCGCCTTGAAGTCCGTCGGGACGCGCTTTGCAAACGGTTTTGCCGCTTGAGATCTGACGCGAATGTGCTTCTCCGCTCCGTTGGAGTTCAAAAATTCCCTCGAGATGTCGACGATCGCCTTGCCCCGCCACTTCATGACGAGGCGGTTTTCATCCGTGACTCTCGCGACTTCCGTCGCCTCCAAATTCTCCTCGTTTGCGAGCGCGACGAAGCGCCTGACTTTGTCCGCCTCGACGACCACCGCCATTCTCTCCTGAGACTCCGAGATGGCAAGCTCCGTGCCGTCCAGCCCGTCGTACTTTTTGGGAACGAGGTCGAGGTTTATCTCAAGCCCGTCCGCAAGCTCGCCTATCGCGACGGACACGCCTCCCGCGCCGAAGTCGTTGCAACGCTTGATGAGAAGCGTCGCCTCCTTGTTGCGGAAAAGCCTCTGCAACTTTCTCTCTTCCGGAGCGTTGCCCTTTTGAACTTCCGCTCCGCATTGCGTGAGGGAGCTTTGCGTGTGCGATTTGCTCGAACCAGTCGCGCCGCCGCAGCCGTCTCTGCCCGTCTTGCCGCCGAGCAAGATGACCCGATCTCCCGCCTTTGGGACTTCGCGCCGCACGTTCTCCTGAGGAGTCGCGGCGATGACCGCGCCTATCTCCAGCCTCTTTGCGACGTAGCCTTCGTGATACATCTCGTCCACCTGCCCTGTCGCGAGCCCGATCTGATTGCCATACGACGAATAGCCCGCCGCCGCCGTAGTCACGATCTTTCGCTGCGGGAGCTTGCCCGCCAATGTGTCCTTGACGGGAACGAGGGGGTTTGCCGCGCCCGTGACGCGCATCGCCGCATAGACGTAGCTCCTGCCCGAAAGCGGGTCGCGTATTGCGCCGCCGATGCAGGTCGCCGCGCCGCCGAATGGCTCTATTTCTGTGGGATGGTTGTGCGTTTCGTTTTTGAAGAGCAACAGCCAATCCTCGTCCTTGCCGTCCACGTTGACCTTGATCTTGACCGTGCAGGCGTTGATCTCGTCGCTCTCGTCGAGTTTCGCGAGCTTGCCGCGAGCCTTGAGCAACTTCGCCGCGATCGTGCCTATGTCCATGAGGTTGACGGGCTTTGTCCTGCCAATTTCCTTTCTTGCGGAAAGATAGTCCTCATACGCCGCCTCTATCTCGGCGTCCTCGAACGTGACGTCGTCTATCGTCGTCAAAAACGTGGTGTGGCGGCAGTGATCCGACCAATATGTATCGATCATTCGTATCTCGGTGAGAGACGGATCTCTTTTTTCTCCTTTGAAGTACTCCTGACAGAACTTTGCGTCCGCAAGATCCATCGCGAGCGCGTATTTTTGTCTGAACTCATCAAGTCCTCTCTCGTCGAGCTGCAAAAATCCGTGCAATATCTCGACGTCGCTCGGGGTGGGATACTCCGCTTTGAGCGTGCTCGGCAAAGCCTTGTCCGCCTCGCGGGACTCGACGGGGTTGATGACGTAGCGCTTGATCGTCGCAAGCTCCTCATCCGTGATGTCGCCGTAGATCATAAAGACCTTTGCCGTCCTCACCGTCGGGCGCTTGCCCTTTGAGATGAGCTGAATGCATTGAGAGGCGGAGTCCGCCCTCTGATCGAACTGTCCGGGCAGATACTCCGTCAAAAACACCCTTGCGCCGTCCTCTTCGAGGGAGTCGTAGGTCGCGTCCATCTGCGGCTCGGAAAACACCGTGCGAACTGCCGTGTCAAACAGCGCCCTGTCCATATCCTCCGCGTCGTAGCGGTTCAAAAGGCGCACTCTTGTCACGCCCTTGATCTCGAGCAGTTCGTTGATGTCGAACTTCAGCGCCTTCGCCTCGTTGTCAAAGCCGGGTTTTTTTTCGACAAAAATTCTGAAAACCATCATTTCCTCTCTATCGCCTCGAGCGCGCGACGGCCTATGTCGTGGCGCATAAAGGCGTTTTCAAAGTGTATTTTGCCTGCCAATTTATATGCCTTGTCAATTGCGCCCGCAAGCGTCGCGCCCCTTGCCACCGCGCCGAGCACTCTGCCACCGGACGTCAACAGTTTGTCCCCTTCCGCCTTTGCTCCCGCGATATAGATGTATTCGTTTTTGTCGAGCGTTGGAAGGTCGATTTGATAACCTGTGTTGTATTTTTGCGGATATCCGTCGCTTGCAAGCACCACGCAGCACGCGCTGTCCGTTGAAAACTTCACTTCGACTTCGCCGAGTCTCTCGTCGGCTACCGCGAGCATTATCTCAAACAGATCGCTCTCGAGAAGGGGCAACACCACCTGTGTTTCGGGATCGCCGAAGCGGCAGTTGTACTCTATCACCTTCGCCCCGTCTTTTGTCAGCATCAGGCCGAAGTACAAACAGCCCTTGAAAGGTCTGCCATCCGCGTTCATCGCGCGAACTGTCGGAAGGAATATCTTTTGCATGCACTCCTCTTGAATTTCCTTTGTGTAGTACGGATTTGGCGCGACAGCGCCCATGCCGCCCGTGTTCAGCCCCATGTCGAAGTCGTGCGCGCGCTTGTGATCCATCGAGGAGACCATCGGGACGAGCGTCTTGCCGTCCGTGAAGGAGAGCACCGAAACTTCCGGTCCCGTCAAAAACTCCTCGACGAGCACCCTGTTGCCGCTCTCGCCGAAGACGTGCTCCACCATGATCTCGTCTATCGCCGCCCTTGCCTCCTCAAAGTCGTTGACGATGATCGCGCCCTTGCCGAGCGCAAGTCCGTCCGCCTTGACCACGCAGGGATATTCAGAGGTCTCAAGATACAAGAGCGCGTCCTTCGCGTTGTCGAAAACTTCGCTCTTTGCAGTGGGGATCCCGTACTTTTGCATGAGCCTTTTGGAAAAGACTTTGCTGCCCTCTATCTCGGCCGCCTTCGCGTTTGGGCCGAAGCACTTGACCCCGACCTCTTCGAGCGCGTCGACCATGCCGAGCACGAGGGGATTGTCGGGCGTGACGACGGCAAAATCTATGCCGTTCGCCTTTGCGAACTCGACCATGCCTTTAATATCGGTGGCTTTTACGCTCACGCACTCCGCGTCCGCCGCTATGCCGCCGTTGCCGGGCGCGCAAAACAGCTTGTCGACCTTTTTGCTTTTCTTCAACGCTTTCACGACGGCGTGTTCTCTTCCTCCGCCGCCAACGACCAATACTCTCATATTCCCCTCCCTATCAATGATGGAAAAGTCTCATTCCCGTGAAGCACATCACCATGTCGTGCTTGTTTGCCGCTTCTATCACGAGGTCGTCTCTGAGCGATCCGCCCGGCTCTGCGACGAAGCTCACGCCGCTCGCCGCCGCCCTCTCGATGTTGTCCGAAAACGGGAAGAACGCGTCCGAGCCGAGCGACACGCCCGTTATGCTATTGAGATACTCTTCTTTTTCTTCCTTCGTGAAGGGTTCGGGGCGCACGGCAAAGTTCTTTTGCCAGACGTCGTCGCCCAAGACCTCGCTCGGATCGTCCGAGAGATAGAGGTCGATTATGTTGTTCTTTTCGGGACGGCCTACGCCGTCTGCAAATTGCAAATTCAGCACTTTATCATGCTGTCTCAGATGCCACAAGTCCGCTTTTTGCGCTGCGAGGCGGGTGCAATGTATTCTCGACTGCTGCCCCGCGCCAACGCCTATCGCCTGTCCGTCCGTCGCAAAACACACGGAGTTGGACTGCGTATACTTGAGAGTTATGAGCGAGATGATGAGGTCCGTCGCCTTGTCGTCGGGCAGGTTTTTATTGCTCGTGACGACGTTGTCAAGCAAGGCTCTGTCTATTTTGAAATTGTTTCTTCCCTGCTCGAAAGTCACTCCGAACACCTGCTTGCGCTCTATCTCCTGCGGGACGTAGGACGGATCTATCCTGACGATGTTGTAGCCGCCCTTGCGCTTGGTTTTGAGAAGCTCGAGCGCCTCTTTCGTATACGCGGGAGCGATGACGCCGTCGGAAACCTCTCTTGCGATTATCTTTGCCGTTGTCAGATCGCACTCGTCGGAG
The DNA here is from genome assembly GCA_947589395.1 of uncultured Clostridia bacterium. GTDB lineage: Bacteria > Bacillota > Clostridia > Christensenellales > CAG-917 > CAG-475. The sequence continues at coordinate 24,346 of CANQAA010000001.1, forward strand.
AGGGCGATCCAGTCCCCAAACGAAGACATTCTGTCCGTTCCTCTCGCGCGAGCGTACGCAAGCGCAAGCGGGGAGTCGTCAAGACCCTCTATGTCGTCCACAAAACAGCTCTTTTTCAGCCTGTCGGACATGGGCTTGCCAATCGCGGCTGAGGTGGGCGAAACGTGCTTGAAACTTGTCGCCGCCGTGAAGCCGGTGTTGTCCTTTATCTCCTTGACGAGCTGCCAGGAGTTGAAGGCGTCGAGAAAGTTGATGTATCCCGGTCTGCCGTTCAAAATTTCAACAGGCAAGTCGCCGCCGTCCGCCATAAAGATGCGCGCGGGTTTTTGGTTGGGATTGCACCCGTATTTCAAAGAAAATTCGTTCATATTCCACCTCTACATGATTTTTTGTCTCTTTTCGCGGATTTTTGTCGCATTTTGCGCTATCCGTCGAGCTCTGTCGATATATGTCGCCTTTTGCTCGCATTTTGCGGTTTCGCTCGACCTTTGTCGTTTTATGTCGAGCCTTGCCGCTTTCGCTCGAGCTTTGTATCTTTTTGTCGAACATTGTCGATGTTTGTCGACTTATGATCTCGCGGGTCTTGTCGCACTGTGTCGGTTTAGCTCGATTTATGTCGATTTGCGTCGATTTTTATCGTTTTTGAAGCCTGTGTTGAGTTTTACTTCTCGTTTTTGTTGAAGAGCGCCCTCTCGCTTTCTCCGGTTTTAAGGTCGTACGCGACGCAATAAAGGGAGATCTTGTTGTTTTCATCCAGCGCGTTCCATATCTCGTTTGCAAAGGCGCGGACGTCGTTTGGAATGATAACCCTCTCGGGTTCCCCCTCGAAGGAAGGAAGCGGATTTCCGTCCTTTTTGTATGTGTGGATAAAGTGCCCCACTCCGCTCACCGCCTCGAAGTCGAAGTAAAAGCGATTGCACTTCTTTCCCTTGCCGTCAGCACTCTTCAAAATGGACAGCTCGTAGGAGAACTTGTTGTCGCTCGCCCTCTTGCCAAAGTGCAAGATCGCGCTTATGCGAGGGGTAAAGTTGGGGGCGTCCGGCTCGAAGCAGCGCGTGTTGAGGGCATGACGGAAGCACTTGCCCGCCTTGAGGCTCTCCTCTATAGTGTCCGTTTGATCTCCGTTTGTGACGATGACGTCCTTGCCTCCTTCAAACTCCACTTCCTTCACGGGGGAGTAGATGATGAGGGACGCGTCCTGCACCTTGCTCTCGTCGAACGGAAGCGTTTTGAGTTGTCCGTTTTCAAATTCTCCAAACACTCTGTTGCGGCTGTTTTCGCTTCTTCCCATTATGAAATAAGCAAACACCGCCTTCTTGCCGTCGGAGGATTTTCCAACGACGATACCTCTTCCGGGATACGCGTTGTTTTGCAGCGCTCTTGCCATGCTCTTTCTGACGTAGCTCATAAAAACCTCTCTTTTTTTTTGGATATAATATTTTTACAATTCTTCTTGCTCGTTTGAGCCGTTATTGCCCGTTACACTCTTCTGTTCGTCTCTTTGCGGCTTTCTTGCTCGTTACAACTCTTTTTGCTCGCGCCTTTGGGCGAGCTCTTTCGCGACCTTTTCCACAGACTCGGGCAAAATTTGCCACTCCGCCTCGCGCATGACCCGCTTTTGCAAGCTCTCGGGGGTGTCGTCGTCTCTCACCTCGACCGCTTTTTGCGCGATGATGGGGCCGCCGTCGCACTCCTCAGTGACAAAATGCACCGTCGCGCCCGTCACCTTCACTCCGCGAGCAAGCGCCGCCTCGTGCACATGAAGACCAAACATTCCCATGCCGCAAAAACTCGGAATGAGCGCAGGATGCACGTTGATTATGCGCCCCTTCCACTCGCTCACGAATCTCTCGCCAAGCACGCTCAAAAAGCCCGCGAGCACGACGAGCTCCACGCCCTCCGCCTTGAGAGTTTGCATCATTTTTTCTTCCCTCTCGGCTTTTGACATCTCGCGCCTGTCGAAAACGGCGGTCTTTATGCCTTTTTGCTTTGCCCTTTCAAGCGCGAACGCGCCACTATTATCGCTCACGACGATCTTTATCTCTCCGTGCTCGAGCTTGCCCGCCTTTTGAAAGTCGATGATCGCCTGCAAATTTGTGCCGCCGCCCGAACAGAGAACGGCTATCTTCGTTTTTGTCATGTTGACCTCATTTTTTATTTGCCGCTTTTGATTGCCCTTTGCAAAACGCGTGTTCTTGCAAAATCGGCGGTTTATCTTCCGATTTTAGTTTGATAAAATGCTTTTTATGCCAAGATGACGCCTTCGCCATCGACTATCTCGCCGAGCAAATACGCATCTTCTCCTTCCGCTCTCAAAATTTCGATCGCGCGATCCAAGTCCTCTCTTTTTACGATCACGCTCATGCCAACGCCCATATTGAAGGTGTTGAACATGTCGTGCTCGCTTATCCCGCCGCGCTTTTGAATGAGCTTGAATATTTCGGGGATCTGCACGTCGCTCTTTTTGATCTTCACTCCCAATCCTTTCTTGATCGAGCGAGGCATGTTTTCAAAAAATCCGCCGCCCGTGATGTGGGAAATTCCTCTCACTTCAACGCTCTCGAGCAATTTGAGCACGGGTTTGACGTAGATTTTCGTGGGTTCGAGCAGGGCCTCGCCGAGAGACCGTCCGCCGAGTTCCTCTACGGGAGCGAGCAAGTCGGCGTTTTCAACGTCGAAGACCTTTCTCACGAGCGAGTAGCCGTTTGAATGCACGCCGCTGCTCTTCAAAGCGATCATGACGTCGCCCGCCCGCATTTTGTTTTTGTCTATCACCTTGCTCTTGTCCACGATGCCGACGGTGAAGCCCGCAAGGTCGTAGTCGTCCTCCGCCATCGTGCCGGGATGTTCGGCCGTCTCGCCGCCGATAAGCGCGCAGCCCGCTCTCACGCAGCCTTCCGCCACGCCGCCGACGATAGCCGCGATCTTTTCTGGCACGTTCTTGCCGCACGCGATATAGTCGAGGAAAAAGAGGGGTCTCGCCCCGCAACAGATGACATCGTTCACGCACATGGCGACGCAGTCGATGCCGATGGTGTCGTGCCTGTTCAAAAGTATCGCAAGGCGAAGTTTTGTGCCGACGCCGTCCGTTCCCGACACGAGCACGGGATCTTTGATCCCGGCGAGGTCGAGCGCAAACAGTCCGCCGAAGTCGCCGACGTTCTCCGCGCCCTTTGGAAGGGTGCGCGCGATGTGCTTTTTCATGAGCTCCACCGCCCTATATCCCGCCGTGATGTCCACGCCCGCCTGTTTGTAGCTTTCAGAGTAGCTGTCTTTCATGGTTCACTCCTTGAATTTCGGATTTTCGCTGATGGGTCTGTCCCATCTCTCAAAGCGGGACTTTTTGCCGACGGCGGGAGTTTCGGTCGGATACTGCCCGTCAAAGCACGCCTTGCAAAGGCCCGTGCCGTCCCCGCCTGTCAAGAATGCCACTTTGTCGAGGTCGAGATAACCTACGGAGTCCGCGCCGATTATCTCGGCGATCTCTTCCGTCGAATGATGACACGCAATGAGGTTTTCTCTTGAATCGATGTCCGTCCCGTAGTAGCACGGGTTCAAAAACTTGGGCGCAGACGAGAGCATGTGCACCTCAGTCGCTCCCGCGTCGCGAAGCAGGGTGACGATCCTTCTGCTCGTCGTGCCCCTCACGATGCTGTCGTCGACGAGAATGACGCGCTTGCCCCTTATCGCCGAGCCGAGCACGTTGAGCTTGATGCGCACGAGGTCCTCCCTCGCCTCCTGACCGGGCGCGATGAACGTCCTGCCGATATATTTGTTTTTGATGAAGCCTATCCCATACGGTATGCCCGATTCGAGCGCGTAGCCGTAGGCGGCGTCAAGTCCGGAGTCCGGCACGCCGACGACGATGTCCGCGTCTATCTTGAACTGCTTCGCCAAAAATCTGCCCGCCTGCTTTCTCGCCTCGTGCACGGAGTGTCCCTCGATGACGGAGTCCGGCCTTGCGACGTACAAAAACTCGAACACGCAAAGCGCCTTTTCCCCTCCGCAATGTGAACGGTCGGATGTCACGCCGTTTTTGGTGAACACGAGCATTTCGCCGGGCTCGATCTCCCTTATGGGCGTAAATCCGATTGAGTCGAGAGCGCAAGTTTCTGAGGCAACGGCGTACGCGCCGTCGTCCCTCACGCCGTAGCAAAGCGGTCTGAAACCGTGCGGGTCGCGAAGCGCGATGAGCTTCGAGGGCGACATGACCACGAGCGAAAACGCGCCCTTCATCCTGTCCACCGCCCTCAGCACCGCAGCCTCGATAGAGCCGCTCGTCAATCTCTCTTTGGTGATGATATACGAGATGACTTCCGTGTCCGACGTGGTGTGAAAGATCGCGCCCGTGTTTTCAAGCTCGCATCTCAGCTCATACGAGTTGACCAGGTTGCCGTTGTGCGCGAGCGCCATATTTCCCTTCAGATGATTGACGACGATGGGCTGAGCGTTTTCTCTTCCGCCCCCGCCCGTCGTCGAATATCTGACGTGGCCTATCGCCATATTTCCCTCGCCAAGCCTTTCGAGCACGTCCTCCGAGAAGATGTCGTTGACGAGTCCCTCGTCCTTGAACGCGCTGAAAACGCCGTCGTTGTTGACGACGATCCCCGCCGATTCCTGCCCCCTGTGCTGCAACGCAAACAGCGCGTAGTAGGCGGTGTGCGCGACGTTTTGCTTTGTCGGCGCAAAGATGCCGAACACGCCGCATTCCTCATGGATATTTGACATACAAATCTCCTATAATATTATCTTTGTCAACAAAACTTGCGCTTTATCTATCGTTTTTGATTTGCTAAAGCGCCTGTTTTGTCATTTTGAGGTGACTCTTCTGAAGATCTCGCGGTAGGCGTCCTCAACGCCGCCCAAGTCCCTTCTGAAGCGATCCTTGTCCAGCTTCTCGCCCGTCTTTGCGTCCCAATAGCGGCAGGTGTCGGGGGAAATTTCGTCCGCGAGCACGATCTTGCCGTCAAATCTTCCGAACTCCAATTTGAAGTCGATGAGGCGCACTCCCAGCTCGAGGAAATACTCCTTCAAAACTTCGTTGACCTTGAAAGCATATCTCTTGATGGTCTCGATCTCTTCCTTTGTCGCGAGCTTGAGCGCTAAGGCGTGATACTCGTTGATGAGCGGGTCGCCGAGCTCGTCGCACTTGTAGGAAAACTCGATGGTGGGCTCGTCGAAAATTATGCCCTCTTCAACGCCGTATCTCTTTGCAAAGCTGCCCGCAGAAACGTTGCGGATGATGACCTCGAGCGGCACGATCTTGACTTTTTTGACGAGCGTGTCCCTGTCGGATAGCTCCTTCACGAAATGCGTGGGAACTCCGCTCTTTTCAAGCAATTGCATGAGCATGTTGGTCATGCGGTTGTTGACGACGCCTTTGCCCTCTATCGTGCCCTTTTTGAGCCCGTTGAACGCGGTCGCGTCGTCCTTGTAAGACACGATGCAAAAGTTGGGGTCGTCGGTTGCGAAAACCTTTTTTGCTTTGCCCTCATAAAGTTGTTCTTTCTTTTCCATAATATCTCCTCTCGGCTTATGCGCCGAATTTTTTGCTCACTTCCTCGTCCTTTTTGAGGACGTCGCGCCTTGCGTCTTCCCTTGCTTTGAGAAGCCTTTGATACAGCTTTTCGTCGTCGAGCGCGATGATCTGCGCCGCAAGATACGCCGCGTTTTTTGCCCCGTCGATCGCAACGGTCGCAACGGGAATGCCCGAAGGCATCATAACTGTTGAAAGCAGCGCGTCCATGCCGTCAAGAGAGGCGGATCTCACGGGGATCCCGATGACGGGAAGCGCCGTGTTTGCGGCAAGCGCTCCCGCAAGGTGCGCCGCCATGCCCGCCGCCGCGATTATCACGCCAAAGCCGTTGGCTCTCGCGTTTTTTGCAAACTCTCTTGCCTCTTCGGGGGTGCGATGCGCAGAAAAAACGTGCGCCTCAAACGGCACTCCAAGCTCTTCAAGCACAGCCGCCGCCTTTTCGACGACGGGAAGGTCGGACGCGCTCCCCATGATCAATCCTACTTTTTTCATATTCCTCCAAAATTAAAGAGCAGTTTTCCCGCGTGCAAAAACTGCTCTTTATCTCGTTATATTTTCAACTCCTCTTCTTTTCTCCTTACGGAGAAACCCATGCAAGTCTGTCATGCCTATAATATAATATAAACGAAAAACATAAGTCAAGCATTTGACATCCCTTGCGCGGGTAAATTTTATTTTTCTTCGCCTCTCTCCCTGCCCCTCGCAAAATGCGGGACTGCGGGCTTTGCCTATCGAATCTCAGCCCTTTATCCCCGCAAAATCACACCATTTATCAACCGCCTCGCTCTGCTCTTTTCAACAGCTTCGCTCAGTCCTTTATCAACGTCGCAAGCCAATTGCCCTCGCCGATCTTGCGATTGAACTTGTCGTAGGTGCAGCGGCCGTCGAAGTAGCCGAGCCTCGCTCCGTACTTGTCGTAGACGGTCTGCCTTGCGCCCTCGTCCCTTATCTCGCCCAACTTTCTTCCATACTTGTCTTTCAACACCTGAACCATGCTTTCCTCCTCAAATTTGCATTATGTATTGTGTTTTTGACTCAACCTATCATATATAAACGGCAGACGCTCGTCGATCGTCCACCCACTCTATCTCCCGCTCGACCTTCCAAAAAGTCTTGCCGTCAAAAAGAGGCGCTCCTCATAAACCCCTGCTAAGCTAACTATCCGAATAGCACTTCTATGTCGTTTTCCGCTTCATATATCGTTTTGCCATTGAAAATCTTTGCCTCTTCAAAAGCGGTGACGCATTCGCGCCTATCTTTGGAAGTATGTGCAAACAGCGTTTTGGAATCTTCCTCTATTGTGCAAACTTGCAAAGTATACAATTTGCCCGTTTCATCGCTAAAACCGGATATGATATACCTCCCGCCACCGCAAACAATTTCCTTTTCGGGATTGTAGTATAAGTCGCTTATAAATTCATTCAGAGTATTTCCTTTCATGGCATTCCACTCCTTTGAAATATTTTATACTTTTCGTATAGTCCTTTCTGTCGACACGTCAAATTCCCCGTCATTATTCCAAAGGCTCAAATCTGAAAACAGTGGACAAACATCATCAATGCTTTTGTCGACATTCACATATATAACTTCGTCAAACCATACATGGCTCTTTGAAAATATAAACGAATGGTTTTCCGTCCTGACTATCAACGCCATGTCAATAACGATATCTATGCCCTGTTCAGCACATTTGATCGTATCGGATACAATCTCAACGCTCGCTACAAGCTCGTCTACGTCATACATTTTTACGCCTGCGCCTTCCAAACCGGGCATAAACGGATGGGCTGTATCGCTTATGCTACATGAAAATTTTGCCGCTTCCTCATATGGAACGTCCTCATTTTCAAACATAGCGATCTCTTCTTCCCCGTTTTTAAGCAATATGGACGTGCCGTCAAAATTGAGACGAGCCACACAATAAGACTGCCCTTCCATAGAATCGTCAGTTTCCACCGACAAAAACCGTTTGCCTACAATGCCTTTGAACATTTCTATCATATTTTCATCAAATTGCCATATAGTCATTTTCTTTCCTCCTCAAAATGAATTTTTTGTGGCTTAATCTTGCCAGATTTAATAATTCGAATCTCAACCGCAGGACTTCCGGATTTAGAATATAAACGAAAGACCACTCTTGATCCGTCAGAAAAAATGGTTTGTTTCCCACGCCCATTAGCTAATTGTTCTTCATGTCCGCCTTTACTTATCTGCTTATAAAAGTGCTTTGCAGTTTCTATTGGTGTTGTACTACATATCACTCTGATTCCACTATTCTTACCAGGTTGTCCAAAATATCCTTTTTGTGTTATAGGATACTTTTTTGACATTCTGTTTGCATTAGCGTCAATTCTACTTATACTACCTTTTGTGCCATAAAAATGGCCGCTATTTCCTGCTCCCATATCAGCCTACCTCCTTTTTATGAGATAAACTGAAATAGCTTTCATACTGCATTATGCTGACGCCATACATTTCTGCCAAACAGAATATTCTTGATGGTGCGCTTCCGTAAACTACAACATTTTTAGGCTGTAATTTGTTCAAGATATAATCAAATCCTTTGATAAACATATGTTTGTATTCTTGAGATTTGATACAGCCATGCGTTCCTACAGCTATTGTTGAGTTACATTCCACCCCAAGACAAGCCAATTCGTATGTACGTTCATCTCCCCAACGTACATTTGGGATCGTCGGGATTCCATTATCATTCAGCCATGCGCCGACAGCCCTGCCGCGATATGTATTCCACTCTTGCATTACAAGCGGCATATCGTAATACAAACTGTAGTCCGGAGTGATTACTCCATCAAACTGTTTGAGAACAGATAGATACCTCTTGGGATCATTCCAAAAGGGCTCTATCTTTTCATCATGCTCATAAAAAACCACGAACCCGGTGTGATCTTTTTCTGATTTCGCATGAGAGAACGGGACAAGTCGCGTAGGTAAAATGTCGGTTGTTTTCACACATGGTATTTCCAGCTCACCATCAAACCGAGCATGTTTCACCATGTATGCGTGAAAAACATCCTTACACCCTGTCCCATAATGTACAATAGTTTTTTGCATATTATAGCTCCTATAACTTTAGTCAACCTTTGGTTGCCGTCAAATACTTGACATAAAAGACAGAGAGTGCTATAATATGCATATTCTAGAGCCATTATGGCACTTCTGAATGGCGCATAAAAGTTGCTGCAACAACTTTTATGCGCTGTTCTTTTATGTAGTGTTAATATGTTTTTCTTTTTTCAGCAGCCTTTTCGGATACACCATATGTAGTCATTATTTGTTCAACGGACATATTTTGTGTCGCCTCATATGGCATCATCACCTCGCCTGCTAATGCTTTTACTATCCATTCAAGCCTACGATAACATGGCGTATCTTTTGCGATTATTGTACGAGAATAAATTGGTTTGAAACCAAGTTTATCAGCAAACACATGCATTATTTCATGCATGATATGCATTCTGTATCCGCCAATATTGTTTTCTGCCGCTCCTTTATATACTGAATTTTTGATTTGTATTATATACCCATACTCGTTTTGATTACATTGTGCCGGCACGTTACATGGAAGTTCATTATCATCTAAAATTTCATAGTGTACATCCTCAAACCCTTCTATATCCGGCAACATATCAAGCATTGCAACAGGATCCATTCGGGTATCTTGTCCAACCTTTGTAATTGAGCGAAATAATTTAGCATATAAGCGCAGTTCTTTGCGATTTGTCGGTTTAGTTTCGTAATCCAATCACTTTTCCTCCTTATTTAATAGGTTGAATATTGCATTAGCCGTTTCGTCATCCAGATCTTCAAACGAACGCTGAAATTGCAAAGCAACTCTTCTTTGAGATTGTGTTGCGCTCGTCAAATCAATTTTTGCCTGTGTCTTGGATTCTGCTATGGCTTGTGATAATTCTTGCTGCTCTTGTACCGACAATGAATAGTGTTTGGTAATAATATCAAACCAATTATCAGGGACATTTCTCTTCCCTGTTTCCACTGCAGAAACAAATGGGAGTGTAACTCCTAACAATTTTGCCGTATTCGACATTGTTTCTTTATGTCTGATTCTCTGTATCCTCATAAACTCACCAAACTTTGTGTATGCCATGCTTCGTTCCTCCTAAATGGTCTGTTACCATCTTTACTAAAACTATAACATATACAATTTTAGATGTCAACAATAAAGCTAAAATAAGTTAAGTTTTTTAATCACTTTTTTAAACAGCGGTAAAATAGGTGTTCTGTTTGTGTGGAGTGGGGAGCGCACTCATGTTACAACAAACGCTCCATATATAATTTAGCATAACGAACAAGCAAAAACAATCCGTATTTGAGAATTTAAAAAGCGGCTTGACAAATCGCCAAACCGCCTCTTGTTGCCCCCGCATCAAATCAATCGTAGGAGACGTCCTTTTCGAGAACTGCGCCCGTCGTTGCGTCTATCTCTATCTCATACTTCAAACTGTTGTTGAAAAACTCGACGTCATAGCAGGGCCTGCCCTTTTCACGCTCGAGCTTGATCTTGACGACGGTCACTTGCACGCCCTCGAGGCCAAACTCCTTCAGCGCGATCTCAAGCGCCTGCTCCTCGCTGATCGAAGCCACGCCGCCGCTCACAAAGTCGTTGTTTTTGCTGACTGCGCCGGAAACCGCGTCGACAAAGTAGTCGTACTCTATGCCGCCCACGATCACTTCGATCTCGTAGACGTAGCGCCCGTTCTCGCTCTCGAGTTCCACCTCGCCCACGACCGCGTTCGCGCCCACGACCTCTTTGACGTTTGTTATCGCCTGCTCTTTTGATATGATGTTCGCAGGCGCGGGAGGGCCGCCTTCGACATCCTGCTCCAAAACCGTGCCCGTCACGGCGTTGATCTGCGCCTCGTACTTCTTCGTTCCGACGTACAATTTGACCGTGAAGCACAAAACTCCGTCCTCTCTTTCGAGTTTGACCGTCCTGTGGGTTATCGTCTGAGCGTCCAGCCCGAACGCGCTTATCGCGATCTCTACAGCTTGCTCCTCCGTGACGACCGCCTCGCCCTGAGGCGCGCCCTCTTCGGTCACTTCGCCCGTCACGGCGTCCACTCGGAACTCGCGCTTTGCGCCGTTCAGCCTCACTTCGACCTCATAGAAATACCGCCTGCCGCTGCCGACGCCTTCCTTTTCGATCTCGATCTCGATGAGGTAAAAGTCCTGCCCCGCAAGATGCGTTCTCACCGCGCTCAACGCCTCGTCTCGCGTGATAAAGCGTGCGTCCGAAGGCGTCGTGGAGGGGCGAGTGGACTTTTCGACATCTATCTCGACGTCCAATATCCCGCCGCCGTTTGCCGCGATCTCAAATTCGTACTCCGAGCCCTTTGCGACGAGCTCCACCTCAAAGACGAACTGCTGCCCGTCCTCATAGTCCAACTTGACCTTGCGGAAGGAATACGTCTCGCCGTCCGCGCCGTTTGGGAACACAAAGCCGAGCGCGATCTGCTTTGCCTCGTCTACGGTTATCGCTTGGGGCAGTGCGGGCGTCTCGCCGACGTTTGCGAGCACGCTCTTTGACAGCTTGACGATCACCGCGTTCGCCGCGTCTATCGTGACGTCATAGCGATAGCCCTCGAAGTCAAAGCTCAGTTTATATTGTCTTCTGCCGTCCTCGACCTCGCTTCTTATCACGGCGTTGGTCTTGGCGCTCTCGCTTATATTCAGCGCCGAAAGCGCAAGCCTCATTGCCGTCGCCTCGTCTATGTACGAGCCAAAGTGTTTGTCGTTTTCGAATTCTATCTCGCTGTCGAGCACCGAAAAGTCCGAAATATCAAACACATATTTATATTTTGCTCCCACTTCCTCGATCTCGACCTTGTAGGCGGGCTTGCCCATGTAAGTGTCGCGATCGAAGTCAAAGCCCGTCACATTCGCCTCGTCTATCCCCGATTGCGCGAGCGCTTCGGCGTATGCTCTCTCAAGAGCCGATCCGCCCTCTGCCGCCGCTAAGGCAGCCGAGCTTCCCAACACGTCTCGCTTGGAAGAAATTTTGAGGTCCTTGCCCAAAACGTACTCGGAAACGTAGTCCGAAGTGATGACCGTGACGATATATTTGTCGTTCGACAAGACCGCCGTCTGCGTTAAGACATTCTCGGCGGGCGATATAGCTCCAAATGCCTTCACCACGCCGATCTGCGCGTCGTCGAGCGCGTCGTTTGCTCCGTTGCAAGCCGCAAGGCAACAACACGCTATGATGAGCGCCGCTACTACTATTGATGCAAGAATAATTTTTTTAGCTTTCATTGTAGCCTCTCCTTTTTGCTTTGTTCACTTATATTACACCCTACGCCACAAAAAGTTACGCTTTGCTTTCTTAATTTTCCTTTATATTTCGTGCCCGACGCCCCTTCCACCAACTCGAACCTAAGCTACGCACGCTTGTTCAGAACGCTCTCGAGCTGATAAAACGCGGTTTTTGAGGGGTCTCTCTGTCTTTAGGCGCGGGCGAACTATAAAATCGTTGAATATTAAACTATTTTCTTCCCGTATACTGTTGATTTTTCACTTATTTTGGCGGTATTCGCGCTGCGATTTTGTCGAATTTTGTCGTTTTTCACGATTTTTTGACGAATCGCAATATCTTGTGTTTAGTGACATTTTCGCGCCTGCATCTTGTGGTCGAAAAATTTTTTACTAAAAAATGCTTGCCATTTTTCACCTTTTATTCTATTATTTTTTCATCAATAAAATACAAATTATGCGCACCTTTGTCCGGTTATCCGAAATTCAGACAGCTTAAGACGTTCCCTGCCATATTCCGCAGTTTTTCGCCACGCTATCTGGCGCTATAATACTCACAAATCTTATAAGGAGTGTGCAACATGACAAAATCCATTCTGATTGCAGATGACAACCAATCCCTTGCATTGAGCCTCAAGGACTTTCTCTCCTCAAAAGAGGACTGCTCCGTCGTCGGCGTCGCGTACAACGGCGCGGAAGCCCTCAAAGCGGCGGAGGAACTTTCTCCGGATATCCTCATATTGGATATAGTTATGCCGGAGCTGGACGGCTTCGGCGTGCTCGCGGCGCTCAGCTCCAAAAAGCCCGCCGTGATCATGATGTCTCAGCTCGCTTCGGACGGGTTCGTGCAAAAGGCGATGCAATACGGGGCGAGCTACTTCCTCGCCAAGCCTTTTGACTACGCCGTCCTGTACAGGGTCATTGAGGAGCTGACGAGCGAACAAGCGCCGTCCAAGCCGCGCGACAAGCGCAACAAGACGCTCGACGAGAAGATCGCCAACCTCTTCATCTCGGTGGGCATACCCGCGCACATAAAGGGCTATCAGTTCTTGAGAGAGGCGATAAAGATGACCATCGAGACGCCCGACATCATCAACGCGATCACCAAGCGGCTGTATCCCGGCATCGCGGAGAGGTACGGCACGTCCGCGTCTAAGGTCGAGCGCGCCATCAGACACGCCATCGAGGTCGCGTGGAACAGGGGCAAAATCGAGAACATCAACAACGTTTTCGGGATCAAGATCTACTCTCCCAACGAAAAACCCACAAACGGGGAGTTCATCGCTCTTATCGCCGACAAACTTCTGCTCGAGAGCGCGTGATCACGCGGTATGCGCCCGGTTTTATACGCAATACGCACGCGCGCAACAATCAGATCATAACGCGTCGCGCACGCGTAGGCGTAAATGTCCGCACGGAACATGCAAGCTGTAGGGGTTTACACGGGCTGTAGGGTTTATGCAAGCTATTGGGACATATAAAAGCGATAGAGTTCGCGGCATATTGACGAAAGACGTCTTCCTGCCGATCGCAAAAAACGAGGGAATGCGAGACGGAAGGATGTCGCCGTACAAGCGTATGACGCGCTCTGTGACTTGAAGCCTTGATAGGCTCACGCTGCCCTTTTATGGCCGCTAAGGCGCAAAGATGTCGCTGCAACTTGCGCGTGTTCGCGAACGTATGCGCCCGCCGTATGACGAAAATCATGTTGTACGGCGTGTTGCTGCTTGCGCTTGCTCGCGATCGCATGCGCGATTGTCGCGGCAGAGGCAATTCCTTTTGCAAAACTCGGGGATATGGGGAGGCAACTGCTCATGGAGTATACAAACCCAACGCCATATCCGGCAGGGGAGACCACACTCCCCGCCTCCCCTATCCCGCAATCGCAAAAAGGGCGTTCTCGCGACATGTCTTGATAGGCAGTCTTGACGCGTGCATTCAAATGGGCGATTTCCTCTTGCGTCGCTTTGCATGAGGGCGTGTTACGCAATGTTTTGTGCGTCCTACGGTTTTGTTTTGCATAGCCGACGAGCTTCGGGGCTTTTTAGCAATGCATAGTCTGGTCGACGACCGTAGGAGATTTTGAGCAACGTCGCTTACAAAACGGCTTTTCAACTATGCGACTTTTGAAAGCGCTTATGTGCGCCGTCTCGTCTTACTTAAACGAGTCTATATGCGAGGCGCTTTTTGCAACGAAGTAGATAAGAACGATTTATATTTAAATTAGCTAATGTTTATTGATATTTTAGTATACTTGTGAACTATTATGCGCTGTTGAAAGCGTCGCCGTCTATTCTTTGCATTATTAGTCCAATCCAATGTCCTCGATTGAGCTGTTGTGCGCAGTCAACATCGATTCCGATTCGCCATTAAACTTGTCCTATGCCACTGACTGCAATGCGCCAATCAAGGTAATCGCTGAGTATACAAATGGGAAAGTCGCGTTGCTTGCGCACTCGATTTTAGTCAATTACCCGTCTGATGTAAGTCATAAAGACAAAAGCTGAACTGTGCGGTAATAGCAATTCAAGCGAAAAAAGCGTAAGTACAAGCAAAATAATACCCATAACATATGGAATAACTTGCAAAAACAGAACTTACTTCCATAAAATTATTAGTCAGAGCACAGGTCAATTACAGATATTATTGCGATAAAGCTTAGAACTAAAACATTGTAAAAATACAAAATTCAGGCAAGAAAAACGCCAATAAACAGTGATGTTTTACAAAAAATTAACAAACTACAAGCTCGGAAACGGCTGACGAGACAAGGCATCGCCATATATAGAATATTGTGAAACAAATTCAAAAAAATCAAGAAAATTTGCGAAACATTCTCTGAAAAATCGGGGTGAAAAATTTGGGTGAAAGGAGCTCAAAATTTTTCAAGGAGAAAGAACGAAATTTACTTTTCGGTGAGCAAAACACCTACTATTTAGTGGCATTTTCGCTGTTTTCGGTTTCACGTGAAACGGACGGAGCGGATTTTTGTTCCACGTGAAACATTGACTTTTCTTGGAATTTTCCGCCATACTGACCCGAAAACCCCGCTGCGCGACAGATCGACTTATGATAGGAGTTTTTCTCTCTTGCGCACAATAAAATCCCAAACACGTTAAGCTCCTCAGCTTGGGACGACCGGCTCAAATAATGCCGCTGTATTGATGGCAACTGCCCAAACGATTTATGACCGACTGTCTTCTTTTTTTATACCCTTCTTTACGGCTTTTGGGCTTACAGTCACACTTTTGAACAATATTTTGATATTTTGCCACAAAACTGACCGCTCTGCAGACTGTCACGCTTCTTTTATGTAAAAAACCGGCCTATAACATCTTTCAGACCATATGTTGAGAAACTGAGAAAATCAATCATTTTTATTTCGCCATTCATGACCTGTTTATCGTCCAAATTTCACCGGAAACTATTGATTTTGTTGCCAAACACTATACTACAAAGACAAATTGGACGAACTGCTTAAGAGAAAGATGACGGCAATTATATGAATAAGCAAGCGCGTGTGCGGGCAATATTTGTACTACGCAAATTTGTCATAGTGTGAGCAACCAAGTTTGCTTGTGAGCGATCTCTAAGGTTATTGACGAGCAAAAGCGCACACAAGTACAATTTATCAATTGGCAAATTTGCTGTCAAGGGGCTAATCGGTGGGGCAAGTAGCTAAAGAATATAAGGGATTACGGGGATTCACATGATATATCGCCGAGAGCGGTCTTGCAGTCAATTTTGCGCGTTTGACAAAACCTCGATTTCTTCACTATTCAGTGGCATTTTTGAGACAATTTCCGCGATGTTTCATGTGAAACATCGCGCAATATTCGATAGTTGCGCACCACTTGTATAATAAACAACACGGGTTACAACGGTAAGTATCGAACTGCAAGCGTAGCACATTATGGCAAATATATCATATGACAGGAGTTGTGCATAACGCCAATGTTATGCATGGCAGCAAAACATAGCGTGTGCCGGCTGACAGAGCGCGTGGTGTCAATCATAACGTGTGACGGCATGCTCCATGCGAGACATGGTAGACAGGACATTTCGACGGCAGCAAAAAGGCTCAATTCAAACTTTGTGAATTACAGCAAATGTTCTGCATGATCTAAAGCAGCGCAGAAATTGTAAGTATTGTGAGCGCCAAGCAAAACGTGTGGCAAGCAAAGCATGTTGGGCAATATATAATTCGTGCAGGACAAGAAGGAAAAACTTAAGACGAACAAAAAAGGTGAGCGCAAAAATCATTGAGACGAGAGAAATTATAGTGAAAGATGTGAGGGGACGATATGTTTGGCATGCGGCATGTAAATAAGTGAGACATGTGTCAAAAGGAATGAATGAGAAGCGTGAGGGGCAATCGAGGATCATATGCCGACACCTTCCCTGCAATGTAATAGACTCGTGAACTTGTCAAAAGTCGAAAAGATCCGTGCGCAAATGAATGCGGGTAGCGATCTGAACAGTGCAAAACTGTTTACACATGTATGTGCGAGCGAATATTAGCGTGGCCGTGCATGTTGGGTGACGACGAGCGGGGACGAGGCATAAAGGCAAAAGGCATGCGGGTTTAACAGGTTGGCGGGCATATAAAAACGAGAAAGCGGGCGAGGACGGTGCGCAAAGTCGACATGCGAGACGAACGAGCGGACGAGCCGAGTGAAAAAGTTGATGCAAGAGCCGCCACGTTCGACATCAAAAAACGAAGACTTGAGTGGAGAGCGGACGGATATTGCATGCCAAAGCCGAAAAATGTCGAGCGATGGTTGGGCGAAATGGGCGCTAAAAAGCGAAATTCGGCGTGAGGAGCGGAAAAATCAAGGGGTTTGGGGAGTGGGGCGGAAAGCAAAATTACAGGGAATCGGAATTTTCGCGGGATGAGGAATGTATCGGCTTCGCGGAAAAATTCTCGACAGAAAAATTTGCCGTATGCTCGAAGCAAAATTTGCCGTATGTTTGGGACAAAATTTTACCGCTCGACGAGTAGTCTTGCTCTTCTCCTGCGCACAATCTTGCGCATCGCTCGTTCCTTCGAATGGTTTAATGAAAATGACTATTCTAATAATATACGGCTATCCTCAAATAAGTAAGATCTCTCTGATGTTATAAAGCTATCCTCTTGGGATATGGGTATCATAATGAAATACGGGTGTCATAATGAGGTAGTGTATTATAATGATATAGGGTTATCCCAATGATATGGATTATTATTTTATAGGGCGT
Source organism: uncultured Clostridia bacterium (assembly GCA_947589395.1). Lineage (GTDB taxonomy): Bacteria > Bacillota > Clostridia > Christensenellales > CAG-917 > CAG-475. The sequence continues at coordinate 41,411 of CANQAA010000001.1, forward strand.
TCCGGTGGGATCAACTATCTTTTCGGGGCAAATCGTCCCATTCGAGATGAAGCTATCATGACGAGGCAAAGTTATCCCCATGCGTTATGACTTTCCAAATGATATATAGCTATTCTAATAAGATATGACTATACCAATGAGATACGACAAAACTAATGAGATGGAGCCTTCTATTATATAAAAATATGTTGCTTTTGATCTTTCACGTTACAATATTGATAGGGTAGTTTAGTTATCCCATGCACAAACGTATGAACGTTGTTTTGAAGACATTCAATCGCTTTTCCCGCATTTTTCGAATCTACACTTCCCACAAGCGGGACAAGTTTGCGTGACAATTTAGGCATTATGTTTAATTGAACAGGCTATATACGTCTCTTCGGCAATTGTATAGCTGCTTGGATGTTGCAAGATCACCCTTTATTCCCGCTTTTTGGTCTGCTGGTTTCTGTGGCCGGACAAAATGCCGGCGCGATCTTTATGTTTTTGCGTTTTTATAAATATTACCTTTTATACTTTTACTTTTCCTGCGCTCGGTGGATGTTTGTTTTAACTCCTCACTTCGCAAGGGCGTTTTTATGCGCCCGTCGCTTTATCGACGATATTTGGGCTGCCGCGCCATATTTTCGTCACATACAGTATATTAGTTAACAAGTAAACTAATATGCATCATCAAAAGTTTCTGCGTTTGATCCGCTATGCGGAACGTATGATGTTTGCAATATACTTTGTGGAGTTTGGATCACTTTGCGGCGTTCAGGGTGCGGATGATCGCGGGAAGGAGTTCTTCGTAGCGGCTCAAGCCCTTTTTGACAACAGAAGAGAAGCTCTCGGGAGCGCTATCATCGGCGCGATCGGAAACGACTTTGATTGAAACGAGGGGAAGCCCGTTTCTTTCGGCGGCGATGGCAATGCCCGCAAGTTCCATGTCGCAAATTTGCGCTCCAAAGTCCTCACGCAGACTGTGCTTTGTCTCTGCGCCCGCAACGAACACGTCGCCGGAGGCAACGCTCACCCGCCTCAGAGCGCTCTCAGAAGCCGTCAGAGAGGCGACGAGCCCTTCGTCGAGGACAAACCAGACGTCGTCCTTGCCGTCGTACTGTCCAGCTTTGACGCCGTCTAAGGCGGACGTGTCGAATTGATAGTGGCAGACTTTGTCCGCTATCACAACCGAGCCCACGTCGAGGTCGTTTGCAAGCGCGCCGACGAAGCCGAAGTTGACGATCGCCTCGACAGAGTAGACGTCCTTGAGCAACTGTACGGCAAGCGCCGCGCGGATCTCGCCGACGCCGCTCGTCGCAACGAAGAGTTCGTCCTCGCCTGTCATGACGGCGCGAACGGTCACGCCCGCGACGGTATCGACCTTTTTCACGTTTCCCAACTTTTGATATATCGGCAGGGCCTCTTCGGCCATTGCCGCGATGATACCTATTTTCATAACGAAAACATTTTAGCATAGCGGGGGAAGATAATCAAGCGCAATCGAGGCGGGAATTTTTGCCGCGAGGTTGCAATTTTTTGGGATTGATGTTACTATTTTCGTGTGGAAAACGAAATAGACTTTTTGACGGAAGGAGCAAGAGCGCTCGGCGTGGAGCTTGAAAGAGGCAAGTGCGAAAAGCTCGTCGACTTCAAGCGGCGGGTGCTCGAGGCGAACAAACTTTTCAACCTCACCGCGATAACAAACGACGAGGAGTTTTTGATCAAGCACATTCTCGACTCCCTCTCGGCATCCCCCCTCATATCTCGCGGCGCGAGACTGCTCGACATAGGCTCGGGGGCGGGCTTTCCCGCCATGCCGCTCGCGATAGCGCGGGAGGACATATTTGTCGTTGCCCTTGACGCGACCTTGAAAAAGACGACGTTTTTGAGCGAGGCGGCAAGGGAGCTGAACGTAACAAACCTCACCGCCGTAAGCGGACGCGCGGAAGAGAAGCGCGAGCTTTTTTGCACTTTCGATTTCGTTACCGCGAGAGCGGTCGCGCCGCTGACAATACTTCTCGAACTCGCCTCCCCGATGCTTAAGGCGGGCGGCACGTTCGTTGCGTACAAAACGGACGAAAACGAGGTTTATCTTGCAAAAGAAGCGCTTAAAGTGCTGAATATGAAATTTGAGGGCGCAAAACGGTTGACTCTCCCGAACGGAGACGGGAGAAGTTTGCTGCTGTTCGAGCAGGTTTTGCCCTGCCCGAAAAGATATCCGAGACAGTTCGGAGCGATCAAAAAACACCCACTGTAAGCGCGTTTTGAAAAACGATTTTTGCAAAAATCTCAAGTTACGGCGGCAAGCGGAAATAAGTTCAAATCAAAATATTAAATAATATTAAGCAACTGCCTTGAAAAATTTTTCGTTTTATGGTACACTGCTTTTATGGCGCGCACGATTGCTTTTTCAAATCAAAAAGGGGGCGTTGGCAAGACCACGACCTGCGTCAATCTCGCGGCGGCGCTCGCGGGAATGGGCAAAAAGACGCTTGTGGTGGACTTCGACCCGCAGGCGAATGCGTCAAGCTCTCTCGGGGTGTTCGACAAAAACGAGAAGGGCTCGATATATTCCGTTTTGTGCGAAGATCTCGACATAAACGACGCGATCGTACCAAGCGAGGAAGATGGGCTCTTCTTCATTCCATCCTCAAGCGACGTTGCGGGAGCGGAGTTGGAGCTTTCTCAGATCGTCATAGGGCGGGAGCGCGTCCTCGAGGAAAAGTTGGAGGAACTAAAGGGTGAGTTCGACTTTGTATTCGTCGACTGTCCGCCCTCGCTTGGACTTTTGACAGTCAACGCGCTCACGGCGTCTGACGGGGTGATCATCCCCATACAGTGCGAATTTTTCGCGCTCGAGGGACTCACGCAGATGATGAACACGATCCGCCTCGTCAAAAAGCATCTCAACTCGTCCATCGAGATAGAGGGCGTCGTGCTCACGATGTACGACGCAAGAGCCAAGCTCACAAAGGGCGTGCTCGACGAGATAACGAAGTTTTTCAAGGACAAGGTCTTTGAAAGCAAGATCCCGCGCAACATTCGCCTCGCCGAAGCGCCGAGCTACGGAAAGAACATCTTTGCGTACGACCGTCGCTGCGCGGGCGCAAACGCATACATCGCTCTTGCAAAAGAATTTTTGAATAAGATAGATTAGGAGGCTATTATGGCGACAAAAAAAGGCGGACTTGGAAAGGGTCTCTCCGCGCTGTTCAGCGACAGCGAGGTGAACGTCCCCGTTGAAAATCTCGAGGATTATCAAATCGTGGATATAGACATATCCCTGCTCGATCGCAACCTCAAGCAACCCAGAAAATCCTTTGACGACGACAAGCTCAAGGAGCTTGCCTCATCCATCTCGACCTACGGCGTGCTTCAGCCGCTCATTCTTGCAAAGCAAGGCGAAAGATATCTGATCATCGCGGGCGAAAGAAGATACCGCGCAAGCCTCATCGCGGGCAAAAAGACCGTCCCTGCGATCCTAAAAGAGTACACCCCCGAGCAGATACAGGAAATTTCCCTCATCGAAAACCTGCATAGGGAAGACCTCAACGCCATCGAGGCGGCGGAGGGTATGCGCGAGCTCATGGACAATCACGGGCTCACTCAGGAGGAAGTCGCTCAGCGCATAGGCAAGTCCCGCCCGTACGTCACGAACACGCTCAGGCTGTTGCAACTGCCAAAGGAAGTGCTCGATCTCGTGCGCTCGGGAGAACTCTCGCCCGGTCACGCAAGGACGCTCATCTCCATTGACAACAAGGCGTTTTTGATCGAACTCGCAAAAAGAGCGGTGCAGAGCGGCATGTCCGTGAGAGAGCTCGAACAGCACGTCCGCATGTACTTCACGCGCAAGGATATCCCCGTCGGGCCCAACAAAAATCAGGAAGTCACCCTCGAGATGAAGGAGTTCGTCAGCGACCTAAAGCGCCTCTTTGCAACGAAGGTAAAGATCAAAGGCAATCGCAACAAGGGCAGGATCACCATCGACTACTTCTCGGCGGACGATCTTGACAGAATTTACTCCCTCGTCCACGCGATGAAAGAGAAGAGCGAAATGTAAAACTCGGGCGCGGCCAAGCGGCTGCGCCGTTTTTGAAAATTGCCTCTATAAGACGTCAAAACGCTGCCTTTTGTTAGTTCAAACGCTTTTCGTTTTTCAAAACGAAATATTCGACGACTAATACTTAAAAATCACAATGTACGCGCTGCTGCTTGCTTTAATTTATCTTGCCTTCATCAGTTTGGGGCTGCCGGACTCCCTGCTTGGCGCGGGGTGGGCGGTCATGCACGTCGAGATGGGCGCTTCGGTGTCGTCTATGGGCGTGCTCACGATGATAATTTCCGGCTCGACGATCGTCTCGAGCTTGTTTTCCGACAAACTCACAAAAAAGTTGGGCACGCGGGTGGTGACGGTGGTCTCCGTCTTTTTGACCGTCGTCGGACTTTTGGGATTTTGTTTTTCAAACAAATATTATTTGCTCGCGATATCTTCTATCCCGTACGGCTTGGGCGCTGGCGCGATAGACGCGTCGCTAAACAACTACATCGCGCTTCACTACTCGGCAAAACATATGAGCTGGCTACATTGTTTTTGGGGCGTCGGCGCGATCGTGAGCCCGTTTATCATGGGTTATTCGCTCGCAAACATAAGCTGGCGAGGCGGCTATTTCATCGTGGCGTGCATTCAGATCGTCATCGGATTTATTTTGCTTGCGACCCTGCCCGTTTGGAAGGTCAATCCGATAAAGGAAGCGGAACAGAAGGGGAGCGTGGGGGTGATATCCGCGCTTAAGATCAAGGGCGTGCCCCTAATTTTGCTCGGGTTTTTCGCATATTGCGCGGCGGAGGCGACGACAATGCAGTGGGCGAGCACATATTTTGTTCAGGTCAAATCTTTGAGCGCGGAAAAAGCCGCAAATCTCGCGTCTCTATTTTACATCGGCATGACGGCGGGAAGGTTTGTCGCGGGGTTCGTCTCGGACAGGCTCGGGGACAAGAAAATGATCATAATCGGCACATGTATTTTGTTTTTGGGGTTGATTTTGCTTGCGCTGCCCGTGCGCGGCACAAATTTGGCTATCGCCGGATTTTTGATAATCGGGCTCGGATGCGCGCCGATATATCCAAGCATCGTTCACTCTACGCCCGGCAATTTCGGGCTCGCGTCTTCGGGCGCGATAATTTCCATTCAAATCGCCTTCGCGTACGTCGGAAACACGTTTATGCCGCCTCTATACGGGCTTTTGGGAAGTAAGATCGGCTTTTCTATCATGCCGTTTTATCTGATATTCTTCTTTGCTCTCATGATCTTGTTCACGATGCTCACGTTCAAAGTTTGCAAAAAGAAAAGCGAGAGTCTCGCTTAACCCTCGCCGACAACTCTTCCGTTTGAAATTTTGATGATCTTTGCGGGACAGTCCACAGTGAAATCGTTGCAAGTCGTTATGATAGTCTGAAACCCCTCCGTCATTTTTAAGAGCATAGTCTGTCTCGTCTCATCGAGCTCGCTCAGCACGTCGTCAAGGAGCAAAACGGGCGGCTCGCCTATCTCGTCTTTGTATATGACGACCTCTCCGAGCTTCATTGAGAGCGCTATTGAGCGCTGTTGCCCTTGCGAGGCGTACTTTCTGCTGTCCTTGCCGTTGATTTCGATCTTTATGTCGTCCCTATGCGGTCCTACGGTCGAAAAACCGAGTTCCTTGTCCTTCTCGCGCGAGGCGACTATCTTTTGATAGAGTTCTTTTTCGACGTTGTCGAAATTTTCTATCGTCGTCTCGTATGAGAGTTTGAGCTCCTCTTTTTGCATGCTTATCTCTTTATGAAACCTGTTTGCGGCTTGATTTAGGGTTTGGATATATTCCACGCGCTTTGAAATTATAATCGCGCCTTCTTTTGCAAGGGAGAGATCCCACACGTCCAACATTTCGTCAGCGTGGTCGGAATGATTGTAGTTTTTGAGCAGGTTATTTTTTTGTTTCAGCAGTTTATTGTAGCGTTGCAGACAGATAAAGTAGCTTTTTTGTTGTTGAGAGAGTCCTATATCCATAAATCTGCGGCGCTCCTGCGGGGACTCTTTTATGAGTTTCATCTCGTCGGGGGAGAAGAACACGACGCCCAAAACGCCAAGTAATTCCCCCGCCCTTTGCACGGGGATCTTGTCTATCATCACCCGCTTTTTTCCGCTCTCGTCGATTTGAATGTCTATCCTATACTTTTTATATTTTTTGTCGACTACGACCTTTATGCTCGCTTTTTCCTCGCCTATTTTTATGAGTTCCTTATCTTTAAGAGTGCGCGGGCTATGCAGCATGGACGCCATATACACGCTCTCGAGCATATTCGTTTTGCCCGTCGCGTTGTCCCCGAATATGACGTTCAGCCCGCCGTCGAATTTGACGGAGGCGCTCTTGTAATTCCTGAAATTTTCTATTTCGAGGGAGGAAATTTTCATAATTTAAGTATAACCCGTCGGGCGCGATTTTTCAACTTGTTGCGTATTTGTTTTTTATTTACTTGAAAAATTTTTGCATTTTGCTATAATAAAACTATGATAAATATAGACGAATTTTGGGCGAACGTAAGCACAGAGCTTTCAATTTCAATGAACACTCTGCATTATCAACTCTGGATCGAACATCTTGAGCCCGTTTGCTTTATCAACAACTCCCTCGTTCTTATGACCATCACAGAGATGGCAAAGCGCACAATAGACGCAAAATATCGCGACGTGATAAAGGAAGTTGCAAACTCAATCAACTCGTTTGTGGACGACATCATCATAATAACTCCCGACAAAAAGGACGAGTTTTTGTCAAAGCAAAATATATTTATCGAAAACAAGGGTTTCGTCACAAAAAAGCCCGTGAAGGACATTTCGGACATTCGCCATTGCCAATTTCTTGAGAAGTTCACGTTTGAAAACTTTGTGGAAGGCGCGTCAAACAGTTTTGCTCTTGCCGCTTGCAAGACCGTCGCGGAAAATCCGGGAGGGAAGTACAACCCGCTCTTCATCTACTCCGGCGTGGGACTCGGAAAGACGCATCTTTTGCACTCGATAGGCAATTACATCTTCAAAAACTCGCCGAAGACGAGCGTGCTTTACGTCAGCACGGAGTCTCTTGTCAACGACCTTATTTCCGTGTTCCGCACGGGGTCTAACGAAAAAAACAACGAATTTCGCGAAAAATACCGTTCTTGCGACATCCTCATGGTGGACGACATTCAATATCTCATCGGAAAAGACGCAATACAGAATGCATTTTTCAACATCTTCAACGACCTGTATCATCAAAACAAGCAGATCATTTTGACTTCGGACAGAGCTCCAAAAGACCTGACTACTCTCGAGGACAGGCTTCGCACGCGCTTCAGTTGGGGGCTTATGGTCGACATTCAGCCGCCGGATCTCGAACTTAGGGTCGCGATACTCAAAAACAAAGCGGATCAGGCAAACTTCGACCTCTCCGACGAAGTGGCGCTCTTTATTGCCGAGCACGCGCAGACGAACATTCGCGAGCTTGAGGGATTTTTGAATAAGATAATCTTTTACAGCTCCCTCACAAACACCGTCATTCGCACAAAAGAGCTTGCGTATGAGGCGATAAGCGACTTCATTGAGGACAAAAAGGATACTGTCGAGGCGTGCGATATCATCGATTGCGTCTCAAAATATTTCAACATCTCCCAGCAGGATTTGTTTGCAAAAAAGCGCACGAAGGGCGTCGTTGAGCCGAGAATGATAGCGATCTATCTCATCACCGAGCTTCTGCCCATGCCCCTCTCGCAAATAGGGGAGTTGTTTGGCGGAAGGGATCACACGACCATCATCCACGCCCGCGACAAGATAAGCGAAGAGATAAAGGTCAATCCCCGCATGCGCATCATCGTCACCGACATAAAAAATATGATATTGAATAAGTGAATTAAAAAAAAACGGCTGTTTTTGCAGCCGTGTTTTTTTATAGTTTTATCCGATAACTCTCAAGGGAAGGATGAGATACAGCCACTTGTTTGTCTCGCCCTTTATTATGCACGGGGCAGTTGAGGATGTGAAGTTGAGCGTAACATACGGCTCGTCGATCGCGTGCATGCAGTCGATGAGATATTTTGAGTTGAAGCCGATGACGAGGTCCTTGCCTTTGAGGCTGATTGCGACCTTCTCGTTTATCTCGCCGTCCTCGCTGTGCGCGTAAAGCTGGATGTTGTCCTCTTTGACCTCTATCCTCACATAAGATTTTTTATCCAGTCGGTTGATGAGCGCAACTCTGTCGATGGAGTTTTCAAACTGTTTTTTGTCTATCGTGACTTCGGTTGAAAAGACGTTGGGAATGATGCGCTCGTAGTTGATATATTCCTCGCTGATTAGGCGTGTGACGATCTTTGTGTGGAAGAGATCCACCATGATGTAGTTTTTCTCGACAAACACGGTGATGGTCTCGTCGCCGTCGTCGATAAGGCGGGAGAGCTCGTTCATGCTCTTTGCCGGAACGACGATCTTGTCCACAATGCCGTTGTTTTTGATGACGGAGCGTGTGAGAGCAAGGCGATATCCGTCGCTTGCGACAGCCTCGAGCTCATCCTCTTTGATGTTAAGACATACGCCGCGAAGGGTGGGGCGCGCCTCGTCTACGGACACGTTGAAGATGACCTTGTTGATGACTTCTTTCAGCTCTTTTTTCAAGATGACGAAGGAGTGCGAGGTGTCGACTTCCTTGAAAACGGGATATTCTTCCGCCGCAAAACACTTTATTTGCAACTCGCTGTCAGGATATCTTATGACGAGTTTTGAAAGCGCCGTACCGTCAAGCTCGACCTCTTCGGTCTCGATCTTCTTCGCGTAATCCGCAAACAGCTTGCCCGGAACGACGACTTCGCCGTCTATCAAGACTTTGGCGTTTATTTTCTTTTCGATTGCCAACTCCAGATCCGTTGCAAAAAGCGTGAGCGTGTCGTCTTTTGCGGTGACTTTCACGCCTTCCAATATTGCGTTCGTCCTCTTTTGAGGAAGCGCCTTTACTACCTTGCTCAATGCGTCGCTGAGTTCATTTCCTTGACAAATAACTTTCATAATCGCCTATTATCTCTTTTATTTTTATATTTTTAATAATGATAACATAAATAAGCCCTGTTGACAAGTGGAAAAATACATTCAAAATTTGATTTTTCGGCAAAATTTCCACTCGCTACTTGCAAATATAAAAAATAAATTTTTCTTGATTTATGTTGATAACCTCGCCGACTTATAAACATTTCTTTAAACTTACGCACACTTATCCACTATATGGATAATTGCCCGAAGGAAAATGCGAAGGAGAAGACGTATGAAAAAGCAAGGCTGATAAAAAACATAGCGGCAAATATCATCAAACCTTCCTTCAAAAACTTCTTCTTTTTGAATAGCAAAGTGAACGCGAGCCCCGCGTTTATCATGAGTCCCCCAAGCGTCGCGCCAAACCCCAAACCGCCCATGATGTAAAGCTCGCTCAAAATTATAGACGACGTGCAATTCGGGATAGCTCCGATAATTACGGCAAAGAGAGGCGCGAGATATTTGTTGGATATCAAAAACTCGATTATATTTTCCCGCCCGACGTAATATAAGATAGTTCCAAAAACGATGTTGATGACAAACGCGTACAAAAAAATCTCGATCGAGTGCGAAAGAGGAGATATCAAAAATCTATCCAATTTTTGCTTTTTTGCAACCTGTATGCGTTTTTTCTCGGCATAATCCGCCAAAATTCCCTCACTATGTTGCATATTCAAATTATGATGATGACATTCGCTCGACCTACATTCGTCGCAATCGCACTCGTCAACGTTATCGTTTTCGGCGACGAGCTCGGCGCTCTCACAGTGGGATAATCTGATTTGATATTGCTCAGAGCAATGGCTCAAATGATGCTCGACGGACTTGCGCTTATCTTTCAAGATAAAATCAATGAGATACGCAAGAAGAAGGCCGATAACAAACTTTATAGCCAAAATAGGGAGAATATGCAGCGCTTTTGAAGGATAGCTCAAAAAGACGGGCAGCGCCTCGTCCGACGTCGCGATAAAAACTCCGATAAGCGTGCCGACAGTGATATGTCGCTTTTGATAAAGATCCGTCGCAACAACGGAAAATCCGCATTGGGGGAGAAGGGATATACTCACCCCCAAAAGCGGCGCGAGTTTTCCTTTGAACTTGACGACCTTTGAGAGTTTAGGTTCGATGAGAGCAATAAAAAACGTGAACGCCGCAACCACAGCGAACAATTTCAAGCTGTCTATGAAAGCGTCTAAAAGAACCTCTCCCATACGCGCATATTATTATACAAAAACCAAAAAAAATCAAATAAAATGAAAGATAAAATAAAAAGGGATAGTTTTTTATCCCCAAGTTATATGGAAAAAGTTTATACGATCACAAACACTTTCTTAAATAAACCGAAGTTTTGATCGCCGGCGGTTTTGATATGACGGTGAGTGAATTTTTGGATAGTCCTTTATTTTCGGAAGAAAATCTTAATTTGTAAATGGCAATTTAATCAAAAATAAGTGATCTTAGCTTCAAATGTCCGAAATTCCAAGCAAAAAATCCACCGAAACATTGTGAAATTCGGCAAATTCAACGAGCAGCGCAAGCGGCGGTTCGCGCTGTTCCTTTTCGTAATGAAGGTATGTGACGCTGTTCAAACCAAACACTGATGCAAATTCTTTTTGAGTCATACCTTTTTCGATTCTCAATTCTTTCAAACGTTCACCCAAAATAATTTGTTTTCCCATACACTTGACATATTAACATTTTGGTAATAATATATTAATAAACTACCAAATTGTTAGTTTATTAATAAAATTTCATATAAAAAAAAGACAAAAATATGCGCTGTTTAGGGCGGGAGAAAACAAAAATAATAAAGCAATATAGGAGGAGATATGGATAAATTTTGGGAATTTTTGGGTCAACTTGCGATGATACTCGCATTCTCGTTGCTTGTTGGTCTCACGCATTGGTTGAGGCCGGTGTTTGTCGTTTTTTACGCAATAGGAATGGCGATGCTTTCAATTTCCGCAGACCTCATGGAAGACGCGGACGGCACGACGCGAAAAATTATGTTTTTGGTGAGCTCGGCAGTGCTCCTTATTCCCGCATTGGCGCAAAACATTTTGCTTTTCACAACAAAGACGGGAACGCTCATCGAAATGGGATTTTTTGTCACATGTGCGACGGGCGTTTTGTGCTGCTGGTATCAGATCGGCGTTTCGGACATGTCATATTGGGCTCACCTTGCAACGCCGATACAACCGTACGCGACAGTGGCGATAATTTGCGCGATCGTGTGCTCAATGTGCGGAGGGGATATAATAGGGAATATCCCGCACAGCAAAGTAGCTCCAATTATGGGCGGCCTATCGTTTGGCGTGGTGGCGATCGAGGGGATAATCCTTCTAATAACGCGGGCGATAAACGGCTCTGCGTTTGAAGAATAAAAAAAGGAGATAAAATTATGTTTGCAAACGGCGGCAGAAGAGGACAAAAAAACAGGGAGCAAAGACAGAGACAAAACGAATTGGTCTCGGCTCTCACTTCAAGAGAACGCGAAATATATGAAACGTTTGACGGACGTGGAAGATCCTGGTGGGAAGACGGGAATGAAAAGAGAGTGTGGCTCGAATACGATCTTAGAGGCAGGCGATTGACCTACAGAACCAGCGGCTTCGGTATGTTTGCGTCAAGTTACGAAAAATATTCAATTGCTTGCGACATCGCCCGCGAAATATCAAGAGAAGAGGGCGTCTCCATGCCAAACATTTATGAGTTTTGAATTACAAAATCTATAAAGCATCAAAAATATCACCTCATTCGGGGTGATATTTGTCTCTCACGAGGGACTCGCTCCGTTTGACTTCAGCAAGACCTTTCGCGCAACTTTTCGTTATATGCGTTCCCGTGCGACTGCACGCTGTCTGCACTATCACGCCGGCCGCTAAAAAGTGTTCACCGAACACTTTTCTTAACGCGGCGTTCGAGTCCCTCAAAAATAGGATAGGGACGAGATAAAAAATCTCACCTCTATGAGAGATGAGATTTTTTATGGCGCCTATTGAGGGACTCGCTCCGTTTGACTACGGCAACGCCTCTCGCACAACTTTTCGTTATATGCGTTCCCGTGCGACGGTTCGTTGTCTGCACTATCACGCCGGCCGCTAAAAACTGTCCACCGGACACTTTTCTTAACGCGGCGTTCGAGCCCCTCAAAAATAGGATAGGAACGAGATAAAAAATCTCACCTCTATGAGAGATGAGATTTTTTATGGCGCCTGTTGAGGGACTCGAACCCCCGACACTTCGGTTAACAGCCGAATGCTCTACCGACTGAGCTAAACAGGCATATCTTTTATGCTTGAATATCATAATATCATACGCCCGATTTTGTCAAGCATTTTTTTGATTTTAGTGTGCGGTAAAATTGAAATTTAAAACGGCTTCCGCTCAAAAACCGTGTAAGGCTCAGACTTGCGCGGTTTTTGAGCGGCACGATTTTCACTTCGAATAAGTTCTCGTCGTGCTCAAGCACGCAAATGAGAGCTTTCTCTACTTAAGTTGGATGTGCGCCCTGAATAGAAGCCCACCCTTTCCCTCCGGGCTTTCCCCTCTCCACACAAATATAGCGTATCCTCTACATCAAGTTATCATCATGTGCGGGAGGGGAAGTCGCCTCGCTCAAAGCCGGTCGCCTCTACTTATGCCGCTTGCGGCAGGAGGAAAAACAGAACTCTCCTGCCGCCCGCGCACTGCAAGTAAGACCGCTCGGACATCGGGGTCCCCAACAAATGAGCTTGTCTCGTTTGTTGGGGTTTGGACGACGGTCGCCGCCGTTGCGGCTCCACCCCGTCTCAGCAGAATGTTTCAAAATACTTTCTCGGGCGAGGACAAACTACGCCCCTAATAAGAACCGTCGTGCTCATGCAGGTCTCCGAATGAGTGCACGTTATTATTCTTCGAACAAATTTACATTCTCGCCGCCGTTGCGGCTCCACCCCGTACATTACCCCACAAAAACATTGCATATTTTTGCGGGGACCCCGAGACAGCAAGTTTCAAAGAAGTTTCTCGGGCGAGGACAAGCTACGCCCCGAATAAAGTGCAATGTTTCAAACAAGAGAGTAAGCCAGGTCTAAGAACGCTTCGAACGAGAAATCGTCGTGCTCATGCAGGTCTTCGAATAAGTGCACGTCAGACAATCCCCTCAGGCTGCCGATAAACGGCAGCCAGCCCCCTTCGGGGTCCCCATCAAAACAGCTTGTCTGTTTTTATGGGGTAAAATCGGGGTCCCCAACAAATGAGCTTGCCACGTTTGTTGGGGTTAGACTTAGGGAGTCCTAATTAAGAACAGGTTTTATATATAAACAAAAGTATCAAACAAAAAGCGCGGAATAACGCGCTTTTTGATGTGATAATTTAATATGTATTGTTTTTTAGAACGTCGGCGTGTTTCTTAGAACGTCGGTGCGTTACTTAAAACGTCACGGGGCTACGGCGGTTACCAACAGCTTTTCGACGTCGACGTAGATCATACCTGTTGTCGGGTCGTAGCTGAGGCTCATGAAGAAGCTCTGGATGTCCGCGTCCTTGATGACCTCGACGACTTCAGACGGCACGCCCTCGACGTGGCTCCACTTGAGCAGGTTGCCGACCTTGATCTTTCTCAAGACCTCTTGCACGTTTGTGCCAAGCTCGTCAAGCTTTGACGTGCGGATCTTATCAAGGTCGAAAATCGTGCCGTGAGTCACCTCTATGATGTCTTGAATGGTCGCTTCCGCGAGTTTGTCGTTCATGTTCGAGACCGTTGCGTCCGCAAGATATTTGAGGACGGGGGAGCTTGCCTCTTGCAAGACCTCGCCGATGTGCGTGACGTTGGAAAGGTCAAGCTCGGTTGAGCCGCCTTTGACGTAGATCTCGCCAAATTGCGCGACGTAGCCGACCTTCTTTTGATATCTTTCCCGTCCTTCATAGGACTCGTTATACTCAACGTACTTGCCGTCCACATAGACGAATTCACCGTTTTCTGCAACGATGTACACATCCTCGCAATATTGCTTTGAGAAGGTCGGCCCTCCGTCGTACGGATATTTGCTGTCGCCAAGCTCCACAAAGAAGGAGCCCTCTTGCTTTGTTAAAAGCAGCGCCTTGTCTTTGGGTGCGCAATACGCGAGTTTTCTATCTTCGCCCGTGACGTCGTCGTTATATTTTACCATTTGACCGATGAACTCAACCAAGACGGTTTCGGGTGCGGCGTTGTAGAAAGAGCCTCTGATCGCGCCGTCGCCCGCGCTGTCGAGCTTCTTTCTGTAATACAGCTTTGCCTCGTTTGTCGAGACGTCATGATTTTGATTGATTTGCGAGACGATGTAGGTGCAAAGTTGCGGATTTCTCACGCATGTCACGCCGCTATCGTTAGAGCAGAAGAGGTTGCCCGCCGCAAGCAATTTTGCAAGCACGGCCGCCTTGCCCTCAGAATATCCGGTATAAGTCGTGATATTCTCGTATTTGTAGAACACTTCAGTCTCTGCGCCGAGCTCCGCGTCCGTCGCCTGCTCGTAGATGAAATTGTTGAGGAAGTATGTGCCGTTATCGTTGTAGGCAAAGATGACGGGTTTGTCTTTTTCCGTGAGTCCGTCCTCTTGCCACTCGATGAAGAACTTGTCGGTCTCCGAGTAGGTTGAGTCGTTTGCAAGGGCTTTTTCAGCCAGTCTCACGCCGTCGTTTTCGACGATGGTGACGATCTCGGAGATGAAGGTGTCGTCCATCACGCTGTCAAAGGCGTCCGCCATGTTGTCTATCTTGACAAACGCGAGTTTTTTCATGATGGAGTTGGACTCGCCAACGGTTTGCACGACGTAATATTTGTCGTCCGGATGCGCGACGACATAGTCGTGATACGCGACGCGATATGTGCCCGTCTCGGAGTTGAAGTAATAGACGAACTTTTTGTTCTCCACGTCGGATTTGATCTCCTCGACAAGTGCGCCGTCCGCAGGGGCGTAGACGTCCATGTCGATGTCAAGCACGTCGCCCAAAGACAATTTCTTCATCGCCTCGTCCATGCTCGTGAGAGAGCTTCCCGCGAGGCGGAGGAGCACCTTTGAGGAGATGTCGTCTTCGGTCTTGCCTTCGGGGATCGTCCTGTCGTAGCGCTGCATATTTTGATGTTGCGCGGGATTGTACAGGGTGTAGTAGAAGTCGTTTTCGCCCTCGCCCGTTATCTTGACGTACAAGCCGTTGTCGTTTTCAACGTAATCGTAGTCCACAAGATCCATAGTCTCGCGGATGGTGATCGTTTCGATGTCCGTCGCGATGGAGTTGAGAGAACTGTTTTTCAGCGCCTTGAGGATGGGGGCGGAGTCGTCGTCTATCGTGATGAGTTCGCCGAGCTTGCGATTGCCGAGCAGGTCGTCCGCGTTTTGCAGATCGTGGATGGTCAAAAACGCGATGGATTGGATCGCGGCTTCCGCGCTGCCCGTGTGCGCGCGAAGGTATCTGGCTCTGTCGGGAGTCTCAACTGCCGTGAGGGTGCTGTCGAGCGTGATCTCGCCCTCGACGGAGTATATGTCGGACTTGACATAGGTCGTCGCAAGAGTCTCTTCGTCCTGTTGCTTTTCAAAGAGCTCGTAGATAAGAACGACCAGATTGTTGGTTTTGTTTTCTCCTTCGACGACATAGGGTTCAAACGGAGTTCCGACCTCGTCTTGAGCTATATCGTTCAAAGAGAGGAATCCGTTGTCGAGAAGAGTGAAAGACAGACCGCTCACGGACACGACCTTGTTGGCGTAGACGGGGAAGAAATATTCCTTGCCGGGCGTAAGTTTCGTTGCGGGCTTGTAGTTGTAGTGAACATAATATTCCACGCTCTTTTGAGGCTCGTCCTCGCCCTCTTGCGGCTCGGAGGCGTCCTCTTTCGGCGCGTCGTAGCAGGAGTTGTCCACGACGTAGGTCGTCTCTTGCGTTCCGTCTTCGCCCGTCACGACGCGCTTGACAAAACGGACCTCTCTTTCGTCGAGAACGTCTGCCTCGCCGTCGTCGTCGGTGTCCTTCGCGCCCGCGAAGTAGGTCTCAACGCCAAGACGCACGTCTTTCGACGCCGGGTCTGTCACCGGGACGTACTCGTCCACCTTTTCGTAGAGCTGTTGCTCGCCCACCTTTATAAACGCGTCCGCGTCCGCGTTCAAGAGCGTGTTGATCCTAAGAAAATTGATCACGCTGCCGAAGCTGGACAGGTTGACGTCCTGCAGGGAGCGGAGCATGTCGTTGTCGTCAACGCCCAAGTCTATGCCGAACTTGTCCTTGATGGAGCGAATGGACAGATCTCCGTTCAAAGAGCCCAAGATGTTGTCTATCGCGTCCTTGATTGGCACGGACAGGTTTTCCTGCAATATGGGAAGGGAGTTGTTCTCTTTGAGGTTGAGATGCGCGACGTTGTCGACGTCCTCGAGCGTGAAGTCGTCGATTATCAGCCCAAAGTCGCCAAACAGCGTTGTGAGCGGGGTGGAGTAGAATTTTTTGCTTGAGAGATCCAAGCCGCTCACTTCCTTCAAAAACTTGACTCCATAGTGACTGTAGAGCGTCTCGATTGTGAGTTTGTCGAAGTTGCGATAATCCTCGAGCACGAGCTTCAAGGCATCGTAGAGAGATTTATTGTATATCCCGGTTTCTTTTCCCTCTCCGTCTTTGGGGTTGTCGAGGACGTTTTCCAAGCCGAGCGGCAAGTCTTTGACTTTGATGCCATAGCCAACGCCCAAAAACGCGCCGACGATGGTCACGATCAAAAGGACTATGCCGAGAATCAAACCGAGCACAAATGTGAGAGTCGACCTCAATACTTTCATTTTGCTACCTCCGAAGAAAGTCGTATGTCAAGCCCGAAAGGCTTTTAACCGAATATTCTCGACAAGATCGACGCGAGCGGATTGTGTGCGTAAAGATATCCGAACGCCGGTTGCGAGAGGAAGTATTTGT
This sequence comes from uncultured Clostridia bacterium, assembly GCA_947589395.1. Classification (GTDB taxonomy): domain Bacteria; phylum Bacillota; class Clostridia; order Christensenellales; family CAG-917; genus CAG-475. Next base: position 58,392 of record CANQAA010000001.1, read on the forward strand.
CCACAGACGGAATGTGGCAAGCGCGCAATATGGCGATGACGATGAAGATGAACACCATCACCATGAACGCGCCAACGAGTCCGCCCAAGATCTTGTTGAGCGCCCCAAGCGCCCCGTCTTTGAACACATGCGTGCGAAAGACCTTGCGCAATATCAAAAATATTAGGGCAATGCCGAGCGTGAAGCCCACAAACGCGATGACGGCGACGATGACGGTGGTCAGAGAATCCGCCGCAAAGCCCGCAAGCGAAGTGCCCTCGTTGTCCTCGTTTATGAACCTCTCCGCCAAGCGTTTTGCGAGCGCGGCTTTCGTCTTGCTTGCAAGACCCTTGCCCTCCGCGTCCTCGATGGGGACCGTCTCGCTGTCAAGACGAATGAAATATTTGCCGTCTTCGATGTATATCGGTCTTGTGAACGCCTCGCCCCAACCGGACGCCGTCTTTTCGATGGAAGAGGAGATGCTCCTCGCGGGAGCGGCGGCGCACATCGGCTTCATGAATGCGCCCACAAGCAAAATTGACGAGAATATGATAAACACGGCGGCAAAAAAGCCCTTGAGAGCCCTTGAAACGCCGCCCAAAATTCCAAGAATAAGTCCAACTCCAATCAGCACGAAAAAGATGATGTCCATCACGGGTACTGCCGATATGATATTCAGCATATGTAATTTCACCTCCACGCATGCGCGCATGAGTATCATTATGTACATTATAACCAATTCTTCAAAGCTATGCAACATTAAACGGCAACTTTGAAAAATTTCTCTCTGACAAATTTTGTAAAATCAAAGTATTTTAACGGGTAGGCTTATAAAAACAAAAAGATTGTCAACAATTCGGGAATGAAGCAAAATGATTTTGACAGCATAGAGCAAGAGCGCCTCTTTAATGAGCTGAAGCGCATCCTCTTCGAAGAGGATTTTGAGGACGACGATCCGCTTGCTGCGGAGCGCGAGAGCGAGAAAAACTCAACGCAGGTGAGCAAAACGAACGAGCAGACGGTCATCGTGTGCTTTGGCACGCCGTCCATTTCTGGCGATTCTCTCGGACCGCAGGTGGGCAGCATTTTGCGGGACAAGCTCAACGTTCCCGCCTTCGTTTACGGCGTGGACGAGACCTCCATCAACGGCAAAAACATGTACGAGTGGCTTGAGTTCATAAAGAGCGTGCACAAGGGCGCAACGTTCGTTGCCGTCGACGCGTCTTTGGGACAGGCGGACAAAGTGGGGCAGATCGTCATTCGCGACGACGGGGTGTGCCCTGCGGCGATCAAGGGCAAAAAAGAGCGATTCGGAGACGTCGGCGTGCTCGCGGTGGTCGCGGAAAACAAAGGGGACGCTCTCATGCAGTTGATGTCCGTATCAAAACTTTATGTTGCAAAACTGGCGGATAAACTGGCGAATATGATATATGCCGCCATAGCGTGAGAGGTTGAAAAAATGAAAATTTTGTAACAAAGCGGGGCGTTGCAAATTTGCGACGCCCCGCTTTGCGCTTTTATATTTTGCTTTTGTGATCTCAATATATCAATAGACGCCTTGCGCGAGCATGGCTTCCGCGACTTTCTTGAAGCCCGCCAGGTTTGCGCCCGCGACGAGGTTGTACGGCATGGAGTAAGACTCGAGCGTGTCGCAGATCTTCGCGTGGATGTTTGCCATGATGTTTTTGAGTTGAGCGTCGACCTCTTCCTTCGACCAGCTCAGGCGCTCGCTGTTTTGGGACATTTCAAGTCCGCTCGTTGCCACGCCGCCCGCGTTGACCGCCTTCGAGGGCGCGACGAGCACTCCGTGAGATTGCAAATACGCGATAGCCTCGTTTGTGGAGGGCATGTTGGAGACTTCGTTGAGCACGGGCACGCCAAGCTCGACCATCTTTTTTGCGTCCTCGAGCAAAATTTCGTTTTGCGTCGCGCAGGGCATATATATGTCCGCTTTGACGTTGCCCCATACCTTCTTTCCGGGCACGAACTCGCAGCCGAACTTGTCGGAGTAGTCCTGCACGCGGTTGCGGTTGGAAGAGCGCATTTTCAGCATGAAGTCGATCTTTTCGCCCGACACGCCGTCCCTGTCCACGATGTAGCCGTCCGGGCCGGAAAGCGTGATGACCTTGCCGCCGAGCTCGGTGATCTTTTTTGCCGCGCCCCACGCCACGTTGCCAAAGCCGCTGAGGCAGAAGGTCTTGCCCTTGACGCTCTCATGCTCGTGCTTCAAAACTTCGCTGAGGAAATAGGTTGCGCCAAAGCCCGTAGCTTCGGGACGAATGAGCGAGCCGCCGTAGCTCAAGCCCTTGCCGGTGATCACGCCGTTTTCGTAGTCGCCGACGATCTTTTTGTACTGTCCGAACAAAAAGCCTATCTCCCTTGCGCCGACGCCGATGTCGCCTGCGGGCACGTCGAGGTTGGGACCGATGTGACGATAAAGCTCGTTCATGAACGCCTGGCAAAAGCGCATGATCTCGCGATCGGACTTGCCCGTCGGGTCAAAGTCGCTGCCGCCCTTCGCGCCGCCCATAGGCAGGGAAGTGAGCGAGTTTTTGAAGGTCTGCTCAAAGGCGAGGAACTTCATCGTGTCAAGGTTGACGTCCTTGTGGAAGCGCAAACCGCCCTTGTACGGGCCGATAGCGTTGTTGTGCTGGATCCTGTAGCCGCGATTGACGTGATATGCGCCGTTGTCGTCCTCCCAGACCACGCGGAACATGATCTGACGGTCGGGTTCAACGAGCCTCTCGAGAATGGAAAAACGACGAAGCTCGGCTTCTTGTTGCTCAACTGCGGGCGCGATGGAGGACAAAACCTCGTGCACGGTCTGCATAAATTGAGGCTGGTTGGGATTCTTCTTTTCGGTTGCTTGGATCACATCTGAAATATAAGACATTTTATACCCCCTTTTTTCAGTATAAATATACACCGAGCGAGAGGATTTATCAATAAGGGAGTATGTATATCAAAACAACGGCTTGTGAGATAAGCCTACAAAAATCAGATATTGTACGAAAAACTTTTTGCCTTTTGCTAAGGCGAGGGAGGGAATTTTTTAACTTGCGGAAAAAATCACGTCGCGAAATGGGTTCGCCCATATTGACAGCTCTGACTTTTTCGATTAGAATGACGGTAGGGAGGAAAATTTTATGCTATTTTCACTTTTGGGCGCAAAAGCGCCCGGCATCACCACGCCTCAGGATCTCGAGCAAGTCATGCAAGATCCGAAGCAACTCAACTGGTACATCGTGCCGATCTTCGTCATCACTTTGTATCTCGTCTTCAGCGAATGGAAGAAAAAGAACTACAGCGTCGTGCTCGGCGGCGTGGCGTTTTGGCTGATGGACGTCTTCAACGAGACCTGGAACTCGATGGTCTACGCCACGACCGGGCAGCCCGTTTGGGGAACGACGGCGGCGGGAAACTCCGCGCTTCAGATCCTCGTGGGCTACAACATCGAGATCTCGCTGATGTTCTTGATTCTCGGCATGTTCGCGTGCAAGCTGCTCGCCACGACGACGGGATATGAAGGCGTCAAGTTCATGGACGGCAACAAGGATTGGCTGAACGACCCGCACAACATGTATTATAAGGCGAACGTGCTGAATTCCAAACTCACGCCCGAAGAGCGCAAGACGAAGTGCAAAGCCGTGCTCGGCAGGGCCATTCCCGCGATCGTCGGGTCGATCCTTGCGGTCATCATCGAGATCTTGCTCAACAAGTGCAACGTGCTCACTTGGGAAAAGGATTGGTGGCAACCCGCAATGCCGCTCGTGCTCTTCCTCATCGGATATTGTCCCTTCTTCTTCGCTGCGGTCTGCGTGCACGACCTGCCAAGAAAGTGGCAATTTGTGGCGATCGGCTGCATTCTGTTTGTCGTGATACTTCTTCTCATCATCGCGGGCAGCTTGGGCATGCTCGGCCATCAACTTGACGCAAACGGCGTCTGGGTCGGCAAATTCTACAAACCGTAATTTACTCAAAACCCGCGCTTTAACAAGCAGTTTTAGCGAGATAAAACCCTGTTTTATGCAAAAAGCCGCGTTCGCGGCTTTTGCTTTTATTTGATATCGAATTAAAATCGTCATTCGAACTTTGTTTGAATGTGACCAAACTTATTTGCGGGACTTTATACTTGCTTTTCCTCAAAATCTATGCCGTCGATAAGGTCTTCAAAGTCGATGTCGAGGGCGCGAAGGAGGGCGATGACGCTTGACAAGCCGGGCTCGACTTTGTTCAGCTCCCACTGGCTTATTTGCTGTTGCTTGACGCCGATCGCCTTCGCGAGCTCACCCTGCGACATGCCCTTCGAGAGCCGCTCCGCCTTCAGATTGTCCCCGAATGTTTTCATAATAGTTGACTTTACAATAAATTTAATGTATTATGTGAACATACATAATATTTTATGTGAATATCGCAATTTATTCAAAGCGCGTCACAAAAGATAATCAAATGAAAAGCTACGGCAAGAGGGGCAAACAAAAGAGAAAATAAAAAGCGGGAAAGCCCGCTTTTTATCATATGTATGCGATTTTTTCAAATTTTCTTATTACAGGACGGCAAAATTCGCCATATGCGTCAAAGCTTTTTTGAAAGCCTCGTTTGCCCGCAATCGGGCAAGCGCGCAAGCCGAAGCGAGGTCGGGGTGAGCATTCACACTCACTCGGAGCGGAGGGCGATGACGGGGTCTTTCTTTGCGGCGGATATGGCGGGAATAAAGCCCGCGATCACGGTGAGAAAAATAGAGCCCGCGATAAGCACAAGGGGATGCCACCAGGCAAGTTGCATCACGCTGCCGATGCCGAGCAGCTTCGAGCAGAGGATGTTGCCGGGATATTGCAATATGAAGGCGATGAGCATGCCAAACAGTCCGGACAGCAGTCCGAGCACGGCGGTCTCGGCGTTGAAGACGTTGGCTATATCCAACTTTCTTGCGCCCAACGCGCGGAGTATGCCTATCTCCCTCGTCCTGTCCTGCACGGATATGGACATGATGATAGCAATCAGGAACATCGTGACCACGACCGAGACGAGCGCGATGCCGATGAGAACATATGTTATCAGCGTGACGGTGGAGTGCAACTCGGTGACTGTGGAGTCGAGATCGTCGCTGAACTCCACGACGTTGGTCGTGTCAAGCTCCTCGCCCGCCGCGATCCTTGCCGCTTCCTCTCGCGAGACTTGCGAGTTGAAGTCCGAAATGAAGCGGGATATGTTCGACTTGTAGTCCACGCTGTTGGCGTAAAAGTATATGCGCTCGGGTTGGTCGAGGTTTCGGACGTTGACGTAGGCGAGCTGACTGACGTATTGCTCTACGGTCATATCCTCGCCCGTCGTCACGTCGTCGAGCGTGGTCGTGATCGCCTGCGCGAGCCGGGCCTGCATGTCGGCGGGAAGCTCGGAGGGGGAGAGGTCGTTGTCTTCCATATATTGATATATCTCCGTAACGGCGGCGACCGCTTCAAGGTAGTGTTGATATTGCTCCTGTTGCGCTTTGACATAGTCGCAGTCGTTTGCGTCCTTTATTATGCTCAAGCCAAGCTCGGAGGAGTAGCCGATGACGCCGTTTATGCAGCCGCTCATGCCCTCCTTTGCGCGGAGTATGCCCGAGACGTGCACGGGGATGGAGTGCTCGTCGAGCTGTTGATTTAGCCGCTTCGCGTTGAGCGGGTTGGACCTATCCTTCAAGTTGTCGTAGCGCCTCGTGAGCGCGTTATATTGATATGCATAGGACGTGGGAAGCACATAGAACGTGGACTCCTCCTCATTCAGCACGCTCTCAAAGGTTCGGTCGTATTGCGAGGCGTCCGCCATAGGATTTGTGGCGAGGGTCACGAAGTCTCCAAGCCCCATCTCGTTGAGCGCGAGGGCGTAAAAGTCCGAGATCTGATTGTAGTCGTTGATGACGAGCACGACCTCGTTCATGTTTTGGGGAAGGTGTCCCGCGAGCACGTCGTATTGGGTGAGAATGGTCTCGTCGCTGCCGACGAGCTCGTCCCAGAAAGCGAACTGCTCGAGCATGCGGTTTATCTGCTCTCGCATCGCGTCAAACTGACTTCCTCCGCCCACGCCCGCCATCACGGTTTCCATGATCGTGCCGATGAAGTTGCTCTCGCTAAGAGGACTTATCTGCGTATACGTCGCGGTTTCGTTTCCCGTCGGTTCGTTTACGGTCGTATTTTTTGTGAATATGTTGAGGGTCACGCCGTAGTCGTACTTGACGTCCGCATATTTCGCGTCGAAATTTTCATCCACATAGCGCTTGAAACGGGAGATGTCCTTCGTTTTGTTCTCGCCCGTGAGGAAGGGGCGGAGCATACCGCCGAGCTGACTGTAGATGTGCACGAGCTCCTCGTTTGGGAAGCGGTCGTTGCTCTTCGAGCCGTCGTCGATGATGTCAAAAAGCGAGGTTATGTCGATGTCGTCAAGTCCCGCGCTCGCCGACGCAAGGAAGGAGTAGAGCGCCGCCATGCCCGCCTCGTTTGACACGGACACGGTGATGGGATACTTTGACATGGATTGCTTTTCAAATTGCGCTATATACACCGAAAAACCGTTGTTGACGGCAAGGATTATCGCTATGCAAATGATGCCGATGCTGCCCGCGACGGCGGTGATTATGCTGCGCCCGAGCTTGTTCACGAGGTTTCTTAAAGACAGCTTAAACGCCGTGAAAAAGGGCATTGCCGCGCTCGCCTGTTCGTCCTTTGCCCTCTTTGATTTGCGACGGGTCTTTCTTTCGTCTTTTGACAAAACAGCCTGTTCATCATCCGTTTTGAGAGCATAAACATCGCCTTTTGCATTTTCTATCCCCTCGATCTTGCCGCCCTCGCCCACGACGCAGACGGGAGGCTCAAAGCTCTCATTCGCGTCTTCACTCTCGCCGATTTTCGCTCCTTTTTGCGCGCCTGCCTTTTCGTCCGGATCGTACGGGTCGCTGTCACCTATGACCTCTCCGTCAAGCACGCGGATGATGCGGGTGGAATATTTCTCGGCAAGCTCGATGTTGTGCGTGACCATGATGACGAGCCTCTCTTCGGATATCTTTTTCAAAAGCTCCATGATCTGAAGGGAAGTCTCGCTGTCGATCGCGCCCGTAGGCTCGTCCGCAAGCAAAATGCTCGGGTCGTTGACGATAGCCCTTGCGATCGCCACGCGTTGCGCCTGTCCGCCCGAAATTTGGCTTGGGAGCTTCTTTTCCTGCCCCTTGAGTCCGACGGCTTCGAGCGCGTCCTTTGCCCGTCGCGTCCTCTCTTCCGCGCCAACGCCCGAGATGGTGAGCGCAAGTTCGACGTTTGTAAGGATGTTGAGGTGCGGGATGAGATTGTAGGATTGGAAGACGAAGCCTATCTTTTGGTTGCGATAGGTGTCCCAGTCGGACGAGGTGTATTGCAAAGTGGACTTGCCGTCTATCACGATCTCGCCGTAGGTCGCGCGGTCGAGCCCTCCTATGAGGTTCAAAAGGGTGGTCTTGCCGCAGCCGCTCTGTCCCAAAATGGACACGAACTCGCATTCTCTGAAGCAAAGCGAGACGCCCTTTAGCGCGCGCACCTCGTTTTCGCTGTTTTCAAGATAAATTTTTTGAATATCTTTGAGCCTTAACATATTTCCCCCTCTAAAGTAAAAATAAACTTCCAAATATAATTATTTGTCTATAACGCGCGGATTGTCAACATTAAATTTTATATAACTATATACATTAAATAATTTAGCGGCTGAATAAATCAATCCGCAAAGAGTAAAATTCCCAAAAAGCCGGCGAAGCGGCGGGTGAATTCGCGCGGGGCGACGGTCGAATCAACGCGGGAAGAGGGTTGAATTCGCGAGAGGCGGCATTTGCGATTTATTTTGGGACAAATTTGACAAAAAATCGAGAATAACGCCGCAAAGGCAACGGAATTTAACCGATAATGCGAAAGATAAGGCAGTTTGATAAAAACGTTAAAGTTGCGACGCTTTTTCGGCGTTGTTTTTACTTTTTCAAAAGAAGATCACCCTCAAAAAGATCGTAGGGGCAGGGGAAGGAATATACGCTTTGCACGAGTTTGGCGTCGTCGGTCGGCTCGCCGTTTAGAGTTATGTCATGCACGACGAAGCTCTTGCCGTTGTCCTCAGATGGGGAGAGGATCGTGAGCGTATCTCCCGCCCTGAAGCGATTGCGCATTTCGACCGTCGCCACGCCGTCCGAGAAGGCGAGCACGTTTGCGATGAAGACGGCGCTCTCGTCAATCTTTGTGACGTCGGGACTGAATGTGTCAAGGTTTTGCCCGTCGAAAAACGCCTCCGTATACGGCCTGTGCGAGACCTCGTCGAGAGCGCGATTTAAGGCCTCGAGGCTCTTTATCTCGCCGTACTTTTCAATTTCGTCTATGGCGGTCCTATACGCAAGCGCGACCGTCGCGACGTAAAATTCGCTCTTCATGCGCCCTTCCACTTTGAAGGAGCAGACCCCCGCGTCCTCGAGGTCCTTTAGGCGCGAGATGAGTTTGAGATCCTTGCTGTTGAGAAGGTACGAGCCACGCTCGTCCTCTTCGGCGTCGAGGGGCATGTGCGAGTTTTTGGACACCTCCGTCAGGCGATATCCCCAACGACAGGGCTGGGAGCACTCGCCCCTGTTTGCGCTTCGCGAGGTGAAATATGAGGACAAAAAGCAGCGTCCGCTCATGCTCATGCACATCGCGCCGTGCACGAACGCCTCAAGCTCCATCTCGGGCGATTCCTCG
>CANQAA010000002.1 GCA_947589395.1 uncultured Clostridia bacterium
TAGAGCGAAGCGTAAGTTTTGCGTGCGCGGAGCGGCGAAAAAACCGCGCCGCCCTCGTTAGGACTTGCAAAACGCAAGTCCGGAGGACATACGCGGTTTTTGAGCGGTCGGGATTGCTTTGGTTTGAAGTTATATGGTTTGATGTATACCGGTGTCTACGATTGAAGAAAGCGCTTCGGGCGGCAATCCGAGTATGCACGCCGAGACCGATACTGTGAGCGAAACAAATGCTGTCAGCAGGATTATGATGAGCTTTTTCTTTTTATCTTTGTCCATATATGTCCCCCGAAAATGTATTTTGCCACCGTGAGACTTTCCCGACCGCTCGCCTCGATTATAGCGCTAAAGACGCCGCCTTCCAAAAAATTATGTCAAAAAAATTTTCAAATACAGAATTTTCCGAATATATTTTAGGTATGGAAAATTTCAATCTCATTTATCTCGACTCGCCCTTCAAGGGTGAAGTTTTGTTCAACAGGAGCGTGGAGGAGTATATGACGCGCGCGCTCGGCTACGGGGAGGAGTGTAAAGAACTAAGAGCCGACAAAGTCAATCTCGTCCTCACTCTCGACATGCCGCTTGTGAGCTTTGAGGCAATAGACAGAGCGTATTTTTTGATGAAACAGCGCTCGCTGAAGGCGTTGAGGCTGGGCAGCGGCAACTCAAAGATCGTCATAGGCAAGGACGACGAATGCAAGGTTTTTTTGCAGGACGACGCATTTTTGAATATTGATGGTGCAAAATCGCTGAATATGGTGTATAATCTATTGCGAAAGAGGATCGTGAGAGGGCATCTCGAGCGCGGGGTCGTCATCTATGACGATCAAACGGTCTTCATCGACGACACGGTGCAAATTATGGCGGGCGCAAAAATCCTGCCCTTTTGCCGTATTGAAGGGGAGACCGAGATCGAAAAGGACGCCGAGATATCCGCCTCTCACCTCAAAAATTGCCGCGTGCTTTCAGGCGCAAAGATAGAAGCGTCCCATCTTGAAGGCTCAACGGTGCGAAGCGGAGCGACAGTCGGTCCGTTTGCAAGGCTGAGAGGCGCGGACATAGGCGAGGGATGCAGGATAGGCGACTTTGTCGAGGTCAAGGCGTCCACGCTCGAGGGCGGCGTCAAGGCGGCGCATTTGAGCTATATCGGCGACGCGCGCGTCGGCGAGAGAACGAACGTGGGCTGCGGCAGCGTCTTTTGCAACTACGACGGCAAAAGGAAGAGCCAAACGACCGTCGGCAAGGATTGCTTCATTGGCGCAAACGCAAATCTCATAGCGCCGATAAACATCTCAAACGGCGCGTATATCGCCGCCGCTACGACCGTCACGCAAGACGTGAAAGAGGATGAATTTGTGATCGGAAGAGTGCGCGAAGAGGCAAGACCAAAAAAAGAAGTAGAGCGCACATAATCGCAAAAAGCGAAGTTTATATGCACAAAACGCGCGTATAAAGCGCTGAATATGAAACTTGATAATACGCAAAAGGAGCAATTATGTTTGCAATCATAGGTTTGGGAAATCCCGGAAGAAAGTATGCCGACACATATCACAACGTCGGCTTTATGACCGTTGACAAATTGAGGGAGGAGCTTGGCTTCAAGCCCTTCAAGGCGGACGGGAAGTCTCATGTCACGCGCGGCTATTGGGAAGGGAACGAGATCTTGCTCTTAAAGCCAGACACGTTCATGAACGCATCCGGCGAGGCGGCGAGAGAGATCGTGAACAAACATAATATAGACGTAGAGCGCGAGCTCATCGTCATATACGACGACGTGGACGTGGATATAGGCAAACTCAGATTCCGCGAGGAGGGCAGCGCCGGCACGCACAACGGCATGCGCAGCGTGATAAAGGAGCTTGGCACTCAAAAGTTTTTGCGCATGAGAGTGGGCACTCGCGCGAAGGCTCTTAGCGATGGCGAGACGGCACTCATCGACTTCGTGCTTTCAAAGATCCCGTTTGAGGAGAGGCTTCTTATCGACGGCGCGATAGAAAGAGCGGTCGAGGGCATAAAAAAATATCTCTCGGGCGTTGATATGATGCGGATCACCGAAAAGCTCAACAGGGTGGACTGAGATGTTGACAAATCTGTTGGATATATGCTCATATGATGAAAAATTGCAGCCGCTTCGCTCGCTCGGCGAAAAAAAGCTCCCGGACGGCAGGCTGTCGGCAATTTGCATACGCAACGCGTCCGAAGGCTTCAAATTTAACGTCATAGCGGATATTCCCGCGAGAAAGATCATCGTCACTTCCGACGCGCTCGCCGCAAAGAGCGCGGCAAGAAAGCTCGCGAGTTGGGGCTTGAAGGTGAAATATCTTCCCGCAAGAGAGGACGTGCTCGTCGCAAGAAAAAACGCGGCGACCGCCACCGTGCACGAGAGGATGGAGGCGCTCTCGTCGTTTGCGTTCGACGAGGCGGACGCGGTCGTGCTCAGCGCGGATTGCCTTCTTCAAAGCTTCCCAAAGCGGGAGCTCGTAAAAAAATTTTCCGTCCTCTTTTCAAAGGACGACGTCATCTCCCCTCAGGAAGCGACAAGAAAGCTCGTCATGGCGGGATACTCAAGACAGGACATGATCGCCGACGTCGGAGACTTTGCCTTAAGGGGAGACATTTTGGACGTTTACACGCCAAAAGGCGCATACAGGTTGAACTTTTTCGACGAATTTGTTGAAAACATCAAGGCGATCGACGTCGACACGATGGTGACTTCAAACGAAGTTTCCCGCCTTTTAATATATCCCGCGAGCGACATTTTGCTCGACGAGGAGGGACTCAAGCTAACGTCCGAGAGGCTAAAGGCGCGCCTCAGCGTGAAATACGCCGCGCAAACGCTTTCGGGCTTGAGCGTGGGCGCGTGCTCCCCTGCGGGAGTGTGGGGACTGCCGTTTATGAGCGAGAGCGTGGAGGGCGTCCTCGACTTTTTCGACGACGACAGACCCTCCGTCGTGGTCCTTGACGAGCCGAAGGTTATCTTTGAAAAGCTCAATTTATTGAAAAAAGAGTTCGACGGAAGAATAAGCGCTTTGACAAGCGCGGGCGAGATCCTCGAGGAGCACAAAAAGGCGTATTTTGAGGTGTCCGCCGTAAAAAGACGGCTGGAGTTTGCAAGAAAGCTCGGCTTTTGCTCGTTGTTTTTGTCAAACGCGCTGTTTGAGCCGTTGACTATCATCGACGCTCCCACAAAAGCCGTGACAAAATATTATCTCGACCCCGCGAGCATGGGGACGGAGCTGAGATCTTTTTGCGCGAATCAGATGAAGGTCATCATCTGCACGGGCTCAAGGGAGAGGGCTAAGAGCGTCGTCGAGAGTTTGAGAGATCTCGACGTATATTCAGAATATTCGGAAGACGGCGACGCGGATTGCTCGGTGGCGGTCACTCCGCTCTCGGTCGAGGTGGGTTATATCTACGCAAGGCAAAAACTCGTGCTCGTGGGCGTTTCGGAGTGCATAGGCAAGCACGTCGGCGAGAGCGTCGTCTCAAAAAAGAGCGGATTCATCGCGCCGAAAGCGGGGGACTACGTCGTGCATCGCGTTCACGGCGTGGGACTTTGCGAGGGCACGGTCAGGATGAAGACGGGGGAGTTTGAAAAGGACTATATCGTGCTTCGCTATCGCGACGGCGACGTCCTTTATGTGGCGACGGATCAGACCAACAACCTGCAAAAGTTCGTGGGCGAACAAAACCCAACTCTCAACAAACTCGGCGGCAAGGAGTTCGAAAAGGAAAAGCAAAAGGTGCGCAAGTCCGTGAGGGCTATGGCGCTCAACCTCGTGGACGTCTACGCAAAGCGGGAAAAGCAGCGCGGCTTCAAATATGACGCGGACACCGTCTGGCAAAAGGAGTTCGAGGACAGCTTCGAATACGAGGAGACCTACGACCAGCTCAAGGCGATTGGCGACGTCAAGGCGGATATGGAAGCCGGGCGCATCATGGACAGGCTCATCGTCGGCGACGTGGGCTTTGGAAAGACGGAGGTCGCCTTTCGCGCGATGTTCAAGACAGTGCTCGACTCAAAACAGGCGGTCCTCATCGCCCCGACGACTATTCTTGCGCGGCAGCACTACGAAAACTTGCTTCCTCGCCTCAAGCCGTTTGGCATAACGCTTGGGCTGCTCACCCGCCTTCAAAGCGGCAAAGAAAACGAAAAGATCATAGAGCAACTCGCGTCGGGGGAGATGAACATGGTCATCGCGACCCACAAAGTCCTCTCAAAAAACGTGCAGTTTCACGATTTGGGGCTGGTCGTCCTCGACGAGGAACAGCGCTTTGGCGTGGAGCACAAGGAGACTTTGAAGGCGCGCTATCCCATCGTCAACGTGCTCACCCTCTCGGCGACGCCCATTCCGCGCACGCTCAATATGTCGCTTTCGGGAATACGCGATATCTCCATGCTCGAGACTCCGCCGCTCGGACGGCTTCCCGTGCAGACCTATGTCGTCGGCTACAGCGACGCGATCGCGACAGACGCCATATCTCGCGAGACGGCAAGGGGAGGGCAGACGCTCGTTTTGCTCAATCAAATAGACGCGCTCGAGCCGTACGCGAACAGACTTCGCGCGCTTTTGCCTGACGTTCGCATAACAACCGCGCACGGTCAGATGCCGCCGAACTTGCTAGAACAGCGCATATCGGCTTTTTACGACAAGCAATTTGACGTGCTCATATCAACAAGCATCATCGAAAACGGCATAGACCTGCCCGACGCAAACACCTTGATCGTCATAGACAGCGAGCGCTTCGGACTTGCGCAACTCTATCAATTGCGGGGCCGAGTGGGACGGCGCGGCGCGCTTGCAAACGCGTACTTCACCATTCCCGCAAACGGCGCGATCTCGGACGTGGCGGAAAAGCGCCTGTCCACCCTTCTCGACAACACCGAGATAGGCAGCGGCTTCAAGATCGCCCTCGCGGACCTCTCCATACGCGGCGCGGGAAATTTGCTCGGCGCGGAGCAGAGCGGACACATCGAAAAGGTCGGCTACGAGATGTATCTCGAGATCTTGGACGAAGCCATCAGGGAAATCAAAACGGGGGTCAAGGCAAAGCCCATCCGCGACGCCGAGATGAAGGTGGACGTGCGCGCCTACATCCCGGACGGCTACGTCAGCAGCCGCGACAAACTCAAACTCCTCAAGCAAATTTCTGAGGTCTCCTCCGTCGCGATGAAGTCGAGACTGATTGCGGAGCTCAGCGACATCTACGGCTATGTGGATAGACCCATTGAAAACCTCATCGACGTCGCCTTGCTCAAAAACCTCGCCTCGAGACAGGACGTCTCCCGCATAGTCATAAACCGCATGGGCGCGGGCGCAAACTTTTATGACGCGGACGTCTTCAAAAACGAGGAGCTCATGAAGGCTGTCGCGGACAACCGCGATATCTGCGTGCTCACCGACACCATCCCGCCCACGCTTATCTTTGACGTCGACAAACTCACCGCCGAGCAAAAACTTGAACGCCTCATCGACTTTTTTGCAAGCGTCGCGTGATTTTTCAAGGTCAAACGTACGTTCAAAGGACGCCCGATTGCCTTATTTCAGCGTGATACAAGATCCGGCATACAGTTTCAATAAAAAACGGAAACGGCATTTTAACCAAACAAAACACCTGATAAAATGCTTTTTTTGCAAAAATATATTCATATTATGTGTGTCGATATATCTCGAAAAAATCGAAATCGGCAATATAAATATAACATGAAGCAAGCCGCTTAAAAGTGCAATTTTGTTAATATTCGGCTCTTCCCAAAAGATAGTCGACCGAAACGCCGAAAAGATCTGCCAACTTTACCAAATACGGCGCAGTCGGCTCGCTTCTGTCGGTCTCCCAATAGCACACGATAGAATAGCTGGATCCAATAGCTTTGGCAAGATCCGCTTGGCTTACGCCTTTTTCCATGCGCAATTCTTTTAATCTCTTTGCAAATACTTCCATAAATAAAGATTACTCAATATTTTGAGCAAAATGCTTTACACTCAATATATTGAGTGATATTATAATTAAAAACAGCTTAATGAGGTAGCTATGAAAAAATCAAATCTTATAAAAAATGTTTTGTTGGTTTTATCATTCGCTTGTTTGATATTCTGTCTGTCGGCATGCTCTGATAAACGCGGGGTGAATGGCGCCGAAACTTACTATGATATAAACGTCGGCATCATTGTGACATTTGACGGAAAAGGTTCCTGCGACTACGGCGGTATGATTTATAAATATGAGATCAAAAACGGATATTATTACATTTACGGCGACAACACTATCCTGCTCAAACAACCAAAAGACGGTGTGCTGGCATTGGCGAATAGTTATGGCTACACGTTTGAAACTTCCGCACGCAGCGGCCCCTTGAACGAAAGCATTTATATTGGTCCGTCGGGTAGCATAACTTTGTCCGACGACGGCACTTTTATCGGATCGGACGGATACTCGACCGTTATTGCAATCGGAAATTATTATTATAACGACGGCGTTTTGATGTTTGAACAAACAGCGGGGATAGACGCCAACGGCGGTTGGTCCACAGCGGTCAAATATTTCACGTTGTATGTGGAAGAGGTGACGGGAAGATTGGCGGACGTGCTGCTGAAAGATCCCGATTATTACAAAAGTTGGCACTTTGACAGCGAAAATGAAGATCCCTCGGGCGGACCCGAAACTCCTTCTTCCGCAAAACATTCGCTCACATACGATCTCAACTATGACGGGCTGACGATTATATCGTCGCCGGTCGCCAAAAACGACTATGTGGAATTGCTTGTCCCAAAGCGCGACGGCTATGTTTTTGATGGTTGGTATTATGAATGGTACCAAGTTGAAAGCGGCGTATGGCAGTACGATACAGACGTCACTCTGACGGCGCATTGGCGCGAGATGACCTACACGATCACCTACAATGCAAACGGCGGAGATCTTCCCGAAAACAAGATGACATCTTTCTCGATCCTTAGCAACGATCTACCATATGCGTTGCCCATCCCCACCAAGGAGGGTTGCAATTTTGAGGGCTGGTATGAGGACGAAAACTTTCTGAGTGGGAAAATAACAGAGATACCCAAAGGCAGCTTGCGCAACTACGTTCTGTATGCAAAATACACCGACGAGGAGCTGTTGGAATTCGAGCTGTCGGATGACGAAGAATATTATACAGTCGTCGGCTTCAAAGGCTATCCGCAATACATTTCCGTGCCGGCGACAAAGGATGGAATGTCTGTCAAAGAGATAGCGGCGCGCGCTTTTGAAAATTGCAACTCATTGATCAGCGTCGCTCTTCCCGACGGCATAGTGAAGATAGGGGAGTCCGCATTTGATCATTGCTACAACTTGACCTCTATAAACTTCCCCGACGGTTTGACGACCATCGGCAGTTCCGCGTTTTCTTACTGCTATAAGCTGAGAACGGTTGACTTTCCCAAAAGCGTGACTTCCATCGGTTCAGCTGCGTTCAGCGATTGCGACAGCTTGACTGTTGTTGATTTGCCCGAAAACCTGACTGTCATAAGCGCAGGAACATTTGGTTATTGCTACAACTTGATCGCTGTCGATTTCCCGGATGGACTGACGGCTATTGAATATGGTGCTTTCTGTAGTTGTTCAAAACTTGCTTCCGTGAACTTTCCCGATGGATTGACAAGCATAGGCGAACGTGCGTTCGAGTGTGACAACTTGACGACCGTAACGCTGCCTGACAGCATAATGAGAGTAGGAAATAACGCTTTTGACGATAGATTGTGCACGCGATATGCAAATTGCTACTATTTGCCTACGAAGAGCAGTGCATATGGCGTTTTGTGCAAGAGCGTTTCGAATGACATTGTCAGTGTAAAGATACATGAGGGTTGCAAGGTTCTTGGCGATTGGGCATTCAATAGTTGCCACAGTCTCACGTCGTTAAGCCTTCCCGACGGCTTGATTTCCATCGGAGAATATTCCCTCTGTTACTTAACAACGATAATCATTCCCGCCAGCTTGACAAAAATGTATAGTTACAGCGGCAGTGATGTTATATTCTATAAGGGGAATGCCGACAGTTGGGACAGGATCGAGGGGCGGCCCGATTATTTAGCAGGCAAATTATATTATTTCAGCGCGGACGAGCCTGCGGACGACGGCAACTATTGGCACTATGCGCAGGATGGGACTACGCCCGAAATTTGGCAAAAGGAAGTTATCGGGGCAGCGTCGACAGAATACGCAATAGGTTAGCGCACAAGCTCACTCCGCCGCTCATTGCATACAAGTTGGGCTGAATTTCCGGTAGGTTTATTGCCTGATAATGCAAAAATCGAAGTTTATCTCGCATTTTTGCATATATAAACTCAATATTTGTGCAAAAAATGCAGACGGGCGCAAATTGCGCCCGTTTTATCTTTGAGTGTAAGTTTTCGCTCATGCGAGTTTCAGCACAGTGATGTTTGCGCCGAAATACGACGTCGTCTGCCCCGATACGTTGTATATCGACAGCGTGGTGGGGACGGCGGCGGTGTAGATGATGGTCTTGCTCACGTTCGCCGCGCCCGTGTCTGTTGCGTTGTCCGATATGGTCTCGTTTGCGATGGGAGAGCCGTTCTCGTACAGTTGCACGCTCAGGTTGGCGGTGGTCGTACTCGTGCCCGAAGCGCCGTAGTTCACAAGGTAGGTGCCAACAGGCAGGCTCACCGCGTTATCCGCAACGGACAGAGTTGTCGCGGGAGTCGCCGCAGTCTGCGTGATGGGGATTATTGTGGCAGTGTCCACGCTTTGCGCGCCCGCGCTCGCATACAGTCCGTCGATGGCGGGGGAGGGGATGCCAAACGCAAAGTCGAACACCGTCGCCGTGCTCGGTCCGCTCGCCGTCACCGAAACGGTAGGCTCCGATCCTGCGGGCAGTTCCTCGACTGTTGCCGTAGGAGTGCCAAACCCCGCCGCTTCGCCTGCGGGTCCGGCTACGCCTTGAGGACCTTGAGCGCCCGTTGCCCCTGCAGGACCTTGTGGACCTGTAGCTCCGGTCTCGCCTTGAGGTATGCCGAATGTGAATTCAAAGATTTGCGCCGTGCTCGGACCGCTTGCCGCCACAGTCACGGTCGGAGTCGACCCCGCAGGCAGGGCAGTCGCCGTTGCCGTTGGAGTGCCAAATCCTGCCGCTTCGCCTGCAGGACCCGCTACGCCCTGAGGACCTTGCGGGCCCGTTGCGCCCGTTGCTCCCGCAGGACCTTGCGGACCGGTAGCTCCCGTCTCGCCCTGAGGACCTTGAGGTCCTTGTGGGCCGATCGGGCCTTGCGGACCTGTTGCGCCGGGTATGCCTTGAGGGCCGGGCGCTCCCTGCGGACCGACGGGACCCTGCGGTCCTTGAAGCCCGCGCACATATTGCACGCTTGAGAACGATCCGCAGCATGGATTGACGGGCGCAGGTTGACAGCCGCAAGATGGGACGCCGAGAGGTTGGTTGCCAAAAGGAATGTTGGGATGGCAGCCCGTCTCGGGGCGATTGCAATTGTTTGAGCCAAAGTTGAAAAACATAATGTGCCTCCTTAAATTTTATGTACAATCCTCAGGAGACGCCGAATAACTCAACACATATGCGCATTTCATCTGAAAATCGTCTGTGTTTTACAACGCTCGTTGCACATTTCGCGCCGCCGTTTGTGCATATAAATCGCCGCCGCTATTGCATTTGATTGCCCGCTTGCCCATTTTACTTTCGCTTGTATGTTTCGCCTACCATTTCAAGCACATTCAATGCTTTTTTGTCCGCTCGGCAGTTCACGCGCATTGCCGTGTATTTGTCAAGCTATTGTTTATGCGTTCGTCTGATATATACTATTCGTTTTTGCGCTAATGGGTTCAAATGAAAATTCGGGTTTTGTGTTGACGACGCGCGCAAGATATGTATAAAATATCTATATGAGCGACTCCTTGAACAAGCGTTTACGCGGCGGGATAAGCGTTGCCGCCGCCGGCATATTTTGCAATGTTTTGTTGTCCGCCGCAAAAATTGCGGTCGGCGTTATATTTGCAACTGTTTCGGTGGTCGCAGATGGCTTTAACAACCTTAGCGACTGCGCAGGAGGCATTGTAGCGCTCGTTTCATTGCTCATAGCTTTCAAACCTGCCGACGCCAAGCATCCATACGGGCATCGTCGTGCCGAATACATAGCGTCAATGATCATGGGCATGCTTGTGATGCTTGTGTCGGTGGAACTTGCGCGCGAAAGCGTCGGAAAGATCATTTCCGGCGAGTCGGCGCAGACGTCCGCCGTCGTATATGGGGTGTTGGCGGCGTCTGTCTTTATAAAAGCGGCAATGTTTGCCGTATACAGAGTTATCGCCAAACGCAACGATTCGGACGCTCTCAAAGCGGCTGCCGTAGACAGTTTGTGCGATTGCGTTGCCACGTTGGCGGTGATCGCGGGCGCGATAATGGGGCAGTTCGGTTTGCGCGCCGACGGATGGGTGGGCGTTATAGTGGCATTGTTTATTTTTGCGCAGGGCGCTAAAATTTTAGCCGACGCAAGTTCGAAGTTGCTGGGGCAGGCGCCAGACAAGCAAACCGAACAGCGCGTATGCGAGACTATCAAACGTGCCGATTATGTGTTGGGCGTGCATGATTTGCATATTTACACCTACGGCAGCGGTATGTCTTTTGCAACTGTGCATGTGCAAATGGACGCAAACGTGCCTTCTATTGAAGCGCACGCCATATTGGATCGTTTGGAAAGGGAGATCTTACTTGTCGAAAACATACACCTTACCACGCATCTCGACCCCGTCGTGTTGGACGACGCAGAAGCCGTTGAGCTACAAAAACGCATTGAACAAGCGATCTCCGATATAAGCGAAGGAATATGTATGCACGATTTTCGATTGGTGCGCGGCGACGTCGACAAAATAATATTCGACATAAGCGCGCCGTATTCTTGCAAGCTGTCCGACTCCGACATAGCCGAAAAAGCAGAGCAAGCGGTATGCGCTTTGGGCAACTATTTGCCGTCCGTTACGGTGGATCGCGAATAATTTGCGTCCGTACGATTGCCTCAAATGGGGTTTTCTAGCAGTCGCGTTCGGTCGTCTTTCATATAATCCTCTGGCAACCCCTTGACAGATTTGGGAATAGGTTTACAAGGGGTTACAGAATATGTGGCGTATGAACGAGAATGATTTGCACGGGAAAATTGTCAAACGGAAAGCCTTGTCAAAAACCTCGTGTAGGATTCGCCTCGATGAAACCAAGTGCCGCGAGATGAGTTCCACTTCGGCACAATCACAAAACGCGTCGTCCTATATCGCGGGGAGAGCACAAGCTTCGACGCCGTCGAGTATAAGAACATCGAGGAGTTCTTAACCGATCATTGACATACAAAAGCGCTCATGATAAAATATAAAAAAACGCGAGGTGAAAAGTATGTACTGTAAAAATTGTGGAAAAGAACTTTCCGAAGAAGCCCTTATGTGCCCCAACTGCGGAACGCCGACGGGCAACAAACCCCATGTGCGCAAATCGGCGCATGCGGTGTCGTCCGCGTCTCTTGGCGTCATCGCGTTCTTTCTCGGGTGTTTTTCATTCGTGACGGGTATTATTTTCGGTGCGTTTTTCTATGTTTATCCCGCCGCGTCGTTGCTTCTTTATATAATCGGCGCAACGACGATCATGCCCGCCTTAGCTACGATCTGTCTCGGCATTGCAGCGCTTATGCGAGAAATACAATCGCGATATCGCGTCTTAACGATCGTTGCGATCGTACTCGCGGGAATAAGCCTTCTCTTCTTGTATTTGACCGCCTGTATTTTGGCAAGCAGATTTTAATTGCAAAAACGCTTGTTAAATGATGTTGTAAAATCTTTACGCCGTCCTCGTTTTCCCGACGGAGACGGTTTATTTTATCTTGACGATGTATTGTGACGACAAACTGCCCATACACAAATTTGAGATCTATATGGAAAAGATAAGATTTTCACCGAAACATTTACTTGCTTTTAAAGTTGCCATAAAAAGTTGAGTGAACAAGAAATTGAAGATAACTGATGCCATAAAAAAAGAGGTATATTGGCAAAAAACGATGTTTATCTCGCATTTTAGTGATATAAAGTTTATGTTTTGAAATTATCATGTTTGACGGTCGTAGGTTTGCCGACGGGGCGGAAGAGCGAAATCGGCGGACGTTTTTGCGGTCGTGTGTTAGCGTAAATCTTGTGATTCGGAGAGCGCGCAAGGTTTTTTGCGTGTAGTGATTATTGAGAGCGGATCGCCGAAAAGCGGCTCGCTGAGAGGGAATCGACGGGAAGACACATATCAATGCAAGGTTTGGCGGAGATTGTGGGAAGAAAATGGGAGGAGAGATGTAACCGGGTGTGGGAAAGCGCGTATAATATTCGGAAAACGAAGGGAGAAATTGTATATAGGTATAGTATACCGATACAAAATGCGCGAAGTGTATAAAAAAGCATAAAATACTTATTTTTTGTTATAAAATAATAAATAAAAAGTATATTGTAAATCCATGAAAAATGCGATATACTTCAATTATTAAATGATAGAAATAAATTTACGGAGGCATAATATGGCAGCGGCAGTGTCGACACTCTCGGACAGATTCAAGGCGTATCTGCAAGAGGAATTTCACAAGATCACGCCCACCAAAGCGGCGATGGAATTTCGCAAAAAACTGTTGGTCGAGATGCTGGATAGGGAACAGGAGCTCAAGATCAAGGGCGTCACGGACGACGAGCTCATATTCAAGTTGGTAGTCGAAGGGTTGGGCGATTTGCCCGCGCGGCTTGACGAATTCGAGCATAGAGAGGTAAGATCCATCAAGCAAAAGCGCTATATAACCGTTGCCGTCAGCGTGGCGAGCGCGCTTTTGGGGCTTGTGGCGCTCATATACGTTATAGTAGGCGTGACGACAAAGGCCTGGCATCCGACGTGGCTGCTGCTTGTGGGCGCTGCGTTTTTGGAGTTCACTGCGGGGCTCGTTTTCCTCGCGGTCCTGAAAATCAAGCAAAAAAAATACGTTTTGTTCAGGCTGCTCGTTGCGGCGGTATTAGTGCTTTTCAGCGTATACGTCTATTTGCTTTTGGAGCTCGTTTTCCCGATCGGCGACGGGTGCTATCTCACCTTCCTTGCGATGATACCGCTCGTGCTTGGCGTTGACACGACGCTCGCGTTTGTCACGTCAAACAAATTGAGATGGGTCGAACTTCCCATATTCATCGAGGTCTTCGGGGTCATGTTGTACGTCATTTTGGGCTTGATTCTCGACCCCATTTTGCATACCGGCGTCAGTTTTTGGCATCCGGGCTGGCTGCTTTGCCTGATGGGCGTTATATGCGCGCTCGTGGAGGGCATAGTGTTTCTTGTCACTTTCAGCTCAAAGCGCGCCAAAAAAGAGAAAAACGAGAGCGACGACCTCAACAAAAAAGTGGACGAAAAGTATTGGACGGAGTGGTGATCCAAGCTTGGGAGGTGTTCGTTTATGAGAAAAAAACTCAAAGCCGAAGTTTGGGACAGGATGCAATTTTTGTTCAGAAACTATTATGACAGAATGATACATCTGAAACTCTCTTATCAAGGCACGCTCGACAAGGACGCGCTCAAAAACGCCGTCCTCTATATGGTGGAAAACGCGCCTGTTTTGCACAGCAGCTTTCACTCCGACGTGGTAGAGCCGTATTGGAAAGAAGAAAAGTATACCATCGACGACATATTGAGCGTGACTGCCTCAGACGACGCCGAGAGTGCGGCGGACGCGTTTTTGCTTGGCGTCATTCCGTACGAAAACAACGTGCAGATCAAAATAGCCCTGTTTGAAGAAGGGAACAAGAGCGTGCTTGCCGCCCGCGTCAATCATATGTGCATGGACGGCGGAGACCTCAAATATTTCATCGCGACGCTCGTTGAAAACTACAACAACTTGAAGCGCGAAAACTATTCCTCCGTGCACGTCAAGACGGGCACGAGGAGCCTCGACCAGATTTATTCCAAGTTTGAAGGCGAGGATCTCAAACACGCCAAAGGGCTTTACAAAAACATCGCCAAGTTCAAGGACAAAAAGGTGGAGTTCCCGTTCTCCCCGCCCGATCAACTCGATCGCAACACGATCGTGAGAAGGGACATAGACCCCGAGCGATTTTCCGGTATGCACGCTGTCGCAAAGTCTATGGGCATCACGGTGAACGACGCCGTCATGGCGATCGTGGTAAGGTCGCTGTACGAGATATGCGACCTCGACGACAAAGATTGTCTCACCGTCTCCTGCGCGATTGACCTTAGAAAACACATCGTGGAGGGCGGAGCGCAGGGCGGCATGACCAATCACACCGCGTGGCTTGCTTGTCGCACTCCAGAAAAGGGCGAGACCATCAAGGACACCGTCGTCAACGTGCTTCGCTCGATGAAAGTGCACAAAAGAGACAAGTTTATCGGCTTGTACTCCCTTCCGCTTTTGAAGCTTGCGTACACCATATTGCCTCAGGACCTCGCGGAGTTCGCGATAAAGAAAGGCTACGACAACCCCTTGCTTGCGGTCAGCAACATTGGCGTCCTCGATGAGAAAAAGCTCACGTTTGACGGCACGACCCTCGTGGACGGCTTTATGACGGGCGCGGTCAAGCACAAGCCGTACTTCCTCATGTCCGTGACGACGGTGCTCGGCAAGATGACGCTTTCGACCACCACGCACGGCAACGAAAAGGACGTCGAGATCGTCAACCGCTTCTTTGATATAGTAGAGAAAAATCTCGGCGAGTTTATCGCCTGCTCTAAAAGCGCGCAATGAGTTATTACGACAAAGTGTACGAGATAGTGCGCAAGATCCCAAAGGGCAGAGTGGCGACCTATGGTCAGATAGCGCTTCTTTGCGGCTCTCCGCGTGCGTCGAGAGCGGTGGGCTATGCGCTTCACTTCAACCCCGACCCCGAGCATGTCCCGTGCTTCAGGGTGGTCAACCGCTTTGGAGGGTGCGCGCCGGCGTTCGCCTTCGGAGGAAAAGACGTGCAAGCGTCGCTTTTGAGAGCGGACGGCATTGAGGTGAGCGAGGACGGCTTCGTGGACCTTGAAAAATATCTTTGGAGACCAAATGAATAAACCGAGCGACTTGCTCGGTTTTTTATATCTATATTTGCTAAATTGCACCTGTGTTGAGTTATTTTGCAAGTTCGCTCATAAAAGATAGATATGCGTCGGCTTGTTTTGTCGCGGCGTCCATAGTTGATTTCGAGGACGCGGCGTAAAACTTGAGCTTGGGCTCGGTGCCGGAGGGGCGCACGCAGATCCAGTCCCCGCCCTCGAGTTGAAGCTTGAGAGCGTTGGTTTTGGGAAGATCTATGGGATGCTCGACGGGAGGAGTTGAATTGACGTAGGTCACGCCGTCCACGAAGTCGCTTTGAGAGAGCACTTTCACGCCCGCGACCTGAGAGAAGCGGGTGTGACGGAGCTTGAGCATGATATCTGCCATCTTGCTCATGCCGTCCAGCCCTCCGAAAGTGACGGATATCGCCTTTTCCTTGAAATAGCCGTAGCGGGCGAAAATTTGTTGGAGCAAGTCGTAGACGGTGACGCCCAAGCCTTTGAGATAACACACCATCTCGGCAAACATCATAGAGGCTACGACCGCGTCCTTGTCGCGCGCGTGCGTGCCGACCAGCGACCCGTAGCTCTCCTCGAAGCCGAAGAGATAGACGAACTCGCCGCTCTCTTCCCATTCCTTTATCTTTTCTCCGATGAACTTGAAGCCCGTGAGCACGTCAAAAGTCGTGACGCCAAAGTCGTTTGCAATCGCTCTTGCAAGTTCCGTCGTGACGATGGTCTTGACGATCGCGCCGTTTGACGGCAACGTGCCCGTCTCCTTTTTGCGCCGCAAGATGTAGTAGAGCAGCAAAACGCCGATCTGATTTCCGTTGAGAAGGACGAACTCGCCGCTGTCGTTTTTGACGGCGACGCCCATTCTGTCCGCGTCGGGATCGGTGCCGATGACGATGTCGCTGCCAATCATTTTTGCAAGCTCGACGCCCATTTTGAGGGTGTCCGCCTCTTCGGGGTTGGGGACGCGCACGGTCGGGAAGTCGCTGTCCGGCACGGCTTGCTCTAAAACGATATTCACACTGATTCCCATACGGCTCAAGATAGAGCGCACGGGCTTGAAGCCGCTGCCATGCACGGGAGTGTACACGATCTTGATGTCCTTGCCGTACTTTTTCACCTCGTCGGGGGAGAGGGAGAGCTTTTGAATTTCGTCAAAATACATATCGTCCACGTCGCTGCCTATCACGATGAGGCGGTCGCTCAGCTTGCAAAAGTCGAGCTTTTTGAGGCTTTCGGGAGTGAGACCGCTGCGCTTTGTCGCGATATGAAAGTAGGGAGTTTGAGAGATATATTTCACGACCTTTTCGGTGGATTCGGGGGACATTTGCGCGCCGTCCTCGCCGTAGACCTTATAGCCGTTGTAAATTTTGGGGTTGTGGGAGGCGGTGATCATTATGCCCGCAAAGGCTTTTAAGCGGCGCACCGCAAACGAGCAAAGCGGCACGGGATGCACGTCGCTGAAAAGATATGCGCGAATGTTGTTTTGAGTGAGAACTTCTGCGGCAAGAATGGCAAATTCCGCCGAGAACTTGCGCGTGTCGTAGGAGATGACCACGCCGTCGTTCTCGCGTCCCTGCTCGATGATGTAGTCCGCAAGTCCCTTCGTCGCGCGGCGCACGGTGAAGCGATTCATGCGATTTATGCCCGGTTCGAGCACTCCGCGCATGCCCGCAGTCCCAAACGCGAGGGGAGCAAAAAACGCTTCCTTTTGCTGCTCGTCGCTCATATTGTTTATGGCAAAGATCTCCTCGTCGGTCAATTCGCCCGACGAAAGCCACTCCTCAACTGTTTTTTTGTAGTCCATAGCGTCCTCACTTTGTTTTTCTGACTAACATTATAAGCGCAAAGCGAGGCGATTGCAAGCGTACGCGACTTATTTTCAAAACAGTTTGAATTTTGAAAAGAACAATTTTTTCAGCCTGTCCCGCTCTTCGCTCTCAAGCGAGTTCAGATATTTGTCGCCCGCCGTCTTTGCAAGCGAGAGGAGGGCAAGATCCTTCATAGCGGCAAGCTCGTCGAGGGAGCGATCCATATCCGCCCGCGATAAGAGGTCGTGAAGAAGAATTAGCGCCGCAAGTTTTTGACGCGACGCGTGCAAGCGCTCTTCAAGTCGCTCTATCCTCTCTTCCTTCAGAGCGCTGAATATAGGTGCATGCGCCACTTCTTTTTCGTAAAGCTCGATAATTTGGGGAGTGAGAAAGGAGTATAAGTCCTTCGCTTCGGCAACGGACGCTTCGCTTTGAAAATTGCAAAACACGATGTTTATACCGCATAAAACGAACGATAAACATGCGATAATGCAAAATGTTGTCAAAAACGCCACAAGAAAATTTTTTGCTTTCATACAAGTATTTTGCGCTTCATTTAACAAATTATAGCAAATGAAAAATTTTTGAAACCAAAATTTTGTTTTTTGCATACTACTGATATGAAAAGACTTATATTCTTTTTGATTTGTCTTTTTGTCGCGACGGCGGCAGGCTTTGGGGAGGTTAAGGTGGCGCAGGCAGAAAGCGAAAAGCTGATTTCACAATTTTCTACTTACTACGGGGAGAGCTCTGAGGGCAGAAAGCACAACATCGCCCTCGCGGCAAAAAAGATAGACGGGGTGACGCTCTATCCCGAAGAGGAGTTCTCTTTCAACGACGTCGTGGGCAGGCGCACGGAGGCGAACGGCTTTCAAAGCGCGTTCATCATCAAAGACGGCGAGTTTGTCGAGGGCGTGGGCGGAGGAGTTTGTCAGGCGTCGAGCACGCTTTACAATTGCGTTTTGCTTGCAAATCTTGCGGTGACGGCGGTGAGCGCGCACTCCCTTCCCGTGAGCTACGTCGCGCCATCGTTTGACGCTATGGTGTCGAGCGTGAGCGACCTGAGATTTGTCAACACGTCCTCTTATAAGATAACGATCCGCATGTCGGCGGACGGAAAGTATCTCAAGGCGCAAATTTTCGGCTTTGACAGCGTGAACATAAGGCGGCGATCGGAGACTCTCGAAGTCATTCCGTTTGAAACGGAGTTCCGCTCTGACGCCTCGCTCGGCGTTGGGGAGAAGAGGATAGACTCCTACGGCAAAAACGGGCTGAGGTCTGAGGGCTATCTCGACTTTTTCGAGAACGGACGGGTGGTGAAGTCCGTGCTCATACGCCGCGACCGCTATCTTCCTCAAAAGCGCGTGATCTTCACAAAAGACGGCGAGCCCGTCGAAGAAATTTGAAAAAAGCGATACATGTGTCAAAAATAACGGCTTGGCAGGTTGCCAAGCCGTTGTTGATAACGCTGTTTTGCTTTTTAAGATGGGATTGTGAAGGTGAGAAGAGTTTCGCCGTCCTTCGTTTTGACCGTGACCGCGTTGCCGTCCACGCTCCAAAGACCGATCGTCAGATTGCCTTCTGAGTCGAAGCACAAAACGCCGTTGAAGGAGTCGCTGAGGCGGGAGTCGAAATACAGCTCATCGCCGTCGCTCGTCTCGTAGAATGTGGCAACTTCGTCCTCGTCCTTTTCAAGCAGCGTGAACACTATATCTTCGTCGTTCGTGCTCTCAAAGGTCACGGGGTCGAGGTTTACGCTCACCTCAAATCGCATGAACACTTCGCCCGCTGTGAGCTCGACATAGAAGCCCAAATACCAGCTGTAGCTGACGTTGTTATATTGCTCGCTTCCCACTTTGTAGTAGCCGAAGTAGAGTTCGCTGTCCTCGCCGTTTACGCTAACGGGAGCGACCGTGTAGCCCGCGAGGTTCTTTTCAAGCTGT
The DNA here is from genome assembly GCA_947589395.1 of uncultured Clostridia bacterium. GTDB lineage: Bacteria > Bacillota > Clostridia > Christensenellales > CAG-917 > CAG-475. Next base: position 18,810 of record CANQAA010000002.1, read on the forward strand.
ACGACGTTGAAGGAAAGCGTGAGGCCGTGACCCGTGACGGTGACTTCCTTTTGGAAGTTTTTGCTGAAAACTTCGCCGTCGATCGTGAGATTTTCGCCCGAAATATCCACCCTGTGAGGAGTGTAAAAGCCGTTGTCGTCAATGACGTACAGCGTGAAGTAAGTGCCTCCGTCGCTCAAAATGTACGGACAACCCGCGTTGTCGACGAATGTGCAATCCGCACCCACCCTGAATTGACGGTTGAAGTCTGACGTAGAGTAGTATGTGCCGTAAATTGCTTTATATCTGTCCGCGCTCGTGTCGATGAACTCGATCATTTTGGCATAGCCCAAATCGTATGTGACATGGAATTGCATTTCCGCATTGTTGCCGTCTTGATCGAGATAGACATAATAGCCGAAGTCGTCGCTGAAGAAGCCGTAGAGCATCATGTGATTGTCGGTGGCAAAATTATAATCCGTCGACCAAACGCCTCTGCCGTTGCCAAAGAGCTTCACATATATTGTAGGATCTGAGGCTAAGAGTAGAAGGTTTTTGTTGTCCTTGTTTATGACCACCGCATAGGGCTCGTCGCCCTCGTTTTCGATGAAGATGTCAAACGTCGAGACCCCAGTTTTGCCGTCGTTCAGGTCGATTGGCATTACAAGCGTGATCGTGTAGACGAGAGAGTCCTTGTCGGTTATCGCGTAAGTGCCGCTTGTGACGTAGCTGAAACCGTCGTCAAACACCGCGACCTGCCCGCCGTTGTAGCCGGTGTAGAAGTTGAAGGTATAGTCGGAAAGTTTTTGCCAACTGTCGTTGACGAGGGTGTATGTGCCGCTGATGTCGTAGGTCTTTGTGAAGAGTCCCGTCGTTTTGTTTGCGGAAAAGTCGAAGGTGTGCTGTCCGTCTTCGGACGCGAACACGCTCTTGATCTCGCCGTCGTCATTGAATTCGCCTTCCACTGTACCGGGATATTTTTCGCTTCCGGCTTTCAAATACGCCTCGTGCTCGCTTTCAAAGACCAACTGAGTGTCTGCGTCCGTCGTGTCTAAGAAAAATACGTCCGCAACTTCCGTGAGGGAGTTTGAAGCGCTGTCGTAGACGAAAGTCGTGAGCGCGCCGTTGTGGGTGAAAAAGACGTAGTCCTTCCAGCTCGCGTAAGTGCCCGAGAGGGTAGCGCCGTCCGCCGCCCGCGTGTAGGTCGCGCTCATAAAGCCGTCGGAGCGGAAAGTGCCGCCCTTTTCGTCGTGCATCGTGCCGTCAAAGGTCTCGTCGTAGACTATGTAGAATATCTCCGATCCGGCTCCGGTCCTTAGAGCAACGAGTTGGAACTTGAAATCCTCAACTTCGCTCTCGGGATCGAACGTGACCGTGCCGACAAGGTTTTCGTAGTCAAAGACATAGGTGAACTCGACATAGTTGTCGGCAGTGCTGTCCTCATAAAACTCGCCCGTGCCGTTGCCGTAAAGAATTATCCCGGTCAAGCTCCAACCCGAGAACAGATTGACATATTGATAGAAGCCTACCTCGATGCCTATCCAGACCGCCTCGAGGGTGACGTCTGAGGTGACGGTGATGGGATTTTTCTCGTTATACACCTCGCTGCCGTCGCTGCCACTGATCGTCCAACCGAAAAACATGTAGCCGTCAAAGTCATATTCTTCGCCGAGCGACGCGGGCGCATACGAAGCGCCTCTGTCCACCTGCACGGGGTCGGGAGCAGTCAAAGAGCCCGTGTATTCCTCGCCCAAATAGAATGTGACCGTGCAGGGAGCTGTCTTCCAGACGGCCGTGAGATCGAAGCTGTTGTTCAGCGTGATGGTCTCGCCGCCCGCAAATGTGGCTGTCCCCACGCTCCAACACACAAAAGCGTGACCGTCAAATTCCACGTCGGGGTAGGGCAGGGTGACGCGAGAGCCCGCTTCGACCGTTATCGGATCGGGAGCTTCGCCGTCCCCGTCGTACTCGCCCAAAGAGAAACGTATGGTGAACATGCGCTTTGGAGCGGAAAATTTGGGCGTCGCAACGACCGACTCGGTGGGCACATAGCCGCCGTCCACTTTTTGATCGCCAACAAACCAGCCGTCGAATATCTCGCCGTCATGACCGCTCGGCGCGGGAGGGATATCGGAAGTCGCGATCGCTGCTCCCTCTTCAAGCGTGACGACAGTGTCGCCGCCGTCCGTTTGGAACGTCACTGTGACAGTGTTTTTGGGCGCGTCTTCGGGCTTTGGATCGCAAGCCGCAAGCGTGAGCGCAAGTATGACCGCCAAAATCAAAATCACAAACAGTCTTTTCAATTTCATAGCATTATCTCCTTTTGGGCGGATTTTTTTGATGTATATTAATAATACATTATATTTAAAAAAAGTCAACCGAAAATCAATAAATATTCAAAATATTATAGCTTTATGCAAAATTTTTGCATAAAATTCATTTATGCACTCCGATTTTTGCATAAAATTGCAATTTTAGGGGCGCGGTGTATAATTTTATTGTGAGAACAGAATATTAGTCAATTGAAAAGGAACGGCTAAACGCGCACTCAATCGAAGACTTGCCTGAGAACGATGTCACTTGTTCGAAGCATAATAACGAGCACTCATTCGAAGCCCTGCTTGAGTACGACGGCTCTAATTCGAAGCGAAGGTAACGCGCACTCATTTGAAGGGAAGTTTCACAAAAAAAACTCAACACAGGTCATAAAAAGATAAAAATAAGGCGCTGCAAACGGGGTTGCAACGCCTTAAGAGGGAGAATTGGTTGTAACTGAAATTAAAGTTTTATCTCGTCGAGACGATTCTTGACGCTCTCAAGCCACTCTTCCGCGCTGTTCTTTGCCGCTTGCATGGCTTGATCGAACGTCTCTTTTGCCTCTTCGAGCGTGGACGTTATGCTCGACTCGAGCTGTTTCACGCCTTCTATATCTTCTTCGGTGAGTTCCATCTTGTCGTAAACGCTCTGCTTTGCTTCGGATATCTTTGATATTGTGTTGTTCACGTCGAACAGGCTCTTGAAGTCTATCTTGTCAAGCCCGAGCCATTCGGACACGCCGTTCATAGCGTCCCATATCTTCGTGAACACGGCGTTTGCCTTTTCGCTTATCCCAAGCTGCTCGTTGAGTTCTGAGATCTTTTGCTTTATCGAAGAGAGAATGGCGGCAAGCGCGTCCTTGATGGACTGACTGTCCTTGCGCTCGATGGCGTCCTCTTCCCCTTGCTCCACGATGTCCATGACCTCTTCGTACGCCTCCTCGAAGGCGGGACGGGCGGACGCGTCGAGGTTGCGATAGAGCTCGTTCATATATGAGCGCACGCTCGTCTTCGTTATCTCGCCGTTTTCGTCCGCGATCTCCTTTTCGAAGATGTCCTCAGTCAGATTTTTGAAGAAAGAACCAACTTTTTTGAAGGCGTCCTTGACGTCGTCGAAAGTGAGAATGGGATTTTGAATGTATTCCTTCAAAGAGTTGTAATAGTGAGAAAGGGTGTTTTCCGTTGAGTTCAAAACCGCGTATACGTTTGCGTAAAGCACCTTTGCGGAGTTCTTTGCCGCCGCGACGATATTTTCGGAATGAAGGGTTTTTCCAACGAAATATACTGAATAAAGTCCGTCTCTTGCGATTTGGCGGGTGTTTTGCAACGCAAACCTCGCCTCCGCGACAGTGCGTTTGTAGAGCGTGCCGAGCTTTGAATCGTAAGTGCCGGCATAGTCGTTGACGGTCTTTAGCGCCTCGCTGTCGTTTGAAGGAAGGGAGCTCGCGTCAGAGCAAGCCATAGCCCTTGAGAGCATCCTGTATTTTCCTACGGACATGTCGTAGCCCGCGCGCTCGATCTCGAACTTCGAGGCGAGGTCGAGGTCCTTTTGCACGTCGAGCTCGAAAGAGGCGAGAGCTTCGGACGCCTTCAAAAATAGCTCCGAATCATTCTTTTCATCCAAAGAATACGCGCTTATCGACACGGTGCGTCTGTCTTCGGTTATATAGCCGTAGTCCTTTGCGAGTTGAACTATGTTTGCGAGCGCAACGCCGAGTTTTGCGTTGACGATGCCGCCCGCGTCAAACAACATCGCTCTCGCGTCGCCGTTTGCGCCGTACGCGCTCATCACGTTGTCGTTTTGGTCGAGGACGAGCTCGATGGACGGATTGATGTCAACGGCGACGAACGAGGTCGCCTTTGGCGGATCTTCGGTAGCGGGAGAGGGTCGCGCGTTGCACGCGACAAGGCAACTCATCAAAGCCAACGCCATTGCGGCGAGAAGCAAAATTTTGAGTTTTTTCATACCTCATCCTCCGATTATTAATTATGTTATCGCAAAAAACTTAACGGAATATAGTAAATATCATAAAGATTTGTTAAGAAACATATCGATTTTCGGACAAAATATATAGAAAATCCGTCCGAATTGCTTAAAAATCTTTCACAAGCGCGATTAAAAGTGAATTTTCGGTTGCCAAGAAAACTATTTGATGTATAATATATGTTGATATAATATTCACAATAACTATGTGCATGGCGCAAAACGCGTCTCACAAAGAGGAAAAAATGAAAAAAGTTTTGTTTACGGCGCTGCTTGTCGCGCTCATCGCCGTCGTGGCGGTCTCGGCAGTGGCGTGCAATCCGGACGGGAATCGCAGAAATCCCGGCTACAACGAGTACGAGACGGGCACCTACACCGTCACTTTCAACGCAAACGGCGCGGACAGCTCGACAGACGCGGCGAACCTCACCGGCGTTAAATACGGCTCGACCATCGCATATCCGACGGACGGCGACGGCAACAGATACGTCCCGACCAAGCTCGGATACAACTTCCTGTACTGGGAGTGGACGGATGCAAACGGCGCAACGCGGCAGTTCCGTTTCGAGGGCGAGAGCAACCCCGACGTCATCACCAAAAACACCACGATCAGCGCGGCGTACGAGGCGAAAAAGTTCGAACACGTCATCAACTACACCTCCGGACTGGAATATGAGATCATGTCAAACGGCAGCGTGAAATATTCCCTCGTCGACGACTTTTACGGAGCAGAGTGCAACAAGGTCACCATAACTCACAGCGACGGCGAGGAAGTCAAGTTCGTCTCGGAGTTCAAAAAGGCGAACGACAACTTCAAGTGCGCCTACATTGTCAACGCCGACGGCACTGTGAACACGGAGAACAAATTCTGCTTCTGGTATTACGTCATTCAGCAAAAGGACGATCAAGGCCGTCTTTTATACGTCAAGTCCGACGGCGAGCTCACCGCCGATCCTGCTGAGGCGATGAAAGACGCAAACGACGACCCGACGCCGTGTCTGAAGCCCATTCAGTTCACCAAGTGGAAGGAAGAGAGCAAGGACGTCGTCGCCTCTATGGAGACCTACGGGCTTTACGAGAGCCTCACGCTTTATCCCATGTTTGAGCAAAACTTGCCAAAGGTCACGGTCGAGTTCGAGGGCGGACACAGCGAAGTGTATCCCTTAAACGGCACGATCTACGAGAGCGTGAGCGAGGAGGCAAAGTCCCAACTCAACGTTTTGCAAGGCGAGGAGTTTGCATATTGGTATTATCAATTGGAAAACAAGGACAGCGAGGGCAACGTCACGTCGTACAGCGACTTCGAGTTCATCTTCAAGCCCGATCCTCAGGTCGACGAGGATGGCAATGAGGTCGAGCCGGAAGCCTCCAAGACCCCGACGGATCTTCGCGACGCAACGGGCAACAAGGGCGTGTTCACCCCCGTCACCCTCAATCTCAAGGCGAGGCGCGTGAGCGTGAGAAGGATGGAGAATCCCGCCGCGTTCGAGGCGTTCTGCAACGAGGCAAGAAACTATTTCGCCGATGAGAGAACGCTTCTTGCAATAGAGGAGGGTCAGCGCACTCCCGAGCAAAAAGAGCAGCTCGAGGCGGTGCAGGCGAACATAAGGTCTTTGCTCACCGCAAAGCTCGTGTTTGCAAGCGGAATGAACTTTGTTTTGTCGGCGGACGACAAATATGCCCCCTTTGACGCGGCGCATGCGTTTGAGGGCACGATAACGAGCGAAGGCGCCGCCGTCACGCTCACAATATCTCTTGACATCAACTTCAAAGACCTCTCCGAAGACGAGCTCAAAAAAACGGAATATTCGCTTTTCGGCTACGTCAAAGGCAAAATCGAGAACATAAACGTCGCTTTCAGCGCAAACGTGCAAAATATTCGCCTTGTGAAGGGCAATCTGTATATCGGCGCGTTGGCGGCGGAAAGCTCCGGAACGATAAGAAATTGCGAAGTCAACGTGGCGCAAGCGTCCTTCTTCGGCGGCGAGGAAGCAGACCTCGAGACGGGTGGCAGAGTGGTGTTCGGCGGTCTCGTCGCAAGAAACTCCAACCCCGAAGCGGAGGATGATATGGGCGTCATCGAGAGCGTGAGAGCGACCGTTAATAGTCTCGACATTGTCCGCGTGAGCGCAACGGTCGGCGGTATCGTCGGCAACAACCTCTCCTCAACGTCAGTGAAAGAGAGCGAAGCGACGCTCACTCTCAACTCCATCGACGACGCGACCTTCAGGGCGATCCTCGAAGTGGGCGGCCTCACAGGCACGAACGGCGGCACGATAGAGGGATCTCACGCGACCATGCTTATGAATGCGGGCGCGCAACTCAAACTTTCAACGGGCACGCTGTCCATCGGCGCGCTTACGGGCAGAAACAGCCGCGCAGTCGTGAGAAGCTACGGCAAGATAGGCGCGCTTGCAACCGGAACGGAAAACGCGAAGGCGGTGGAGTTCACGTTGCTTGGCGGCGCTCTCAATGTGGGCGGGCTTGTCGGTCACAACGAGGGCTACGTCTACGATTGCTACAGCGAGGACGTCATCACCGTCAACGCTCCCGCGACCGTGACTTCGGCTACTCTCAGCGTAGGCGGACTCGTCGGCAACAACAACGGCGACAAATTCAGCACCAGCCAAACGGAAACCAGCGTGGGCGCGATATCTTATAGCTACACTCGCGGCAGCATCCTGATCAACGTTGCGGACGGCGCAAAGAATGTCAACGTGAACGCGGGCGGCCTCAGCGGTCAACAGCTCAGCACCCGCCTCATGAACGCCTTCACGGCGATGTCCATCGACGCGCACATCAAGCTCGACGAGGGGCTCGGCAATCAGGCGAACATAGGCTATCTGTTCGGCAAGCTCTTTGAAAAAGCGGAGGACTCCACTTACAGGGCGAGACTCTACTATATCGACGACAACGAGGGAGCCGGACTCAAGCTCAACGACGAGCCGTACAAGATCACCCAAAAGACGGAGGACGGCGAGGAAGAACCCACGTCCGAGAGCAATTTCGGCAACATCTACGGCACGCTTATAAGCAGCAAGGAACTCAACTATTCGTTGCTCACCGACAACAGCAGCCTCAACTTCGACAGCCGCGAAAAAGCGGGCTCGACCTCTTCAAATCGTCTCTATGTGTGGACTCTGCCCGAGAGCGATGTGACCGAAGGCCCGTTCTATCCGACCTTGAACTGATAAAAAAAGCGCTATCAAAGCCGTCCAAACGGACGGCTTTTTGCTTTATTAACTTCTCGACGTGCTCAAGCACGCAAACCTTGAAGGTTTGACTACAGAAGCGCGCTCGCTTTGAAAGCAAGAGAACCAAAAGCGCGAGATAGACTGCAGTTTGAAATAAGTTATCGTTTGCTCGCTAGATAGGTTATAGTTTATTAAACAATCCCCTCAGTCTGCGACCGCATGTACGTTGCGCAGATTGAGGGGATTGTCAAACTACATTTCGTCTAAGAGCGTCTTTATTAAGCGTGCGTTACTATGTTTCAAACGAGTTATCATCATGTTCAAACTACACTTCGAACAAGTGCCGCCTTTTATAAGTACGCCCTGAGTAAGTGTTCGTTAGTTATGCTTTAATAAGTTCTCGTTGTGTTCAAGCAGGTCTTTGATTAGTGCTCGTTAGTTATACTTCGAATGAGTAATCGTCGTTTATAAGCACGCCCTGAATGAGTGCGCGTTAATTTGCTTCGAACAAGTGTGCGTTTAGTATAAGTGCGCTCCAATAAGCGATTGCCTCGCTCTTATATGATAATATACTTATATATTTATATCTAATCCAAATTAAAATATGGGTGTGACGCGATGTCAAAATGGACGAAAAAATTTTTTGAGTTTGTGCGTAATTTTGCTTGACAGAAAATATTGCAATAGCTAAAATATAGAGGCATATGTAAAAGTATGCCTGTTCCGTTGCGCCGCAACGGACAAAAAAATCAGGACGACACACACGGATAAGTGTTTAAGTAGGTAATATTCAGGAGGCTAAATAAATGGCTGGACAAAAAATAAGAATCAAGCTCAAGGCTTACGATCACAACCTCATCGACCTTTCTGCAGAGAGGATCGTCGAGACTGTCAAGAAGACGGGCACGAAGGTCTCGGGGCCTATCCCTCTTCCCACAGACAAGGAAATCATCACCATCTTGCGCGCAACCCACAAGTATAAGGACAGCCGCGAGCAATTTGAACTCAGAACACACAAGCGTCTGATCGACATCTACAACCCGACGAAGTCCACAGTGGATTCTTTGATGAAGCTCGACTTGCCGGCGGGCGTGGACATCTCGATCAAGCTGTGATCTAATAAATTAGGAGGATGAACTTTACCATGAATAAAGCAATCATCGGAAAGAAAATCGGCATGAGCCAGGTGTTCACCAAAGAGGGCAAGGTCATTCCCGTCACGGTAGTGGAAGCGGGTCCGTGCCCCGTCGTTCAGGTGAAGACGAAGGACAACGACGGCTACGACGCGATCCAGGTCGGATTCGGCGCAGTCAAGGAGACGAGAGTCAGCAAGCCCGTTCAAGGGCACTACAAAAAGTCCGGCGTGACCGTCAGAAAGTATTTGCGCGAACTGAGACTCGCAAACTGCGCTGCCTACACGGTAGGGCAGGAACTGACCTGCGATATCTTCGGCGAGGGCGACAGAGTCGACGTCACCGGCACTTCGAAGGGACACGGCTTTTCCGGCGTCATTCAGAGATGGAACTCCCAAAGGATCGGTTCCATGACGCACGGCACAGGTCCCATCCACCGCGCGCCGGGTTCAATGGGCGCTTGCTCATCTCCGTCGAGAGTGTTCAAAAACAAGCATATGGCAGGTCAATGGGGTCATGAGCAGGTCACTGTTCAAAACCTGACCGTCGTGCGCGTTGACGCAAAGAGGAATCTTCTTTTGGTCAAGGGCGCCGTTCCCGGACCCAAAGGCGGTCTTGTCATCGTCAAGGAGTCCACGAAGGGCTGAGCGGAGGTAAATTATGAAATTGGACGTATTTAACATTGCCGGCAAAAAGACAGGCGAAATCGAACTGAGCGATGTGTTTACCGCCGAATATAACGAGGCGCTCATACATCAGGTCGTGGTCGCGCAACTCGCCAACAGGCGTCAGGGCACTCATGCGGCTTTGACGAGGACGGAAGTGAGAGGCGGCGGCGCAAAGCCTTACCGTCAAAAGGGCACGGGTCGCGCACGTCAGGGCTCGATCGTTGCGCCTAACTATGTGGGCGGCGGCGTCGTGTTCGCAAAAAAGCCGAGAGATTTCTCGCAAAAAATCAACAAGACAATGAAGAGAGCGGCGTTTGTGTCCGCACTTTCTCAAAAGCTTCGTCAGAACGAGGTCAAGATCGTGGACAAGTTCGAACTTGCCGAACCCAAGACCAAGCTCGTGGCGGGCGCGGTCAAGGCGCTTGGTTTGAACGGAAGAGCGCTCGTGGTGCTTGACGACTTCAACGAGGGCGTGCTCAGAGCGAGCGCGAACATCCCCACCGTCGGCGTGACCGAGTCCAGACAGCTCAGCGTTTATGAGATCGTTGCGACAAAAAACCTTATCATAACGGTCGACGCACTCAAAAAGATAGAGGAGGCAGCGCTATGACAGCATACGATATTATCATCGAGCCTATCAATTCCGAGAAGAGCTACGACGGCATTCCTTCCAAGAAGTACACCTTCAAGGTCGTGAAGAGCGCGACGAAAACTCAGATCAAGGCTGCGGTAGAAAAGATTTTTTCGGTCAAAGTCATAAAAGTGAACACCGTCAACTACGACGGCAAGCTCAAGAGAATGGGCAGAAACGAAGGCAGACGCTCTGCCTACAAAAAAGCCATCGTGACCTTGAGCGAGGACAGCAAGGCTATCGAGTTCTTCGAGAGCTTGGCATAAGGAGGACAGTATGGCGATAAAGAAGTACAAACCCACGTCTCCCGCCCGCCGTTTCATGACGGTTTCGGCGTTTGAGGAAATCACCTCCCAAACTCCCGAGCGTTCGTTGCTCGTTTCGCTCTCCAAGAGCGGCGGCAGAAACTCGCAGGGCAAGATAACCGTTCGTCACATCGGCGGCGGCAACAGAAACAAATATCGCATCATCGACTTCAGGCGTGACAAGGACGGCATCCCCGCAAAGGTCGCGACCATCGAGTACGATCCCAACCGCTCCGCAAACATTGCGCTTTTGCACTACGCGGACGGCGAGAAGAGATATATCCTGGCTCCTTTGGGGCTGAACGTCGGCGACACGCTTGAAAGCGGCGAGCATGCGGACATAAGGATAGGCAATTCGCTTCCTCTTTCCGCGATCCCCGTCGGCACGATGATCCACAACATCGAGCTTCATCCGAACGGCGGCGGCGTCATCGCAAGAGCGGCAGGCAACGCGGCTCAGCTCATGGCGAAGGAAGGCAAGTACGCGACAGTGCGTATGCCCAGCGGCGAGATGAGATACATCCTCATCGGTTGCAGAGCGACGATCGGTCAGGTGGGCAACATCGACCACGAGATCGTGCGCGTGGGCAAGGCGGGCAAGACGCGTCACATGGGCGTTCGTCCTACGGTGCGCGGCGTGGTCATGAACCCGAACGATCACCCGCACGGCGGCGGCGAAGGCAAATCGCCCGTCGGCATGCCTTCACCCGTGACGCCTTGGGGCAAACCTGCTCTCGGCTACAAGACGAGAAAGAAGAAGAATGCATCTAACAAGTTCATCATCAAGCGTGTGAACTAACGGAGGGGACAATGAGTAGAAGTGTAAAAAAAGGACCGTTCGTAGAGGAACGCCTTATGAAAAGAGTCAATGCGATGAATGCATCGGGTGAGCCCAAGACCCCCATCAAAACATGGTCGAGAAGCTCAACAATCTTCCCTGAGATGGTAGGACACACGATCGCAGTGCACAACGGAAAGCAGCACGTTCCGGTCTATATCACCGAAGATATGGTCGGCTGCAAGCTGGGCGAGTTTGCTCCCACACGCACCTTCAGAGGACATGCGGGTTCAAAGACCACCGCAGGCAAATAAGGAGGATCGATATGGCAACAAGAGTCAGAAGCAAAGCTTTACAACGCAGAAGCGAGCGCACAAAAAACAATCGCCCGCATGCAACTGCCAAGTTTGTCAGGATCTCTCCCTTCAAGGTCAGAGTGGTGCTGAACATAATAAGAGGCAAATCCGTGCAAGAGGCGCTCGCGATACTCGAAAACACGCCTAAGGCGGCGAGCGAAGTGCTCATCAAACTGGTGAACAGCGCGGCGGCAAACGGCGAGAACAATCTCAACCTTGCAAGAAACGATCTTTACATCGCGGAGTGCTACGCCGACGAGGGCCCGACGCTCAAGCGCATTCAGCCCGCGTCAAAAGGCAGAGCCTATCGCATCAACAAGAGAACGAGCCACATAACGATCGTGCTTGACACGGTGAAGGCGTAAGGAGGTATACAGATGGGACAAAAAGTTGATCCAAACGGTTTGAGGACCGGTATCATCAAAGCTTGGAGCTCCAAGTGGTATGCCGACAAGGCGCACTTTGCGGACAACATCGTCGAGGACAACAAGATCCGCAAATTCATCAAAACGAAGTATTATGACACGGCAATTTCGCGCATAACGATCGAAAGAGCAGCAAACAAGGTCATAATCGGCATTCATTCCGCGCGCACCGCAGTGCTCATCGGCAAGGCGGGAGCGGGAGTCGAGCAAATCAAAAACGAGATCGACAAGCTCATCGGATCGGCAAAGTCCGGCAAGAGCGTCACGATCAACATCATCGAAGTCAAGCATCCGGACGCGGACGCACAGCTCGTTGCGGAGAACATCGCAAAACAGCTCGAGGCGAGAGGATCTTTCCGTCGCGCAATGAAGCAGGCGATGAGCAAAGCTATGAGAGCGGGCGCAAAGGGCGTCAAGACGATGGTCAGCGGCCGTCTGGACGGCGCGGAGATCGCAAGAAGCGAGCAATATCGCGACGGCTCAATTCCTCTTCAGACCTTGAGAGCGGACATCGACTACGGCGTGGCGACCGCAAACACGACTTTCGGAGCTATCGGCGTCAAGGTGTGGATCTACAAGGGCGAGGTGCTCGGCAAAAATCCGCTTGAAGGAGGAAACCAATAATGTTAATGCCTAAAAGAGTAAAAAGACGCCGTCAGATGCGCGGCAGAATGAAGGGCAAGGCAATGAGGGGCAACACCGTCGCCTACGGCGAGTTCGGACTTGTCGCTCAAGAGCCCGGTTGGATCACTTCCAATCAGATAGAAGCAGCCCGTGTGGCAATGACGAGATATATCCGCAGAGGCGGTCAGGTGTGGGTGGACATCTTCCCTCACAAGCCCGTGACTCAAAGACCTGCCGGCACTCGTATGGGTTCAGGTAAAGGCGCTCCCGAATATTGGGTAGCTGTGGTCAAGCCGGGCAGAGTTATGTTCGAAATTGCGGGAATAGACGAAACAATAGCAAAAGAGGCGCTTCGTCTTGCGGCAAACAAACTTCCCATCAAGTGCAAGTTTGTGAGAGCGCAGGATGTCAACGAGGGCGTGAGCGCGCCCGCAGCGAGCGCCGAAGGCGGTGAACAATGAAAGCGAAACAGGTTTTTGAAATGACAGACAAGGAGCTTCAGGTGAAGCTCAACGAATTGAAGTCGGAGCTCTTTTTCCTGCGCTTCAAGAATGCCACAAATCAGTTGACCAATCCTCAGGTGATCGCTCAGACGAGGAAGGACATCGCAAGAGTCAAAACAGTCATCCGTCAAAGAGAGATCGCCCGTCAAAAGGCTGAGGCGAAGGGCTAATCGGAGGGTATTATGGAAGAAAGAAATCTCAGAAAAGAAAGAGTGGGCATCGTAGTCAGCAACAAGATGGACAAGACCATCGTCGTGGCGATCAGCGAGCGCGTCAAGCACCCCCTCTACAAAAAAATAGTCAGCCGCACCAAGAAGTTCAAGGCACACGATGAAAACAACGAGTGCAACGTTGGCGACAAAGTGCGTATCATGGAGACTCGTCCCCTTTCAAAGGACAAGCACTTCAGACTCGTTGAAATAATCGAGAAGGCAAAGTAAGGAGGCGCAGAATGATTCAACCGTTAAGTTGGCTCAAGGTCGCTGACAACAGCGGAGCTAAGGAAATAATGTGCATCAGAGTGCTGGGCGGCTCTTTCAGAAGAAGCGGAAACATCGGCGACGTGATCGTCGCGTCCGTCAAGTCCGCGATTCCCGGCGGCAAGGTCAAAAAGGGCGACGTCGTGAAGGCGGTCATCGTCCGCACGCGTTTCGGTCTGCAAAGAGAGGACGGCAGCTACATCAGGTTTGACGACAACGCCGCCGTCATCATCGACAACCAAAAGCAACCTCAGGGCACTCGTATCTTCGGGCCCATTGCGAGAGAGTTGCGCGACAAGGACTACGGCAAGATCATCTCGCTTGCGCCGGAAGTGCTGTAAGGAGGGCTAATATGGCAAATCTCAGTGTGAAAAAAGGCGATAACGTGATGGTCATCGCCGGCAAAGATAAGGGCAAGGTCGGCAAGGTCCTCAAAGTGGACTCGTCAACAGGCAGACTTTACGTCGAGGGCGTCAACATGGTCACAAAGTCCAAGAAGCCCAGAAACGCTCAGGACAAGGGCGGACTCATCAAGCAGGAGGGCACGATCGACGCGTCCAACGTCATGCACGTTTGCCCGTCGTGTTCTGAGGTCGTAAGGGTCAAGCACGAGCTCAAGGAAGTGGACGGCAAGACCAAGTCCGTGCGCGTGTGCGCAAAGTGCGGCGCGTCGCTCGACGAAAAGAAAACTTCCGCAAAGAGAGCGGCAAGAAAAGCTTCAAAAAAGAAATCGGAAAAGTCCAAGAAAGAGGACTGATTCATCGGAGGTAATATCGTGGCAGAAAAGAAAACTCAGGTTGCTAAAGTAACTGCAACCGAACAAAATGCTGGTAATGCTGAAAGATACCGTATGAGAAAGCAGTACGCCGAAGAGGTCGTGCCGGCTCTCATCAAAAGATTTGGCTACAAAAACATCAACGAAGTTCCCCGTCTTGAGAAAATTGTGCTGAATATGGGTCTTGGCGACTGCAAGGACAACAGCAAGAGCCTTCAACTCGCGGTTGAGGAGCTCAAGCTCATAGCAGGTCAAAAGCCGGTCATTACCAAGGCAAAGAAATCAGTGGCAAACTTCAAGGTCAGAGAGGGAATGAACGTCGGAGCAAAGGTCACCTTGAGAGGGACGAGAATGTACGACTTCCTCGACAAGTTCATCTCCATCGCGCTCCCGAGAGTGCGCGACTTCAGAGGCATTTCGGCAAAGTCCTTCGACGGCAGAGGCAACTACGCCATCGGCGTCAAGGAACAGCTTATCTTCCCTGAAATTGACTTTGACAAGGTGGAGAAGGTGCGCGGATTTGACATCTGCATCGTGACAACCGCAAAAACGGACGAGGAAGCAAGAGAGCTTCTAAAGCTTTTGGGCTTGCCCTTCGCAAAGTAAGGAGTGAACTATGGCCAAAACATCAATGAAAATCAAGCAACAAAGACCTCAGAAATATTCGACGCGCGAGTATACGCGTTGCCGTATATGCGGACGTCCCCATGCGGTGCTCAGAAAGTACGGCATCTGCAGAGTGTGCTTCCGCAATCTTGCCTACAAGGGCGAGCTTCCGGGCGTGAAGAAAGCAAGCTGGTAAGGAGGAGAAAACAATGACGGATCCTATTTCGGATATGCTTACAAGAATCAGAAACGCCCTGACTGCAAAGCATGCGACTGTCGAAGTCCCTGCAAGCAAGATCAAGGTGGCAATAGCGGATATTCTCGTCAAGGAAGGCTACATCAAGGGCTATGAGATCGTCGAAGGCGCTGTGCAAAACACGATCCTCATCACTTTGAAGTATGCACCCAACAAGAACCAAAAGGTCGTGACGGGACTCAAGAGAGTTTCCACTCCCGGCTTGAGAGTGTATGCGGGCGTCGACAATCTGCCCAAAGTCCTCAACGGAATGGGCATTGCGATTTTGTCCACTTCAAGAGGCATTCTCACCGACAAAGAGGCAAGAGCCCAGCATGTAGGCGGCGAAGTGCTCGCGTACATCTGGTAAGGAGGGGAATATGTCAAGAATCGGAAGAGCTCCCATCGCGCTCCCCGCAGGGGTAACGTTTGAAAACAAGGACAATCTCGTGACAATAAGCGGTCCTCTCGGAAAGCTCACACAGCAGGTCGACAAGTCCATCGACGTCGTCTTGGAGGACGGGCACATCGTTTGCAAGCGCCATTCGGACGACAAGGACCATAGAGCCCTGCACGGACTTTATCGCGCGCTCATCCACAACATGGTGGTCGGCGTGACGAAGGGCTTCGAGAAGTCGCTCATCGTGGCGGGCGTAGGTTACAAAGTGACGTTGACAGGCAAGGACAAGCTCACTCTCAACATAGGATTTTCACATCCCGTCGAAGTGGTCGCCCCCAAAGGAGTCACGTTTGAGCAACCCGCTCCGCTCGAGATAGTGGTCAAGGGCATCGACCGTCAACTCGTCGGTCAGGAAGCCGCCACGATCAAGGCGATCAAGCCCGTCGAGCCATATCACAACTACGGCATCCATTACAAGGACGAAGTCGTTGTCAAGAAGGTCGGCAAGAGAGCCACGAAGTAATGAGGTGAGTTATGATAAAAAAATTGGATAAAAACAAAGACAGAGTCATCCGTCACGAAAGAGTTCGCAAAAAGATCGGCGGCGTTCAGGGCAGAAAGCTCAACGGCACCGCAGAGAGACCTCGTCTGAACGTGTACAGAAGCACCAATCACATTTACGCTCAAGTCATCGACGACGTAAAGGGACACACTCTGTGCGCGGCAAGCACGCTTGAAAAGGACGTGGCGGCTCAGGTCGCGGACCTCACAAAATGCGAGGCGGCAAAGGTCGTCGGCAAGGCGATCGCAAACAAGGCGCTCGCGCTCGGCATCAAGCAGGTCGTCTTTGACAGAGGCGGCTATATCTACACCGGCAGAGTTCAGGCTTTGGCAGACGGCGCAAGAGAAGCCGGTCTCGAGTTTTAGGAGGAATTATGGCAGAAAATCGTGACAGAAGAAACGATAGAAACAGAGAGGAAAACGACGGCCTCACCAAAAAGCTCATCTCCGTCAACCGCGTCACAAAGACGGTCAAGGGCGGCAGAAACATGCGCTTCTCCGCGCTCGTAGTCGTTGGCGACGGACAGGGCAAGGTCGGCTTGGGCATGGGCAAAGCGGCGGAAGTCCCCGAAGCGATCGAAAAGGCGACTCAGCTTGCAAAGCGCAACCTGGTTGACATTTCTCTCAAAGGCAACACAATCCCTCATGCGACGACAGGCAAGTTCTCGCGCGGACAGGTTTTGCTCCTGCCTGCCGAAGAAGGTACCGGAGTCATCGCGGGCGGCGCAGTCAGAATGGTGCTCGAAGTTGCGGGCGTCAAGGACATCAGAACGAAATCTTTGGGCTCGAACAACCCCATCAACAGCGCAAAAGCCACAATGCAGGGTCTCATGAGCCTGAGGAACGCGGATGAGATCGCGGCGCTTCGCGGCGTTGACGTCGTCGTGGAATAAGGAGGGCGTTATGGCAAGAATAAAGGTTACTCTTATAAAGAGCCCCAACGGCATTTTGAAAAACCAAAAGGCAAATCTCGAGGCGCTCGGATTGCACAAGATCGGCAACTCCAGAGAGTTTGAAGACGACGCCACCGTAAGAGGCAAGATATTCAAGGTTTCTCACCTCGTAAAGGTAGAGGAAATCTGAGGAGGGACTATGAACATTCAGGATTTGAAACCCGCAGTAGGAGCAAGGACCTCCGAAAAGAGAGTCGGACGCGGCATTGGCAGCGGCACGGGCAAGACCTCCACTCGCGGTCACAAGGGACAGTGGGCAAGAAGCGGCGGCGGCGTCCGTCCCAACTTCGAAGGCGGACAAATGCCCATGACGAGGCGTCTGCCAAAGATCGGCTTCAACAACAAGAGATTTGCCCATTGCTACACGACAGTTAACGTGGGCGCGCTCGAAGTTTTCGAAGACGGCGACACGGTCACGCTTGAAGCGCTTCTTGAAAGAGGCGTTGTCAAAAAGGCAGAGGCTTACGGACTTAAGGTCTTGGGCGATGGAGAGCTCACCAAAAAGCTCACCGTCAAGGCAAACAAATTCACTTCGTCTGCAGCTGAAAAAATTCAAAAGGCAGGCGGCACTTCAGAGGTGCTATAATGTTTGAAACGCTAAAAAACGCATTCAAATCAAAAGAGATCAGAGTGAAAATTTGGTGCACTCTCGCTCTCATACTCGTGTACCGCATCGGGTGCTACATTCCCATCCCGTCGCTCAACGCCTCGAGCGTTGCAGACACGATAGGAAATGCGGCGGACTTCTTCGGAGTGCTCGGAGCATTCACGGGCGGTTCGCTTCAGAACGCGACGTTGTTTGCGCTTGGCATACTGCCGTTTATCAACTCGTTCATCATCATGCAACTGCTCACACTCGTCATTCCCGCGCTTGACAGAATGTCAAAGGAAGGCGAAGAGGGCAGAAACAAGCTCACGCAGATAACAAGGATCGTGGCGATAGTGCTTGCAGTCATTCAGGCGATAGGCATCGTGGTGACCTTGAGAAACGCGATCAATCCCTTTTTTGATTTTGAAGTGGGACAGACCCCGTATCTGACTATGGTCATGACGATCGTGATACTCGTCGCGGGCAGCACGATGGTCATGTGGCTGAGCGAGAGGATCACGGAGTACGGCATCGGCAACGGAACGTCGATCATCATCTTCATCGGCATTTTGGCGACAGCAGGACAGACGATGGCTCAATCCTTCAACATGGTCGGAGAGAACTGGGTGTACATCTGGAACATCATCGGCTTTATCATCGTCGTCGTGGCAGTTTTGGCGTTCATAGTCTTTATGGACGGCGCAGAAAGAAGGATAACCGTGCAATATTCAAAGCAGGTCAAGGGCAACAAGATGTACGGCGGTCAAACCACCTACATCCCCATCAGAGTGAACGGCAGCGGCGTCATGCCCATCATCTTCGCCTCATCGCTTCTGATGTTGCCTCAGATGATCATCCAATTGTTCTTCTCGAACACGAGCGCGGCGGTGTGGTACGCAAGATATATGGGTTCAAACACTCCCGTATATTACATCCTTCTCGCGCTGTTGATCTTGGGATTCAGCTATTTCTATGCTCAGATCCAGTTCAACCCCGAAGATGTGTCCAAAAACATACAGCAATACGGCGGATTCATTCCGGGCATAAGAGCGGGCAAACCAACGAGCGATTTCTTGAGAAAGATCAACAACCGCATAACGTTGTTCGGAGCCGTCTTCCTTATGATCATCGCGCTCATTCCTACATTGTTGTTTGCGGCGCTCGCGGGACAGCTCACAAACGGCGCAACAGTGCTTCCGTTTGCGAACTCCTTCTCCGCAACCGGCTTGCTGATCGTCGTGTCGGTCGCGCTCGAGCTCAACAAACAACTTGAGTCGCAGATCATGATGAAGCATTACAAGGGCTTCTTGAAGTAAGCCTTTGGGGGAAAATATGCACAACGTCATTCTTTTGGGCGCTCCGGGCGCAGGAAAGGGCACGCAGGCGGCGCTTCTCAAAGACAAGCTCAACGTTCCGACGATATCCACAGGCGATATACTCAGGCGCAACATCAAGGAGGGCACTCCTCTCGGGATCGAAGCCAAAAAATATATCGACGCGGGAGCGCTTGTTCCCGACGAGGTAGTGGTAGGGCTCGTCAAGGCGAGACTTGCAAGCGACGACTGCAAAGACGGCTTCATCCTCGACGGATTTCCGAGAACGGTGCCTCAGGCTGAGGCGCTCGACAAGATCGCGGATATAGACGTTGCGATCAACGTAGACGTGCCGTTTGAGCTCATCGTGTCCCGCCTTTCGGGAAGAAGAGTGTGCATTTGCGGCGAGACCTATCATGTCTCTATGTTAAACGGCAGCAACATGTGCGCAAAGTGCGGCAAGGAGCTGTTCATACGAGACGACGACAAAACCGAGACGATCAAGAAGAGATTGCAGGTATATTCCGTCGAGACCGCGCCCCTCATCAAGTATTACGAGGCGCAGGGAAAGCTCAAAAACATCGTGGCTACGGGCACGGTGGAGGAGACTTTCAAAGACATAATGAAGGTGCTCAATGATTAGGCTCAAGTCGCCGTTTGAAATCGATTGCATGCGCAAGTCCGGCGAAATTTTGCGAGACTGCCTGCTTTTTCTCGAAGAGAGAGTGAAGGCGGGCGTCTCAACGAAGAAGCTTGACGAGTTTGCCTACGAATACATAAAAGGGCATGGCGCAGAGCCGTCGTTTTTGGGCTTTGACGCGGGCATGGGCGTCCCGTTTCCCGGCACGATATGCGCGTCGGTGGACAGCGTGGTCGTGCACGGTTTCCCAAGCGAGAGGAAGCTCAAAGAAGGCGAGATACTCTCGATAGATTGCGGGCTCGTGTTCAAGGGCTGGCAGGCGGACGCGGCGAGGACGATCGCCGTCGGCGAGATAAGCAAAGAAAAGCGCGACCTCGTCGATGTGACGAGACAGAGCTTTTTCGAGGGCGTGAAAAACTTCAAAGAAGGCAACAGGCTCGGAGATATCTCGAGCGCGATACAGCTATATTGCGAGTCGAGAGGATATTCGATCGTTCGCACCATGACGGGGCACGGGATAGGCAGAGAGATGCACGAGGACCCGTCCGTCCCCAATTTCGGGCGCGCGGGGCACGGCATAAGGCTTGAAAGAGGGCTTGTGCTCGCGATCGAGCCGATGGTCAACATGGGCACCTGGAAGACCCATGACGAGGGCTGGCTTTGCGAGACCCTCGACAAAAAGCCGTCCGCGCACTACGAAAACACGGTAGCTCTGACCGAAAACGGAGCGGAAATACTCACTCTTTGATATGGAACTTGGCGAAATCGTATATTCAATTGCGGGCAGAGATCAAGATAGGTTCTATGCCGTAGTCGAGATAGACGGCGATGACAGAGTCAAAATTGCCGACGGCGAGCTCAGGCGTATCAAAAGGGCGAAGCTGAAAAACGTCAAACATCTCAAAAGCACGGGCGACGTGCTCGAGAAAATAGCGTTGAAGCTCAGATCAGGCGCACAGGTGTTCGACGCAGAGTTGAAGAGCGCGCTCCGCTTTTATACCGAAACCAAATAAAGGAAGGTTATATGTCAAGGGAAGACGTTATCGAAACTGAGGGCAAAGTTGTAGAGGTATTGCCCAAGACCCAATTCAGAGTTGTGCTGTCAAACGGCAGGGAAGTGCTTGCGTACTTGGGCGGCAAACTTCGCATCAACAACATAAGGATCTTAGAGGGCGACAAAGTCAAGATAGAGCTGTCGCCGTACGACCTTACTAAAGGCAGAATAATATATCGTAACAAGTAAGGAAATAAAAGGAGGCTAATATGAAAGTCAGACCAAGCGTAAAACCCATGTGCGACAAGTGCAAGGTCATCAAGAGAAACGGCAGAGTTATGGTCATCTGCTCAAAGTATCCCAATCACAAACAGCGTCAGGGCTAAGAAGGGAAGTCAGCGTAGGGCGGCTGGTTGCTCATTCCGATTTTGGCAACTCCCTATGCGTCCATATATATAAATCGAACATATTTTTCGGAGGTAAAAAATGGCAAGAATCGCCGGCGTGGATCTTCCGCGCGACAAAAGAGTTGAATACGGCCTTACCTACATTTACGGCATCGGTTTGCCCACCTCTCAGCGCATTTTGCGCGAGACGGGCATAAGCCCGGACGTCCGCGTGAAGGATCTCACAGAGGATCAGGTAAGCAAGATCCGTGATTACATTGAAAACAATCTTCACGTCGAGGGTGATTTGAGAAGGGAAGTCGTTCTCAACATCAAGAGACTTGGAGAGATCGGTTGCTATCGTGGCATTCGTCATAGAAAGGGTCTGCCCGTCAGAGGTCAGAACACCAAGCAAAATGCCCGCACCCGCAAGGGACCCAAGCGCGCAGTCAGCCGTAAGAAGTAAGGAGGCAGATTATGGCAGGTATTGCAAGAAGAGCTATCAAAAAAAGGAAAGATATCAAGCGTGTTGAAAAGGGACAGGTGCACATTCACGCTTCCTTCAACAACACGATCGTTACAGTCACGGACATGAACGGCAACGCCATCAGCTGGTCTTCGGCAGGCAAGCTCAAACTTCGCGGCAGTCGTAAATCCACGCCGTTTGCGGCGCAGATGGTCAGCGAGGACGCGGCAAAAGTCGCCTACGATCAAGGCATGAGAAGCGTCGAGGTTTATGTCAAGGGGCCCGGTCAAGGCAGAGAGTCTGCCATCCGTGCACTCGGCAACGTGGGGCTTGAGGTCACGCTCATTCAGGACGTGTCCGCCATTCCGCACAACGGTTGCCGTCCGCCAAAGGCGAGGAGACTGTAAAGGAGGACTAAGTTATGGCAAAATATACAGGAGCAGATTGTCGTCTGTGCCGCCGCGAAGGCTGCAAGCTCTTTTTGAAGGGCGATAAGTGCATGACAGAAAAGTGCCCTTATCTCAAAAAGTTCGCGCCTCCCGGACAGCATGGCAAAGCAAGAAAGAAAAACAGCGGCTATTCCGTGCAGCTCAGGGAAAAGCAAAAAACCAAGCGTATCTACGGCGTCACCGAAAAGCAATTCAAGATGTATTATGACACCGCGTCCGAAATGCGCGGAGTCACCGGCGAGAACATGCTCATCTTGATCGAAAGACGTCTTGACAACGTGGTGTACCGTCTCGGGCTTGGCGCTTCGAGGGCGCAGGCAAGGCAGATCGTGTGTCACGGACATATTCTAGTGAACGGCAAGACCGTCGACATTCCGTCCTATCTCGTGAAGGCGGGCGACGTCGTCTCCGTCAAGGAGAACAGCCGCGACTCCGTCATGTGGGAGACCGTCAAGGCGACGAAGAACCTCAACATCGTCAAGTGGTTGGAGTTTGACAACGTCGAGCTCACCGGCAAGGTCGTCGCGCTTCCCCAAAGAGAGGACATCAACGACGTTGACATCCACGAGCACCTTATCGTCGAGTTGTATTCCAAGTAATAAGTCAGGAGGATTCGGATATGATGGAGATCAAAAGCCCAAAGATTACTTTCGAGGAGAACGAAAGCAAAAATTATGCGAAGTTCGTCGTCGAGCCGCTTGAGCGCGGTTTTGGCACGACAATAGGCAACAGTCTGCGTCGAATACTCCTTTCCGCACTTCCCGGCGCGGCGGCGGTCGGGGTGAAAATCGCGGGGGTAGACCACGAATTTTCCACGATAAAAGGCGTCAAGGAAGAAGTAACCGAAATCATACTCAACGTCAAATCAGTGCGCTTCAGGGCGGTCAGCAGTCTCGAGCACGCCGAGAAGCAGGAATGCAGGCTTCATGCCAACACGGTCGGCGTGGTCACTGCGGGCGACATCGAGTGCGCTTTGGGCATCGAGGTCATGAACCCCGCGCAGGTCATCTGCACTCTCGACGAGGGCGCCGAGATCGACATGATCATCTACGTCGACTGCGGCAGGGGCTATGTGCCCGCTCAGCAGAACAAAGACCCCTTGAAAGGCATCGGTTATATCCCGATCGACTCTATCTACACCCCCGTAGTGAGAGCAAACTATTCCGTTGAAAACACCCGCGTCGAGCAGAGCATAGACTTTGACAAGCTCACGCTCGAAGTCACAACGGACGGCACGACTTCCGCAAAGGAGATCACGTCGCTCGCCGCAAAGATTATGAATGACCACATCAGGCTGTTTGTCACGCTTGTGGATCACATGGAGGAGCAAAACATCCTCGTCGAGCCGCAGCAAGACAGCAAGCTCAAGGTTCTTGAGATGTCCGTTGAGGATCTGGACCTTTCCGTCCGCTCTTACAACTGCCTCAAGCGCGCGGGCATTCACACCGTCGAGGATTTGACCAAGAGGTCCGAAGAGGATATGCTCAAGGTCAGAAATCTCGGCAGAAAATCTCTCGAGGAAGTCGTCAAGAAGCTCGAGGATTTAGGACTCAGTCTAAAGACCCAAGAGGATTAGGAGGAACATCATGCCAAACAAATTAGGTAAAAGAACAGACCAAAGAATGGCTCTCATCAAAAATCAGGTGTCCGAGCTGCTTTGGTACGGACAGATCGAAACCACTGTCGACCGTGCAAAATCTGTGAGAAGCCTCGCAGAAAAATATATCACCATTGCAATCAGAGCGTACAAGGACGAAGTCAAGGTCTCAAAGACCGTGACCACGACAAACTCAAAGGGCGAGAAGTCCCAAAACGTCGTGGAGTTCACAAACGACGGCCCCAAAAAGCTCGCCGCAAGACGCAGACTCATGGCTGAGCTCGTCGATCTTCACGAGGTCAAGGGCGAGAAGGAGTCCAAAGCCGCGTTCCGCAACCGCATCAAGGACGCAAAGCATCCTCTCATCGAAAAGCTCTTCAGAGAGTATGCTCCCAAGTACGACGCTCGCAAAGAGGAGCTCGGACAGGGCGGCGGCTACACCCGCATCTTCAAGACGGGCAACAGACGCGGCGACGCTGCAAAGACTTGCATTTTGAAGCTCATCTAAACAAAACCAAGCCGCTTGCGCAAGCGGCTTTTTTGTTTTCAAAACGACGCAAAAAAGCAAAATGCGAACTTAAATTTGCAAAAACACGCGGATAAACCGCGTGTTTTGATTTTACAGCTTATTTAACTTTGATTTACAGCTCGATTATATTATGGGTCTACGGCTTGATTTTCTCACTCAATTTTTATGATGTTACGGCTTGGCTTTGTTTTGATTTTTCACTCCACCCAATATGATGTTAGGGCTTATTTTGTGATTTTATCGCCCGATGTAATATCGATTTCTCACTTGTTTTCGGGCTTTTGCCAGAGGTTGTTGCGCTCGGGGTGATATATTGCTCCCAAAATGCGCTCCTTTGCGAACGGGATCTCCTCGCAGATGTGTTTGATGAGGTTTTTGACGTACTCGCGCTGAGAGTGGTGATTTTCGGGGCAGGGATTGTTCACGATGGGGAGCTCGAGTCTTGAAACGGCGCTCTTTATGTCGTACTCTTCAAGATATATGAGGGGGCGAATTAGCGAGACTTTTGAGCGGTCCATATACGCGGTGGGAGCGAAGCAGGAAAAGCGTCCTTCGTAGAGAAGGGAGAGGAGCATTGTTTCGGCGACGTCGTCCGCGTTGTGCCCGAGCGCGAGCTTTCCCCCGCCAAGACGGTTTATTTCGCTCGTCAACGCGCCGCGTCTCAACTTCGCGCAGAGAGAGCAGGGATTGGACTCTTTTCTCGCCTCGAAAATTATCTCCGCGATGTCCGTTTTGACGACATGGTGTGGAATATTTTGCGCCTCAAGGTATTTTTCGAGGTTGACCTTTTCCTCTTGGGACGTGCCCTCGAGCCCCATATCTATCGTGATCGTCTCAAGCGTGAAGCGCTCGGGAGAGAAGCGACGATAGGCGGCGAGCGCGGCGGTCAAAAGCACGCTGTCCTTGCCTCCGGACAGTCCCACGAAGATCTTGTCCCCGTCCTCGATCATTTTGTAGTCCGTGACGGCGCGGCGCACGGCGCTCAAAATTTTTTGCATTATATCCCCTTTGAAAAATATATTTTATATATAGATTATAGCGGCAAAGCGGGCGCAAGGCAAGCGAAAATTGCAACGCTTTCTTGACATACTCACAAGTTGAGGCTATACTATGCAAGAGGGCATATGATTGAAACGATCAGCGACTTTTTCAAACAATTGACGGGCGGGAACGAATATTTGATGTTGTATCTCATGTCCATCATTCCCATCATCGAGCTCAGAGGCGCGATCGTTTTCATGTCCGGCATGTTCACCGCTTCCGTCAACCGCTTTTTGCAGGTGTACATAGGCATGTGGTGTTGCATCGCGGGCTCTACGACAATCATTTTGCCGTTGATGTTGATAACTCGTCCGCTCATCAAGCGCATGAAAAAGTCAAAATGGTTTTCAAAGCTCGCCAAAAATCTCGAAAGCAACCTTGCGGATAGGGCGAAGAGCGCCTACAGCGAGGAGAGTGAGAAAAAAGCCGTCAAACGGTTGTCCGCCGACGCCAAAAAGTTTTTGGGCTTGTTCGCGTTTGTGGCGATCCCCCTGCCGATGACGGGCGCGTGGACGGGCTCTTGCATAGGCAGCTTTTTGGACTTTCCCATTTGGAAGGCGTCACTGGCGGTGTTTTTGGGCAACGTGGTCGCGGGGCACATCCTTATGGCGATCGCCTATCTCATGCCTCAGCAATATGCCGATCTGTTCTTGTACGGCTTCGTGATCCTTGCGGTCGCGCTTGCCGTGATACTCTATTTCACACGCAGTCGTCGTCAGGAAAAACAGCGCAAAGAGGAGATGGCAAAATATTCCTCAAAGAGCGAATATGAGCTTGCGCTCATCAAAAAAGAGGCTGAGCAAAACGGCGAGACGCTCGTCAAAAAAGAGTACATCGACGAAAACGGCGACCGTCACATCGTGATAGGGCGGGACGAATCCAAAAATCGCCAAGCCATCGACGGCGACGACGTCATATAGCGCAATTTGAGCTTTATCATCTCAAAATCGCGCGTTAAAATGCTTGTTTTGAAAACAACTCCAAAAAAAATCGCACAAAAAAAATCACCGCAAAAAGCGGTGATTTTTGATTTGCTTTTGTCAGATTACGCCTTGTTTGCGCAGCCGAGAACATACTCGATCTTGTGCTTGACGACTTGCTTGACAGCCTCTCTCGCCGGCCCGAGATATTGACGGGGATCGAAGTGGGAGGGGTTGAGAGCGAAGTGCTCGCGAATTGCGCCCGTGACCGCAAGACGCAGGTCGCTGTCGATGTTGATCTTGCAAACTGCCATAGAGGCGGCTTTGCGCAGCATCTCTTCGGGGACGCCCTGTGCTCCGGGCATGCTTCCGCCGTATTGATTGACGATCTTGACGAGTTCCTGAGGAACGGACGAAGCGCCGTGCAAAACGATCGGGAAGCCCGGCAAACGACGCGCGACTTCTTCGAGGATGTCAAAGCGAAGCTTTGGCTCGCCCTTGAACTTGTATGCGCCGTGAGACGTGCCGATCGCGATGGCGAGAGAGTCCACGCCCGTCTTGGAGACGAACTCCTGAACCTGATCGGGGTCGGTGAAGGCGGCGTCCTTGTCGGCGACGTTGACGGCGTCCTCTATGCCGGCGAGCTTTCCGAGCTCGGCCTCGACCACCACGCCGTGATCGTGAGCGTACTCAACGACCTGCCTCGTGATGCTGATGTTTTCGGCAAACGGATGCGCGCTCGCGTCGATCATGACGGAAGTGAAGCCGTGATCCACGCAGTCCTTGCAAAGCGCAAACGTGTCGCCGTGATCGAGGTGCAAGCAGATGGGAAGACCGCTCGTTTCCACCGCCGCTTCGACCATCTTGGTGAGGTAGGTGGTGTTGGCGTACTTTCTCGCGCCTGAGGAAACTTGCAAAATGAGGGGAGCATGTTCTTCGGTGGCAGCTTCGACGATGCCCTGAATGATCTCCATATTGTTGACATTGAAAGCGCCGATCGCATAGCCGCCCTCGTATGCCTTTTTGAACATTTCGGTTGTTGTTACCAATGGCATAATTTAGCCTCCATAAAAAATTTTTTTGCAATACATATTATATAAAACCCCATAGGCAATGTCAAGTCAAACGCGAGAAAATCAGCTCCCGCGCGAAAGATTTTGCGGCGAGGGTGGGACCCTTCAAAATGCATATTTATGCACAAAAATCTCCCTAAAATTGCATAATCGTTGCATAAAATCCGAAAATATCTCAAATTTATAAATTTTGAACATAAAATTGATTGACATGACGTCAAAGAAGGATTATCATTTTCATATTCTATAAAGGAATAGTATAAAAGAGGCTATATATGAAAAAGAAATTTACGTTTTTGATGATCGTCGCGCTCGTCGCGCTGCTCGTTGCGGTGACGATGGTCGCGTGCAATCCGAAAGATGCAAAATTCACGGTCACGTTCTCGCTTGGAGACGGGGTGGAAGGCGACGCTCCCGCGCCCATCAAGGCGGCTGAAAACGAACAGATCGTTCTTCCCAACGTCACGCGCGAGGGCTTCACGTTCTTGGGCTGGAGCGACGGGGAAAACACATATGCGCCCGGCGATTCCTTCACGGTCGTTGCGGACGTCACTCTCACCGCCACCTGGCATGACAATGACGCGCCCATCTACACCGTGACATTCTCGCTTGGCGAGCTCGAGGGCATCGCGACCCCCGTTCAGGCGATCAAGGCGGAGGCAAACGTGCCCATTGTGCTTCCCGCCGCCACGCATACGGGCTACACGTTTTTGAGTTGGAGCGACGGCGACGACGTCTACACCGCCGGCTCATATTACACCGCGACTGCAGACGTCACCCTCACGGCGAATTGGCGCAACGACAGCCTGCGCACTTTCACGGTGACGTTCTCGCTCGGCGAGCTTGCGGACTTGGCGGTCGCGCCTCAACCCCAAGTGGTAAACGACGGGGCGACGATACACCTTCCCGCCGCGCCTGTCATCGCGGAATACAACTTCCAATATTGGGAGCTTGAAGGCACGATCTCGCACTACGATGAAGACGACGAGTACGAAGTCCGCGCGAACGTCACCTTCGTCGCCCGCTACCGCGACAACGGCAGAGTCCCTCAGGAATGGCGCGGGTCATGGATTGTCAAAGGGTCCGACGCTTGGGTTGCGTCGTCGATCTTCAACGAAGCGGTCATGTTGACAAAGGACGACATCTATTATTGCGGGTTCAAGGGCACGGACTATGAAGTCACCCAAACGGGTTCTATCAAGTTCAAAGTGACGTATTATTTCGGCGAAGTGGAAGAAATGACGCCGTTGATCCTTGAAGTTTACGAGGAGAACGACAAACTTTGGTTGCGCAGTTGGGGAAGGGCAGATTATGACTACAGTCAATCCACCGGTTCAAAACCCCCGTTTGCGCCCGATGAGTTGGAAAGGAAGACATATTCTGTGACGTTCTACGCTCTTCCCGATATAGAGCTTGGCGAAAATAACAATGTGTATTCCTATTATCTGCAGGACGACGGCACAGCCTCCGAAGAGGATCTTGCGGGAGTTCCCACTGCAGACGAGATGGAAGAGGGATTTGTCGGTTGGTACAGCATGAGGGGAGCAAACTATCCGCCGGAAGAGGAGTTTGACCCGGAACAAAAACTTTATACCTACGTCACATATTACGCCAAATATTGCTTCTACGGCACATACAGGGACGAAGACGACAACTTTATCACTCTGGACGGAAAATATGCGTTTGTCAACAGCGCTGCGGGCGAAGAATACAATCTGGATTATGAAACGAAAACTTTGTTTGTTGGTGCAAGAAGATACAAAATAAATTGGAACACATGGACGTTTGAGGACATCTCGGTCGACGCGGAGGAATTTGACGGCGAGTGGTACGGAATGTTCAAGGACAACACCTATTATAACTTCAAATTTAACGGAGTCGGATACGGTTGGATATATCTCACCGTTGCGGGACGCCCGGAGGATACGGGCACGTCAGTGCAATATACCGTTGCCGCTATCAACACAATTCAGTTTACTTTCAAAGGCGAGACCTACAGAATCGAGATCAATGATGACGGCACTCTCACAGTCAGCGACAACGAAAATGAATACGTTGTGGTCAAAAAAGGCACGGTTGTGGGCACATGGACAAACAGCGACAAGAGCAACAAGCTGGTGTTTACTGCGGATACCGTATCCGTCAACGGCGAAACCGCCGTTGCATATGAAAAACAGGGGAGCACATATCTCGCTACATACAACGATGAGCAGCTCACGATAACCGTGAATGAGGTTGGCGTTTTGAGCGTTGCCTCAAGCAGTGACTCGAGCGAGATCGCGGACGATTATATGCCCGGCGAAAACGGCTTTGTCCCGCCCGTGTTGGGGGTGAAGGATAAGTTCGAAGGCGTTTGGTATGGCGTGTACGGAATAACGACAGATTATGAAGGCGATGAATATACTGTATATATCGTCGTTACTTTGGACGGTTGGGGCAATGTCAGCGTTAAAAATTATTCCGTTTATGTGTTCGGTGAGCAAGAGTATGTTGAGAATGAATCGGGAGGAACAAATCATTATCAACTCACCGACGACGATCATATCACTTGGGTGATGACCGGAATGTATACGCTTTGGGGCGGTGAGTTCGCGGCAAATGGAACGCTCATATTCGACCATGAGGCGTCGGATAGATCAAAGAATCTTGTTTTGGTCAAGGTGGGCGAGATAGAAGCAAATTGGGTGAACGAGAGCAACACAAAGGCGTTTGTTTTCAACGACGGTCAAGTCACATTTGGGGACTACACCGCACCTTACGTCAAGGGCGATGGCAATTGGACGGCGACTCTCAACAACGAAAACCTCACGTTCACGATCACGGAATACGGCAAGTTGGTCGTGACTTCCGACAACCCCGACAGTGAGTTTGCGGGCAACGATTTCCATCCGCAAAAGGAAGTCTCGCTTGTTGCGCCCGAACCCCCAACGCCCACAATTCCCGCAGAGTCCGAATATTACGGCACTTGGGAGGGCAGTGACAGTGATGGCGATTACACGCTCGTCATCAAGTCCGACAAGAGCGGCACGATCGACTATGACGCGGGCTACATGTCGGGGGAAGAACCGTTCGACGGTTCATTCACATGGACATATGATCCTGCAACAGGCAAAATCAGCTTCACAGGCGCGTCATTCTATGGTGATGAACAATACAGTTGCTTGATAAGCGACGGTCAGATGATCATGACCGTTTCGGGGTCAGACATTACTCTCACCAAAACAGCCGACGAAGGCAGCAAAGAGCAAGTGGACGATTCCGCGCAAGCATTTTACGGCACTTGGGAAGGCAGTGACGGAGACGGAGATTTCACGCTCGTCATCAAGTCCGACAAGAGCGGGACGATCGACTATGAACCTGATTATTGGGATGAAGAACCGTTCAACGGTTCATTCACATGGACTTATGATCCTGCGACGGGTAAAATCAGTTTCACAAGTGCGTCTTTCTATGAAGATGCCGATTATACTTGCGAAATTAGCGGCGGCAAGCTCGTGATGTCTTATGGAAGCACTTCCGTCACGCTCACCAAGACGTCGGGCGGTACAACCGGCGGCGACACAAGCGGTGGCGGACAGGACGTCCCGCCCGCAAAGGATCATGATGACGCTTGGTATCACAACGCGCTCAAAGGCAGTTGGAGCGGATTTGAACATACCGATGAATGGACATACTATCTTGAGTTCGACGGCGAAGGTAATGTTACATTGTCCTATGCCGATATCGGACCACATACGGTGCTCGAAACGGTAGCTTATACGATCAACGAAGATGGAACGATAACATTCCATAAAACCTTTTCTTTCAAAATAGTTGTTGTTGATGAAACGCACATCACCGTTACAATGGACGGAGAGACCTACAATATCGAAAAGCTTCCAGAAGCATGAGCGAAATGAAAACCAAAAACGAGGACGGCAAGAGCCGTCCTTGTTTTGTATGAGCGGCGTTGGTTATCCCAACAAAAATGCGGATGTGTATGGACAAAATTGAGACATGTATGCGAAAATTTGAAATATAACGCGTGCTTAATAAAGGACGCCCTTAGACAAAGTATAGTTTGACAATCCCCTCAGTCTGCGACCGCCCAAGCGGCGCAGCCAGCCCCCCTTACTAAGGGCGGCCTCGAGCGGGGGCTCTTGAAATATCACCAACCAACCGCGTTGAAGCATAGTTTGATGAGGGCTAAAAGAAAATGAAAAACTTGAGAATAACTTGCTTTCGCTCGAAGAGTTTTTGTAAAGAATAAAGCACAATGACTAATTTTGCTCAAACAGAGGATACGCTTTATATTCCCACATAAGGCCGCCCTTTGTAAGGGGGGGGGGCTGCCCGAATGGGCTGAGGGGATTGTCATCTAATTTTCGCCGACAGGCGCACCATTTAGGGGCGTCCTTTATTATGTGCGCGTTACTTATGCTTCGTACATGTGCTCGTTATGCTCAAACGGGGTTTCGATTGAGTGCGCGTTAATTTTGGTTCGAATTGGAAACTATCGCATCCACCCATGCTTTGAGCGGAAAAAGGTGGAAATTTTATGCATAATTTCAAAAGTGGGCGATTTGATTGTACACAGTGTTGTTTTCACCCTTAAAAACAAATAAAAATGCATAAAATTTCAAAAATATACAGATTTTATGCATAAAATTTCTTTTTAATTTAAATTTAATGTATATTTTTTGTATAAAAACAGTTGCCTTTTTTGTTTATTGGTTATAGAATAGTCATACTATTATTATAAGTATATCTATAAATTCCGTACGGGGCGTATGAGACAACCGGGCGGAGCAGACAATACGGAGGCAATAATGTTTAAGAGTGAAAAGAGACTTGCAACAGTGTCGTTGATCCTCATCGCGGTGATGGTGTTCACTTTGCTGTTCAACGTCGTCACGGCAGGAAACATATCCGACTTGATCTCAAGCGACAGCGTGAGCGGCATCGAGAGCACAACGTCCACTTCCTTCAAAAAGAGCGGACTGAGCTTTGACGGCGTTTCGCAAGAGCTCATCAACAAGGAGCTTGCTCAGCAAAACATCGCGTCCTACGACGGCGAGCGTTGGGCGATCGTCGAGCTTGAGGGCACAAATTTGTATTCTTCCTTCAAAGCGAGCGGCAGATACGGCGACTTCCAGGAGTACGTCGCGAGCGCGGAGGGCAGAAAGCTCAGAGCGTCCATCGAGAAAAATCAAAACGACTTTTTGAAGAAACTCGACAGGCGCGGGCTGAGCTACACTTACAAATATTCCTACTACACGATCAACAACGGCGTGGCTCTCAAGATAGACGCGGACGCGTTTAACGCAATAAGAGAGATGGCGGGCGTGAAGGACGTGTATTATTCCGAAACGTACGACGTGCCAAAGGTCGAAGCGGTCCAAAACAACGCGCACGTCTACACGACGGGCATTTACGACACCTCCGCTCTCAAGAACATAGACACCGACGGCGACGGAACGTTCGAGAGCTATCAGGGCGAGGGCATGGTCGTTGCCATCATCGACACGGGCATCGACTACAACCACCCGGCGTTTTCCAATATGCCCACAAACCCCAAACTCTCAAAAGAGGACGTTGCCGATCTCATCGCGAGCGCGAACGGCAGCGGGCACTTTTATGCGGCGGGCGGCGTCGACGATCTTTATTACAACGCAAAGATCCCCTTCAGCTATGACTACGCCGACGACGACACGAACGCGTACGCAGGGTTCGAGTCTCACGGCACTCACGTCGCGGGCATCGTGGCGGGGCGCGACGACGGCAAAGTCGTCAACGAGAACACACACGAGACGTTCACGGGCGTCGCTCCCGAAGCTCAGCTCGTCATCATGAAGGTGTTCACGGACGATCTCGACAGCCCCGTGCTCGGCGGCGCGAACAGCGTGGACATTTTGAGGGCGGTCAACGACTGCGTGAGGCTTGGCGTCGACGTCATCAACATGAGCTTGGGCACTTCCGCAGGCTTTGCGGACGGCAAGTCCAACAACTTCCTCAACAGCATATACGGCAGCGTAGAGGACGCGGGCATCAGCCTTGTCGTCGCGGCTTCAAACGACTATAGCTCCGGCTTTGGCGGCGGCAACGGCACCAACCTCGCCTCCAACCCCGACAGCGGCACGGTCGGCGCGCCTTCCACATATCAAGCGGCAATTTCAGTCGCTTCCATCAACGGACAGATGTCCAAATATATCCTCGCAAACGACGACGAAAATCAGGTCGCGTTCATCACCAACTCCTCCGACCAATACGGCAACGAGCTGGACTTCATTGACGACCTGTATGCGAAATTTTCCGATCAAATCGACGCGGACGGACGGCTGACGTTCAAGTACGTCCTCATCGGCGGCGTGGGCGAAATTTCAAACTATAACTCGCAAGTCTACAACAGGCTGAACGACAAGACCTACAGGGGCACCCCCGTCGCGGGCACGATCGCGCTCGTCAAGCGCGGCACATCCACCTTCGCCGAGAAAGTTCAGCTTGCAATGGACAACGGCGCGGACGCCGTCGTCATCTACAACAACGTGTCGGGCGTGATAAGGATGTCGCTCGGCGACGTCGAAAACCCCGTCCCCGCGTGCTCGATCTCAATGGACGCCGCAAACTACATTTTGGCAAATACTCCGTTTGACGGCATGGGCACGATAACGCTCGACCGCGACGAGTTCCAGGCAGGACCTTTCATGAGCGACTTCTCAAGCTGGGGCCCCACTCCGAGCTTGCAACTCAAGCCCGAGATCACCGCTCACGGCGGCGAGATAACGTCGGCAGTCGGCGGCGAGAAGAACAACGAGGAAAACGGCGCGTACGACATCTACAGCGGCACGTCAATGGCTTCCCCGAACATGGCGGGCGCAGTCGCGCTTTTGAGACAATATCTCACCAAAAAGGTCGATTCTAATCTCAAAGGACCCGAACTCGAGGCGAGAGTCAATCAACTTTTGATGTCCACAGCGACCATCGCGCGCAACGAGGAGGGCAATCCGTACTCCCCGCGCAAACAGGGCGCAGGACTTGCCGATATAACGTCGGCTCTGATGTCCGAAGGCTATATCTACGTTGAAAAAGACGACAAAATTTTGGACAAGACCAAGCTCGAACTTGGCGACGATCCGACAAAATCGGGCGTTTATACCCTCGAATTTGTCATAAAAAACATCAAAGACGTTCAGCAGGTCTATTCTCCGACCGCTTACGTCATGACCGAAACTATGGCGTCGGACAACAAGACCGTCGCCGAAAAGGCGTTCATGCTCGCGCCCTCATCAAACGACTATTGTTCGGTGCAATACTTTGTTGACGGCGTCGCTCACACGGGCGACATCACGGTGGGCGCAAACGGCGAAAGCCACGTCAAAGTGGTCATCACACTCAACCAATCCGCAAGGGATTATCTTGACGCGAACTTTGTCAACGGCATGTACATCGAGGGCTTCGTGTCCTTCGACAACAAGAGCGAAAAAGGCATAACGCTGGGCATTCCGTATCTCGGCTTCTACGGCGATTGGAACGCCGCGCCTCTATTTGACTACGACGTGTTCGAGATCGCCGAGAGCGAGCAGGACACAAGCGTCCCCGAAGAGAAAAAGCTCAAGGCTTCCGCCGCCGCAACACAGGTCGTCGGAATGTACTATGAGGACGAAATGCTCCTGCCGCTCGGCACTTATCTCTACGCTCAGGCGGAAGAGGACGTTCAGATGTATCCTTCGAGGGACAAGATGGCGGTGTCGATGTACGACGAGCAGGGCAACAGGACGCTTTACGAGATATATTGCGTGTGGGGCGGACTGCTAAGAGGCGCTGCTTATATGGACATAAAGGTCACAAACAGTGCGACGGGCGAGGTCGTCTATCAACATCAGCTTGAAAACATCGCCAAGTCCTATGCGGCAGGCGGCTCGGGAAGAGGCGCTCTCATCGAACTTGCCCTCAACCCCTATCAATGGGGAATGTTGAACAACGAGACCTACACCGTCGAAGTCAACGGCCAACTCGACTATGAGACGGACACGGACGCTCTTGCCAAAAACCCCAACAACGGCAGCTGGAAGTTTGACTTCACCGTCGACTACGAAGCTCCCAAGATGACGGGTTACAGGGTGCGCTATGTGCCTTATGAGCAATACGGTCAGACAAAATATCACATCTGGCTTGACGTTGACGTCGTGGACAACCACTATGTGCAGGACGTCATCCCCGCGCATCTTCTTGACGATGTCGGCAGATGGAACGAGACTCTGGAAGAGGACGGAGAGGGCAACCGCGTCTATCCTCAGACTCTCACCCTCATCACGGACTACGCGATAGCGGTTCAGGGCGAAAAGGGCAAGCAGAGCACAGTCTCGTTTGAGATCACAGACTACTACGAGGAGTTCGTGAACAAGGGCAACCTCTACATTCAGATAGAGGACTACGCGATGAACTCCGAAGTTTACAACATAATTCTCGACGAGGAGTCCCTCTCCTTCCCGGAGACGATCGACTTTGTCGAGGACGCCGCAGGCAAGCTGAGACTCCCCGCCGGAAGCATCGGCAAAAACGCGGACGGCTCTCTTTACAATATATATAGTTTGTCCCTGCGCCCGAACGAGCTTTACACTTTGAACTGCACGGAGATCCTTGACAGATACACCTGGACGGGGACGACCGACGCGGTGCTCGCAAAGGGCAATCAGATCTATGCAAACGCGCTCACCGAAGGACAAGCGGTCACGCTGTATCTCACGGACGGCGCTTCCGTGCACGATCCGTACTTCGATCCCGACGAGGACGTGGATAAGATCTACGCGGCGGTCAGAGTGGACGTTGCAGGCGCGGAACTCACCAAACAGAGGGTAGAGGGCATCTCGTTCAAGCCCATTTTGAACGGCGACGATTGGGTGCAACCCGCCTCAGGCGAGGTCGAGCTCAATCCCGGTATGAACATTCAGTTGCAGATAGAGGTCTCCCCGTGGTATCTGAACATTCCGGGCGGCTACACTTACACTTCGACAAACTCTTCCGTCGCAACCGTGAGTACGGACGGCGTGCTCACCACAAACGGCAGAGGAACCGCGACGATCACGGCAAGGGCGAACACGGGCAGCGCGTTCGAACTCTACACGGCGCAATTCATCGCGGTCGTGGGCGAGGAGTTCGAAGTGACAAGCTACACGCTTTACGACTACTACGGCGGGCCAAACGTCGTCATCCCGGAGGACATCAACGTGATGTACCTCGACGAGGAGTGCTTCAGAAACAGGGAGGACATCGAGACGGTCGTGTTGCCCTCAACGCTCATGCAGATCCCGGAAGGCGCGTTCATGAACTGCACGAACTTGAGAGAGGTCACGATACCCGGCGGCTGCCGCGTGGTCGGCAATATGGCGTTTTTGAACTGCCCGAACCTTGAAAAGATAATACTTCCCGACTACACGGACGGCGAACACAACGTGCTTGACGGCGTTCCCGGACAGTTGATGGTCGGCAGATACGGCTTTGCGAACTGCCCCAAACTCGAGCACATCGCTCACGCTACCGTCCAAAAGAACGGCAACGTCTTGAGCTACACCGTCGACAACAACGACGGCGGCTGGCTCAGGGTCACGACGCTTTACGACTACGCCTTTATGAACTGCACGGCGCTTGGCGCGATTGATATCAGCAACCTGCAGGTCTCGGGCGAGGGCGTGTTCACGGGCTGCACGAACTTGTCGTCTGTGACGACGAGCAGGGCGACGGCGATAGGAGCGTATATGTTCGATGGTTGCACGAACTTGAGAACGTTTGAGTATAATGCGACGACAGTGCCGGACGGCGCGTTCTTCAACACGAAGAATCTTCAGACGATCACCTTCACACAAGAGTTGCTTTCCATAGGTTCTGAGGCGTTCAGAGGCGCGGGCATCGAGACGATCACGCTCCCGGACGGCAAATTCGACATCGGCGCGTATGCGTTCAGTCAGTGCCCCAATCTCACCACCGTGAAGCTTTCTGCCAACACGGAGATCAAGTTCGACGAGACAATCGCGACGCTCTTCCCGCAATATACGGAAGATCTCACGCAATACTACGAAGACGCATACGGTCAGGTCCTCACGGAGCTTGCGGTCAATCCGTTTGGCGGCAGCG
The DNA here is from genome assembly GCA_947589395.1 of uncultured Clostridia bacterium. Taxonomy (GTDB): domain Bacteria; phylum Bacillota; class Clostridia; order Christensenellales; family CAG-917; genus CAG-475. The sequence goes on from CANQAA010000002.1 coordinate 55,821, forward strand.
ACCTCTTCACGGCGTACGAGCTCGTTGGAGAAAGCGAATTTTATCAAGTGAAGGACGGCGTGCTTTACAGCAAGGACGGAAGCGCTCTCGTCAGCGTTCCCGTCGGCAAGACGCTCAGCGCAATTCCTTCTGACGTCACGGCGATAGGCGCGCTCGCGCTTGCGGGCAACAAAATCACGAACGCGGATCTCAGCTCTGTCACGAGCATAGGCAAGTACGCGTTTGCGCAGAGCAATCTTAGAACTGTCACACTCCCCGAGATAGACAAAGTGGACGACGGCGTGTTCTTTGACTGCACGAATCTTGTGAGCGTAACGGGGCTTGACAAAATCAAGCACATCGGCAAATTTGCGTTTGCGTTCACGGGCGATCCCGACACGACGGGCGCGACGCTTTTGAACGTGGACCTTGTCGCCGCGCAGACGATCGACAACTATGCGTTCTACAACAGCACGATAGAGAACATCACGGGCGGGCGCACAAACAGAAACGAGGCGCTTCAAAACGTGACGGAGGTCGGACAATATGCGTTTGCGTATACGCTCGTTGACAACATCAACATGCCCAACCTCACAAAGATAGGCTACGCGGCGTTCTCCAATATGTACGCGTACAGAAACCAACAGGCAGTTGGGCTTGAGAGCATCACGGTCGGCGGCGTGACGGAGATGGGCGACTTCGCGTTTGCGTATAACAACGCGCTTGTGACGGCAACTCTCGGCGCGGGCACGACGGCAATTTCAAACGCCGCGTTCATGGGCGAGGAAGCAGAGGTCGAGAGCGGACAGATCTACTATTATTCGCCGCTTGAAAGGGTCAACATCCCCACGAGCGTCAAGTCGATAGGACAGGCGGCGTTCGCGTACAATTGCGCGCTTGAAACAATCAATCTCGCAAATGTCGAGACCTTCGGCGCGCAGGCGTTCTACTTCGACCTGTCTTTGGAAAACGCGGATCTTGGCAAGGCAAAGATCATCGGCGACGGAGCGTTTTATCTGACGAGCATCGTCGACGCGGACCTGAAAGAGGCGGAGTATATCGGCGACATGGCGTTCTATCTGAGCTCGGTTGCGACTCTCAACATGCCAAAGGCGAAATATATCGGCTCGTACGCGTTCAGGGGCACGGAGCTTGAGGAAGTGACCATCCCCGCAACGCTCGACACGAGCTACGTCTACGAGTGGGTGGACATTGACGAGATGGGCTACAGCGAAAACCGTCAGGGCAGCACTGCGGACAACTGGAACGGCGATCCACGCAGGCGCAACGTCAAGGCGTACGGCGACGGCGCGTTTGCGGACATCTCGACGCTTCAGAACATCTATGTCGATGGCGACGTCGAGATCGAAGTCGTCGTGGACGGCAAAAAGAGAACGGCAACCGGCAACGGCAAATATTTCTCTCTTGACGGCGTGCTTTACTCCGTGCTGCCAAATGGCTACAGGATAGAGCAATTCCCGGCAGGCAAGGGAGGCGAGGAAAACTTGTTGGGCAAGTACGTCATCGTTGACGACACGGTGACCGTCGCGGCACACGCGTTCGAAGGCGCGTTTATGCTCGACGAGGTGACCCTGCCCAACACCATGCTTCAGATCGGCGGCGGCGCGTTCTACAACACGTCGATAACAAAATATAACTTCCTCAGCGTCAAAGCGCCCACGTTGCTTGCGGAATACGACGAATATATCTATCACTTGATGGCGTATGTCACGGGCGAGGAAGACCTTTTGGGCATGACCAACACGGAGTATTACAACAACTTCGTGCCCGACGACATCGTCGCCAACTCCGACGATCTCGGCATCCCTGTCGACTACGAGCTGTTTGCCAATGCGGACTGGGTGTTTGACACCTGGCTCGGCTCTACGGCGCAGATGCTGTATCAGGACTTCAAACTGCTTGCGGTCGTTCCCAAGAACGGCTCGGGTTACGACTTCTGGCTGTACAAGAACTTCTTCTCGACCATTCAGCAAACCGAGACGGACCTTCCCGACGTTGCGACTTCCAACGCGATAAAGGCGATCGGCAACTTGCCGACGGTCGAAAGCATAGCGGACATTGCGTCGATCGAAGATCTCAACAAGGCGGGCGGCGCGGCTGAGGCTGTGGCAAACGCAAGAAAGCTCTACAACAAGATAACCGACCCCGTGCAACTCGAACTCGCAAAGGACTCCTACGCGGCGCTTGCGGCGGCAGAGGCGGCTTTAAGAGACCTCAAAAAGAACAAGTTCGGGCAGACCATCAACGTTACTTCCGTGACAGCTACGGGCAACTACAAGTCCCGCTATGACAACATCAAGTCCAAGTTCGACCCGACCGGCTTGCAACTGAACGTTGTGTTTGAGGACGGCTCCGAGATCGTTGTGGAAGGAAATCAGTTGAACTTCTCCGACATCCGCATCAAGAGGCAGACCTTCGGCGAGGGCGAGGGCAGCTACACGACCACAAGCTACTATGTGACCTCCACCTACGTCGACGAAAACAACAAGGCGTGGGACATCGAGCTCACCGTCAACCTCGACAATCCTCCGGATGAAAACTACACCGAAGAGGAAGAAGAGAACAAGCTCTCAAACGGCGCTATAGCGGGAATTGCGGTCGCGGCGGCAGCGGCGGCAGTGTTGATCGCTCTTGCCGTTGTGCTCACCGTGCTCGTCAAAAAGGGCGTGATCAAGGTTGCGAGCAAGCTCCCGAAGGCTGCGGCAAAGAAGGCTAAAGCGGGCGATGACCTCATCGACGACAAGGACGAGTTCTATGCGGACGACGCGGACGTCGACGTTGACATCGACGCGGACGTTGACGCGGACGACATAGACGGCGGAGACTTTGAGTAAATTGTGCCCATCGGGCTCGTCCCGATGGGAAAAACAATTGCTATAGACAAAATAAGGTATTTTGTGATATAATAAATTGTTTGAGAAAAACAGCGCGTGCGCGCAAAACGAGGATAAAACTTTGAAAAAGACTGCTTTGAGAATTATGATGTGCGTGATGGCGATCCTGCTGCTTGCGGCGGGATTGGTCGCGTGCAACAAAAAGGGCGACAAGCTGCCGGACGACTATCGTTACGTCACTTTCGACTACAATGTGGCGGGGCTTGAGACGAGTTCCGTGCCTCAGACGCAATATATCGCCGTGAAGCAAGGCGGGCTCGTGTCGATAAGACCCGGCTTCAACAACCGCTTGGAAGAGCAGACCGTCATCAATTATTACATAAAGAGCTGGAACGTCGCGCTCGCGACGGACGAAAACGGCGAGCCCGAAAAGGACGAAAACGGCAGGGTCAAGCTCGGAAGAGCGTGGGACTTTGCGACCGACCGCGTGCAGGAGAACATCACGCTTTACGCAAACCTCATCAAGAGCCCCGTCATGCGCTTCATCGACGCGGACACCAACGAGGAAGTGAGCACGATCGACGGCAAGCGTCCCGGCACGATCCAGCGCCAACCCTCCGCATCCTATGCGCCGAGAAAGAGCGGCTACACATTTATGGGCAGCTATTATGCGGACAGGGGGTGCACGCAGGAGTTTGATTGGACGGACGGAAACGGCGGCTCCTTCCGCTTTGGCGATCGCGACGTCGACGTCTACGTCAAGTTCATCGAGGGCGAGTGGGTGTTGGTCAGCGACCTTTCCGGTTTGATTTCCGCATTCAACACGGGCTCGAACATCTATCTTTTGAACGACATTGTGCTTGAAGAGAGCATGCAAGGGCAATCTTACGCTTCAAACTGGTCGCCAAACTCCTACAACGGAGTGTTCAACGGCAACAACCATACGATAAAAAATATTCATGTCTATAGAGAAGCGTCGCGCAAGACGAACACGAACTTCGGCATATTCGGCAAGCTCGGCGCGAGGGCGCACGTCTACGATCTCAAAATCGAAAACGCCACCGTCGAAGTGTATTATGCGGACTCGAGCG
>CANQAA010000003.1 GCA_947589395.1 uncultured Clostridia bacterium
AATGAGTTGTTCGTTGAACAATGCCCTCCGGACTTGCGCTTTGCAAGTCCTTACGAGGGCGGCGCGGTTTTTGAGCGGAATTTTCAGCGATTTTTGTCGCCCCAATCGCACATCATGTCGAGAATTGGCATGAGCGATCTGCCTTTTTCGGACAGGCTGTATTCAACCTTTGGCGGAATTTGCGGATATTCCTTGCGCACGATGAGTTTGTCGGCCTCGAGCTCTTTCAAAGTGAGACTCAGCGTCTTGTATGAGATCCCTTTGATGTAGCGTTGCAATTCATTAAAACGCACTACGGAAAACTCCATGAGCGTGTAAAGTATCGTCATCTTATATTTGCCGTTTATCAACGACAATGTGTACGAAAATCCCGTATCCGCAAGATTTTCATTGGCGATGCAGCGTTCCATACGCCCTCCTTCACTATCTAAACTGTAAGTACCCAACATAAATGTGCGTACTTCACAAGTCAATTATACTATGTTAAAATGCATTCGTCAATAAATTCAGGAGGCTACTATGAGAGCAACGATCAAAGATTATCAAGAAGTGGAACAAGCGGCAATGAACTTTGTAAAAAGCGTCGCAGAAGGCAACAGCAAATACGCAAAAGCGCTCTTCAGAGAGGACGCGGTGCTGTTTGGAGTCCTGAACGGCGAGCTCGAGCATGGCTCTATCGAGCAATTCTACAAAAACGTGGACTCCGTCGGCGCAGACAAAAACTTCAAAGCGCGCGTGGACGTCGTTGACGTTGAGGAGACGCTCGCGGTGGTGCGCGTGCTCGAAGAAGGATGGGGAGGCAGCATAGACTTCACGGACTATCTGCTGCTTTTGAAACTGAACGGCGAGTGGAAGTGCGTAGCAAAAGCCTACAATCAAAACTCCGACACTGTAAAGCGCTGACCTCGCCTTACAAACAAAGATCCCCGAAATTCGGGGATTTTTTGCATATATAAGCATATAAAAGACCCTTTCAAAGTTAAATTTGTTTGCTTAAATGAAAAGCGGCGGGATGAAAAATTTGTTGTCAAACGGCAAGCTTGATGATATTATGATAATATATTTATTTTTTATCAAGATATAATCAAGCTATATATAGGCTAAATAAAGGAGGCCTTATGAAAAGAAAAACCGTAATTTCGATCTTGGGCGCGGCGATGATTTTGATGATGCTCGCGACGCTGTTTACGGCGGGCGACCCAAAAGAAAATCTGTTCAAAGTCAATTATGACTTGGGCGAATATGTCGGCGAGGGCGCGCCGCCAAAGGGCATCGAGGTGGAGAGCGAAGTCACTTTGCCTCAAGTCGGCGTTGAGTGGAGCGAGCACGAGTTCACGGGCTGGAAGGCGGACGGCGAAGGCGAGCTCATCATGCCCGGCGACGTCGTGGCGGTCACAAAGGACGTGACGTTTGTGGCGCAATGGGAGTCCGCGCTGCCGCCGCCGTCGGACAAGATCGCGCTGTTCATGTACGGCGACCTTTACGAGAACAAAATGCGCACGATCTACGCTCAGCTTAACGGCGTAGAGGGCAACCTCAATTGGGAGTCCGACAACATAGAAGTCGTGGAAGTGTCCGATATCGTCTACGAACAAGGCGACATGCCCGAGATGTTCCTGACGGCAAAGGGCGTCGGCAAGGCAAATATCAAGTGCTATCTGCAATCCGATCCAACAATATACGCCGTCTATGAGATCGAAGTCAAGGCGATAGACGACGGAGAGACGCTGCCGAAGTCAATTTACGACGGGATCGGAGGCGGAGTTAAGGTGACTTCCATCGACAGCGGCCTCGTGTTCAACAAACGCTATAACGAGAGCGTGGCGTTTGAGGATAAGCTGACGAACGTATACGCCAACACCGTTATCGAGGGCGATCCCGACCTCACGGACGCTTTTTACTTCGAAGCGGAGACCGACGGCGTCGTGAGCGCAAGCTACTCTTTCGTCAACAGCGAAGGCTACGTCGCAAGACAAAGCCTCGACTATCACAACCGAGTGGTGAGCGAGCGCGCCAAAAACAGCGACGGCTTCAATATCGCATGGAACGAATCCATTTACTTCAATCCTTTCTCGGGATACGATCCCTGCTACGCGGCGGACAATTGGAGAAGCTACGACGGCGGCAAGACCTACCACTTCGTCGGCTACGACCTCGACGCGGGCGAGCTAAGCAGGATCTTGTATCTGATAAACGGACTTTCGCCCGACGATATGTACTTCACGGTCGAGGACGGCGAGATCGTCTCGTTCACGACTTTCATCGACCCATCGAATTACAATCGCGGCACAAACCAAAAGTACGGACGCAGGATCGTCTCCACGTTCACCGAGCGCGGCACTGCCTCAATTGAAGCGCTTGAGCCATACGCTCACGAGGACTTTCACGATCAAATTGCAACCGTTATAGAAAATATGGCGAATCTAAAGAGTTACAAGGCGACCTACAATTTTCAATCCCTGTTCAACGGCGAGCAAACGTTCATCTACACCTTCACTCCCGACACGGTGGACGTCGTCGTAAAGCAAGCGGGAAGGACCAAACAGCATACGGGCGCGCACGTCTATCAAAACAGCGACGGCTACACCTACTATAGCTACGACTATAACGACGAGACCAAAGAGCTCAAGGTCACCGAGCTGCACGACACGGCTTGGGACAACGACACCGTTCACCGCTACCCCACCTTCAACTTTGCCGCAGAAATTTTTGTCGCGACTGCAAATCCCAACGAGTTCGTGACCCGCGCTGCATTCGGAGCGTTCGTGCAAGAGACGATATATGCGAGTTGGTACGGCGTATCCTGCCTCGACGTAGGCAAAATCAAGATAGACGGCGACTATATCACTGAAGTTTCGACCACCACCACGATCACGGACGAGGACGACTCTTACACCTACAATCTGCGGGTCGCCTTCAGCGAGTTCAACGAGACCTCGATCGATATCGACTTCGACACCGCAATATTCCCGACCACGCCCACAAATTGGCAGGACGGCTCGGCAGAATTGTTTGAAGATATGCAGGCATGGAATATACCAGAACTACCCTACTTGCATCCTGAGGAGGGATGGACATCTTACATTACAAGAGATTCCGACGATCCGACCCACGCAAGTTTCACTACCGACTCATTCAGCAAGGACGAATTGAGAGATCAATATATAGAAGACTATCAACAGTTGTTGCTATCTTCTGGCTGGATAGACACCAACACGACGGACGCAGACGGCAATAAACTCTATCAAAAGGGAGATTATCAAGTGTCGGTGGGATTGGAAATAGGTTGGTGGAGTTCCGCTCCGACAGGAAGAGTTCAAATCAACGTGTACAGCAATCTTTTGACTCCAAACTGAGTTAAACTACGCTCCTTCAAAATGAGGAGCGAAGCCGCTTAACGCATACAACAAAAATCCCCGAAATTTGGGGATTTTCGTTTGCATTTTTACGGATTTTTCAATACATGTGCGTTAAATTGCCGATATCTCAATATAAATCATGTTTCCGGATTGAATCCAGATCTCGATCTTATATTGACTTGCAGGCGACACATAGAACACATAGTCGGAAAGGTCGTCGGTATAATCGTCGGATTGCGTAAAGCCCGCCGCTTTAAGAGCTTCCTCATATGCCGCTCTTTGCTGTTCTGCCTCGTCTGAATCTGCGCATTCCACGCTTATTTGCAGGCAATCGGGATTGTACATCGTGCCGAATTTATATTCATACGTCGCCCCTGCGACCTCGAGGGCGGGAAGTTCATCGGTGAAGCCGCGCTTAAGCAGTTCTCCGCTCACCACGTTTGAAGGCCAAACTTTGGGTGAAGCCGCGCTGAAGTAAACGTATATCGCGCCGTCCTCTTCAAATGACGGCAAGACATAAAGCTGTCCGTTTGGCGAAAGATAGAGACCTTCGTCGCCGTACACAGTGTATCCCGCCTTTATAATCGTTGCCTCATATGCCGCGAGCGCCGCTTCCTCCTCGCCGACCGGAACAAATATCTCAACATACGCGCTGCTTAATATCCACGCCTCATGTACGGCATATCCCGAAGCGTTCGTGCCCTCGTAGGCAGGAACTACGTCCGTGATGTACGGGTCCGCAATGAGCTCGACAATGTCGTCATAAGGCCAAGCGGGCAACGGCTTGTCCTTCAAATAGAGATAGACGTTGATATGGACCGCCTCATCCGTATATTCGATGTCGATAGTCGCAATTTTGCCTTCGATCTCTTTATTATATACGCTCACGTCGCCTTCGTCGGCAAGCGTCCATCCGTTGTCTTCAAGTTCCTCAAGATATGCGTTGTAGATAGCCTCGTCCGCGCCGTACGCCTCGATGACGACCCTCATCAAAGTCTTGTCAGTTATATAATAAATGAGGTCGTTTTCATCTTCATAGCCGATATACAGAGCTCCCTCGAAGTCAAAGACGGGAATGTCGAACGCCGGCCAATTGTACGCGGCAAACACGTCGGGCAACCACTCTCCCGGCCATTCGGCTTCGGGAATGAGCTTTGGAATGATGATGTAAATTGCAAGGCCTCTGAGCGACGTGTTATACTTGAACGACACGCCAAACGCGTTATCGCTTGTGTACGCGTTGACAAAGCCGCCCTCGTCCTTTTCCTCGTCAACGCTCCAATTTGCATTTGTCAGGATGTCCTTATATTTTTTCTCGGCGGCGGCGTCCGTCGTGTAGCAAAGGACCGCGATGAGCTCGTTGTTGTAAGAATCGGAGTATTGAGTCATAAGGTAATGATCGGACTCGAATGCGGGGATTTCCTCGTTCGAGCCGAACATATCCGACGTGAAAATTGCAAATATATCCGTCGGAAACTCATACAAATACGGATCGTAAGCTGTGAGAGCAAAAGACCCGGTCGCGGTGAGCGCGGGATCGCCCTCCTCATCGAGCGCTCCAAACTCGGCATAGACATACCTTATGCCGTCATCGGTCTGCACTTGTTTTTCAAACGCGTACCAACCGACGGGCATGCCTCCTTCGTACATATCCGACGCGTCCTTCCACTCGCCCGACGTCATATATATTGCGGCATACGCTTTCACTTCTTCAAAAGTCACGGTCGCGCCCGCAACGACGAGCTCGCCCGAATCGTCGTCAAAGTCAACTTTGTTGTTGTCCTTGTCAAAATACGGCAACACGACGCCATGCAAATGAGCCCGCATTATCTCCTTTTCGTCCTCACGCCAATCGGGAAGAGGCGTATGAAATACGGCAAGAACCGACACGGACGCTTTGGGCTCATAGCCCTCTTGCACCTGTTCATCGCCGACAAACCAACCGTCGAAAATCTCATCGTCATGCCCGCCCGGAGCTACGGGGATCTGCTCCGCAGTCAGTTTGTCGCCTTCAGTCACGTCGACATGACTCACTTCGTTCGCGCCGTCCAAAAACCTGACGGTGTATATCTTTGGGTCGGGAGTCTTGTCTTTTTCGCCGCACGCGACAAGACATATCGCGCTGATCAAAAGCGCCAACGCTATCAATATGATTTTTGACCTTTTCATATTCTTTCTCCTTGTATAAAGAGTATCAACAATTATATTATGTTTTCTATAAATATAACCCCCCCCCCAACGTTTTGTCAACGCATTTTGCATAAATATTTGAAAGCGCACTTAAATATTGAAGAAATATTGCATAAAATCGTTATATATGCAACATTTTATGCAAAATTATGCATAAAATTGCAGACTTCCGTTTTCCCCGAATTGAGAGCTGCGCTGAAAGGTGTAAAATCGGCTCAAACGGTGTTGAAAACTGCGTTAAGTCGATGTATAATATAGGCGGAGGGCAATATGTGCACAGCGGTAAGTTACAAAACAAAAAGTCACTATTTCGGAAGAAATCTGGACTATGAATATTCCTATCACGAGACGGTCACGATCACGCCGCGCTCCTATCGATTCAGCTTTCGCCAAGCGGGCGAGAGCCGTCGTCACTACGCGATGATCGGCATGGCGTTTTGTCAAAACGACTATCCTCTTTACTACGACGCGACAAATGAGAAGGGGCTAAGCGTCGCGGGGCTCAACTTCCCCAAAAACGCCTGCTACAAGGACGCCGATCCGAACAAGGAAAACGTAGCGCCGTTTGAGTTTATCCCGTATATCCTCGCGGACTGCAAAAGCGTCGAAGAAGCGCGAAAAAAGCTGAAAAACGTCAACCTGTATTGCGAAAACTTTTCAAATGAGCTTCCGCACTCCCCTTTGCATTGGATAATTTCGGATCGAGACGAGAGCGTCACAGTCGAGCCGCTCGCAAGCGGACTCAAGGTGTACGACAATCCGGTCGGCGTGCTCACAAACAACCCGCCGTTTGACTTTCATATGCTGAATCTTGCAAATTACATCAATCTGACCCGCGACGAGCCCACGAACCGCTTTGCAAAGGACTTCGACCTCGCCCCGTACAGCAGAGGCATGGGCGCGATAGGACTGCCCGGCGACCTCTCTTCCGCGTCAAGATTCGTCAAGGCGACGTTCACAAAGCTCAACTCCGTCTCAAAGGACGACGAGACGTCAAGCGTGAGCCAATTTTTCCACATACTCGGCTCGGTCGAGCAACAGATGGGCTGCTGCCGCGTCGAAAGGGGCTTTGAACATACGATCTACTCCTCTTGCTGCAACACCGACTCGGGCGTCTACTATTACACCACCTACAACAACAGCAAGATCGTGGGCGTGGACATGTTCAAAGAAGACCTCGACTCCGCCTCGCTCATCTCCTACCCCCTCCTCACGCAGAACTCCCTCTTCATCCAAAACGCATAAATTTTGTAAGCACAAAAAAAAATCGACGCTTGTACGTCGATTTTTTTATTAGCTTATGATTTTTATATAATTACTTGTTGATTTGCATAGCCGTCTCGTACGCGCCCCAGATGACGGATCTCAAATTGCCGACGCTCTTGCAATCGCCCACGAGATAGACGTTTTTGCCGCTTTCGACGACGGGCGCGGGGACGTAACCTGCGGAACTTATCACGCTGTCGCAGGCGATCTCGACCGTCTTGCCGTCCTTGTCCTTGCAAACGACCGAGCCGTCCTTGACCTCCAAAAGCGATGTCTCGAGATACACGGGGACTTTGTGAAGCTCAAACCACTCCCTGAGATAAGAGCTGTTTGCAAGGCAGACGCCCTTTTGCGCGATGAGGTCGTTTTTCATTTCCACAATGACGGGTTTTTTGCCCATGAGCGCGAGTTCATAGGCTATCTCGCACCCCGTGAGGCCGCCGCCGACGATGACCACTCTCTCGCCGATCTCGGATTTGTTGTTCAAAAAGTCGCACGCTTCGATCATCTTTTCGTGACCGGGAACGCTCTTCAAAATTCTCGGCACGGCGCCTGTTGCGACGACCACGTCCTTGCCCGCAAATTGGGATATGTCTTTGATTTCGGCGTTGAGATGCACCTCTATATCCAACTTTTGCATTTGCGAGATATACCACTTGAGCAACGCCCTCAACTTGCCCTTGTAGCTCTCCGCGCTCGCGGGGATGAACGTGCCGCCAAGCTCGCCGCTCTTTTCATATATGACGGGATTGTTGCCCTGCAACTTCAACACTCTTGCCGTCTCCATGCCGCCGATGCCGCCGCCGATGATGGCAACTGTTTTTGGCGATGAGGTCTTGTCTATGTGGTGCTTGTTCCATTGCATCATCTCCGCGTTTACCGCGCAGCGAGCGAGATGAAGGCTGTCGCTGAGGTCCTGATCGTTTGGCACGCCCTTGTAGTGGCACATATTGAAGCAGCCGTTGTGGCACAAAATGCAGGGACGGATGTCGTCCTCCCTCTCCTCGATGAGCTTTGTGACCCACTCAGGATCGGCAAGAAATTGTCTTGCAAAGCCCGCGCCGTCCAACTTGCCCGCCGCGATCTCCCCTGCGGCGACGGCGGGATCGAGCCTGCCCGCGCACACGACGGGAATGTTGCAGAAGTTTTTGATGTGCTCAACGTCCTCGAGATTGCAATTTTCCGGCATGTAAATGGGCGGATGCGACCAATACCACGCGTCATAAGTGCCGTTGTCGCAGTTGAGCATGTCGTAGCCCGCCTCCTCGAGCAGCTTGACCGCCTGTTCGCTCTCCTCCATATCGCGCCCGACCTCTTTGAACTCCTCGCCGGGCAAAGCGCCCTCTCTGAAGCCTTTGGTCTTTGAAACCACGCTGTATCTCAGCGACACCGGGAAGTCCTTGCCGCACTCGGCTTTTATCGCCTTGACGATGTCCGTTGCAAACCTATATCTGTTTTCGAGCGAGCCGCCGTATTCGTCCTTGCGCTTGTTGACGTACTTGAGGGTGAATTGATCAAGCAGATACCCCTCATGCACCGCGTGGATTTCAACGCCGTCCACGCCCGCGTCCTTGAGCTTTTTCGCGCACTTGGCAAACGCCTCGACAAACTCCTTGATCTCCGGCACGGTCATCTCTCTCGACGGCACTTTGTCCGACCAACGATTGGGTGAGGCGGAAGCGGAAGCAGTGATCTTGTCAAGGTCCATGACCGGCTTTGCGAGCGCCCTGAGCACGGGATTGACGTAGAGCTTTTCCATCATCTCGGAAATGGTGAACGACCTGCCAAAGCCCGCCGTCAGTTGCACGAAGAGCTTTGCGCCCGTCTTGTGAAACTCGGGCGTCCACTCGGCAAGTTTTTGATACATCTTATCGTTTTTGAAAAGCCACTGCCCAAACATCGGGTTGTAAACGGGCTGGCAGCCGGGAAGCACAAGTCCCGCATTGTTTTTTGCGACTTCGAGTATAAAGCGCGCGCCCGCCTCGTCAAAATGGTTTTTCTCCATCCACCCCAAAAGGTTCGTGCCGCCCATAGAGGTCAACACTATGCGGTTTTTGATCTCGCAATTGCCGATTTTCCAAGCGGTGAACAGCGGTTCGTAAACTTTTTTCATATATTCCTCCCTAATCTCAAATCGCAATTATTATAACATTCCAAAAACGATAAGTAAATACGCAAATTTCAATTTTTTCCTCTGTTTTGCCATAATATTTCAAACGAGCGAACGCAAAATTTCGGTTATCTAATGCTGTGGTTTTCAAAAGATGCGACAAAGGTTCATCTTCTTTTTCAAAAGGGATTCAGTCACAAATTGAACGACAGTCCGACTTGGTTTGTGAAGACATCTTAAGTAGGCGTTATTCATATTCCTTTTTCTTTCCTTTTGAAATTTTCCTTTCTTTTTTAATATAAGATATAATATAATTCTCGCTCAATGTTTGCAAAATTTCGGCTATCTAAACGGGCAGTTTTCAAAAGTTGCCGCACGCTTTTTCACTCCTCTCATATGCGCGCAAGAAAAATCAAAAAAACCTTGTGCAATTTGAAAATTTGCGGTAAAATTTTGTCGGAGGGCTTATGTACACCGACCTGAACGAGTTTTTGAAAGCCAACAAAAAAGAGGACAAGCAAATTTACGCGTTCGTGCGCGTAAAGTTTTCTTTGAACGGCTACGGCTATTGCTATCTGACGGACTCCGACGCGAACGCGGGCGATTTTGCCCTCATCAAGGTGGAAAACGGCTTCAAGATCACCGTCGTCACGGAAGTCATCTACGCCACTCAAAGCGAAGCGCCGTACGACTTTGCAAAGATAAGCAAAGTGGAAAAGATCGTCCCCTACGGCGCTCCCGCGCACAAAAAACTCCTCGCCCTGCTCTTCAAGGACGGCAACTTTTTGAGATCCCTTCCCGACGACCTCGCGAGCCCTGCGTCAAACGTCCCCGACGACGAAGGCGAGGACTTCGACGAGGACTTTGACCCCGAATCTTTTGAAGAATGATCTTTCAGATCGCCCAAAACCTCACTCGCCTATCTACTTAAAAGAGCGGCGAGTGATTTTTTAATTTAGCTCCGCTCCTGCTTACGTCAAGCAGGTATCTCGTCAAAGCACGCCTTTAGATCGCTTGACCATGCACTTTTTCCAGAAACTCTCGTTTTCAAGCGAGCTTGTTTGAGTCAAAACGCTTGTCTTTCAATGCGCTTCGCTTCCCTATTGAGCCTCACTGCGTTTGCCGTTATCGGCAAAAATCACTTGATTTTAACTTAATATTGCACATATTTTTGCCGTTATCGGCAAATATTATCATTTTTATCGGTATATATCGTTGCGTTTTTGCCGATAATGTGATATACTATGTCAGGGTGAAATATGAACTATATATCCGTAGCCGAAGCGGCAAAAAAATGGAATATCTCCGAGAGGAGCGTGCGAAACTACTGCGCTCAGGGCAGGATCGAGGGCGCTTTTGTCACGGGCAAGACCTGGAACGTCCCCGCCGACGCGCAAAAGCCCTTGAGGGCAACGGCAGACCTTCTTGACGTCCTCACGCACGAGATGCAAGCTAAGATTGCGGGCGGGATCTACCACAAGGTGCAAATCGAGCTCACCTACAACTCCAATCACATCGAGGGCAGCAAGCTCACGCAAGACGAGACGCGCTGCATCTTCGAGACCAACACCGTCGGCTTGAACGGCGCGGTCAGGGTGGACGACGTGGTGGAGACGGCAAATCACTTCAAATGCGTGGATCTGATCCTTCAGAACGCCAAAAAACCGCTCACGGAAGCCTTCGTCAAGACCTTGCATCTGTCCTTGAAAAACGGCACTACGGACTCCCGCGAGGGTTGGTTTAACGTCGGCGAGTATAAAAAACTTCCAAACACCGTCGGCGGGCGCGAGACCGCAAGCCCACAAGAGGTCGGGGACAAAATGCGAAACCTCCTCGCCTCCTACAACGCGCAAAAGGTCAAAACGTTTGAGGATGTCGTCGCCTTTCATTGGAACTTCGAGCGCATACATCCCTTTCAGGACGGCAACGGCAGGATAGGACGCCTTTTGCTCTTCAAGGAGTGTCTGAAGCATGGCGTCGTGCCTTTCATCATCGACGAGGAGCTGAAACTCTATTACTATCGCGGGCTCAAGGAGTGGGAAAACGACCGCGCCTACCTTCTCGACACCTGCCTCGCCGCTCAGGACAAGTTCAAAACCTGGCTGGACTATTTCAAAATAAAATATTGATCTATCCATTTAGAATGCTTTTTTGAAAAGTTTGTAAGAAAAATCCACTCGGGTCGGGTGGATTTTTTGATGTGGAATTTTTTGAGATATGGGCGGATATCAGAGGAACATGAGGAGCATGATTACGACGGCTATGCCCATCACGCCGCTCTCGCGCACGCTTTGCATGAGGGATTGCGCCTCATCTTCGGTCATCTCGCCCTCGAAGATCGGCTGTTTTGCAAACTCCTCGAGTTTTGTGCCTTCCCCACCGTAATAGTCCTCGATGAACAAGTTGATGTCCCTGACGGAGAGGTCGAGATAGCTTGTCATCATGCTTCTGACCGCGTCGTTGCCCCTGTTGATGTAGTCCTCATACCACGCCTCGAGCAAGGTCTTGTTGTTGTCGTCCGGGCAGGGGAAGGAATAGTTGTACTCCGTGACGGCGTACTTGCCCTCCACGCCGAATGTTTCAAACGAGCATCTGTCAAAGGCGGAATACAGCTGATAGAAGGTTATCTGCCCTTGATTGAACTCGTAGTACGCCTGCTTGAACTTTTCAAACCGCGAGGGATAGCCGAGCATGCTCGCGATCTTCATGAGCTTGTTCACGCCGTTCTGCCCGTAGCCCCAGACCTCAGGATGCACGGCTCGCACGTCCTCGTCGCTGAGCTCTGCGCTCGAGAGCATTTTCGAGAGGTTGAGGGTGAGAGCGAGGGCATACATCGGCACTGCCCTTTGCTCGTCCAGCCTGCCGTCATGTAGCGCAGAGCTTTTTGCGTCGTCGAAGATTTGCTTTAGGGACGCGGCGTCGTAGCGCTGTGCGACTTTCACGATCGCCCTTGACGAGAGTATCAGCACGTTGATGAGCTTTGTTGTGTCGTCGCCCGCAAATGACAGCTTGAGGTCGTCGAAGAAGCCCTCGTCGGTCGTTATCTCGCCCGCGTAAGTGATGACGTCGCAAATTGTGGGAATGAGCTCAACGACCATGTTGGCGTATTTTGCGTACGAGACGATCTGCGCGTAAAGAGCGGAATTGATCACGTTCACGTCAAACGCGTCGATGATGCGGGCAAGCGCGTTCGAAAGTTTTTTTGTGTTCTCCCCCTCGACGGCGCTCTTTAGCTCCGACACGTTGGACAAGAGCGCCCGAACTATCGTCGAAAGCTCGCCGTCCGAGATGTTTTGCAGCGCTCCCGCACCGTTTTCAGAGCCGAATATGGCGCTGTTGAGCTCGTCCGTGATGAGGTCAAGCGACATGTTGTACGCAAACGCGACCACAGCCTCAAAAGCCCCGCGAGCCTCCTTGAAGGCGTCCAAAGTTTGCTGTTTTTTTGTGGGAGTCAGCGAAAATCTGATGAGGGTGAGCGCGGAATTGACGGACGCGCGCGACGCGTTGAGACTGTCCTTTGCCTCAAGCGAGACGTTTTTGTCGTTGATCAAAAGCTGAAGCCGCCTGAACATCGCGTCCAGCGTCTCCTCCCCCTTGTCCACTACGGCGACGAGCAAGTCGTACACCAAGTTCGAAACGTCGCTTTGCGTGAAGCCGACGCTCCTTAGCAGCGGAATAAGCAGCTCCGCGTTCTCGGAAAAATTGTCAAAGAGCTTGTCCGCGTCTTGAGAATTGAACGCGTTGCCGAGCGCCTCGAGCTTTGCCGTTTGAAGGGAGGAATCCTTGACGACTTTCAAAATGAGCTCCGCCCAACCGCTGCTCACGACGTACTCGCCCGCGCTGTCCATGTTGAGAAGCTCCCCGTCGCTCATCTCGCCCGTCCAGTCCTCGTTGAACTTTGAAAGCACGACGTCGCGAATGGAGTTGACGGCGATCGTGCGCCGCGAGACGTCCTCATCCCGCTTGTCGTTGCACGCCACAAGCGAGATAGCCGCGATCGCAACTATCAGCGCGACCAAAACCAAAATCAAAATCCGTTTGCCTTTCACTTTCATCTTTTTATCCATACAACTATAATTTTTTTATGCTGTAGCCCCTCTTGAAGCGCATGACGAGCGGGACGATGGAAAATAGCGCCGCCATAACCGCGCCCACCGCGACGGTCACCCAAATCTCATACATATAGCCAAAATACAG
Organism: uncultured Clostridia bacterium; assembly: GCA_947589395.1. GTDB lineage: Bacteria > Bacillota > Clostridia > Christensenellales > CAG-917 > CAG-475. The sequence continues at coordinate 13,123 of CANQAA010000003.1, forward strand.
CCCGAAGAGCCTGAGAGCAACGATGAGACAATATGTGAGAGGCGCGCTCGCGATCAGCGCTACCGAAAACGCCGCAAACGAAACGATGATATGCTCCGCTATCTCCTCTTTCAGTAACGCGTTTTTTGACATGCCGGCGTTGAGCAAGGCGTTTCTTCTCTTTTCTTCCGTCCCTCTTCCAACGAGGGTCGCCGCCACCGTGATGACGAGTATGAACAGCGCGACCACCGCCGCATACGTCCCCACGAGGTCGAACACGGACTGCGTCGACTGCATCTCCCACTTGTAGGCGTCAAGCGTTTTTATCACATAAAAGTTGCGGGAGGCGAACTTCGAGCGAAGGGCGTTTGAAATTTCGTCTATGTCCCCTTTCACGCTCAAAACGACCGTGTCGGGCTTCACGCCCAACGTCTTTTCAAGCGCGACTTCGGATATGACGATATATTGCCCGTTGAACAGCCTGTGGCTCAAAATTCCGCCGACTTTAACGCGCTTCGTCTCGTTTTGCAAAGTCAGTTCTATCTCGTCGCCCTCATTGACGCCGTAGAGCTTTGAAAACGCCATATCAGCAAAAACGTAAGGTTCATCGGACGAAATGCGCTGATAAACCGTCTCTTTTGAAGTTACAAATTCAAAGTCCACAAGCTCGAGCGCGTCCTTTGAGCCGAGCACGTTGACGGTTTTGTCAAATCCGTCGCCCTTTAGTTTCCCCTGTTGCCAGACGATCTTCGCCGCAAGCTCGACGCCGTCGAACTCCTTGAACTCGTCCACGTTCGTGCTCGCCTGAACGTTGTTGACAAAGATCATGTTGCTGAAGTCGTCGACGTAGGACGAGAAGATGCTCGTTGTCAGCGACCATGCCATGAACAGCAACATGCAAACCGTCATGCCGACGGCAAGCAGCGTCGCCGAGCGCGCGTGGCGCTTTATCCTCGTCACGCTCGCGCATGAGATAACTCCTATTTTGCCCGTCCGCTTTGCCACGTTGCCAAAGAGCTTCATGACGGGCGACGCAAAAAGTCCCACCGAGACGAGAAGCGCGGCAAGTCCCGCAACTCCCAATATTGCCTGCGCCGTGACGGAAATATCACCAAAGGCGCTCACGGCGAGCAAGACGACGTCGCAAATCGCCATGACGGCGCATGCGATGTATGAAGATTTGGAGGGCTTTTCCCCTCCCAATTGGTTGCTGCGTATGCTGCCGCCAAGCGCCCCGACGATTGGCAAAAGCGAGCTCGCCACCGCCGCGACAAGCCCGATGAGCGCGGCAACAAACAGCAATATCAACGGGATCTTATAACTCACGACGCTTGACAACGTGACCTTCAAAATGAGGGTGAACGCGCCCGCCGCAAGTCCGAGACCTATGAGCGCTCCCGCCGTAGACAAGAGAAGGCTCTCCGTCAAAAAGATGAACACAAGTTGCTTTTTTGTCGCGCCGATCATTCTCAACTTCGAGATGAGAGCCACCTTCTCGGGCTCGCTCATGAAGAACAAGAGGAAGATGATCGCCAAACTCAGCACGAGCACCGCCGCGCCCGCAAGCACGATGGGGGCGGTCAGCGAGTCGACCTCGTTTGAGATGTAGCCGTCGTCGCCCGCGAGTCGCACGAGCATGTCGGAATATATTTCGGATATCTTGTCGAGGGCGAGGAGTTTGTCCACTCCGGGCTTTAATTTGACGTAAATTTCGTTGCAGACGTCCCTGAGTCCCACGCTTGAGAGCAGCCTCGCCACGCCGTCCGTGATATGTCCCACAAAAAGATAGGGCGCGTCGCTCAAAAAGTAGCCGTCGCCCTTTGCCACTCCGCCTATGATCAGGGGCGCGGAATTTGCGCCGAGCGTGAGCTCCACCCTGTCGCCGGGCTTGAGTCCGAAGTGCTTTGCGGCGGACGTCGAGATGACGACGTCGTCCTCGCGAAGATCACCCACGCTTGAGACCCCCTCCCTGAAGGAGACTATGTCCAGCTTTTGCAAGTCCTCGATATGCCCTTTTTCAAACCCGCGCACGCGGACGTATTCGTCGTTGTACGTCGCATAAAGCGACAGCGACGCCGTCATGCGCTCTATCTCGTCCATTTCGTACAGCGGCTCGGCGACTGAGGTTATCCTGTCCGACGAGGAGTTCACCCCGACAAGGATGTCGCTCTCGCCCGATATTGCCGTTTCCGATGAAAAAATGTAGTCGTAGATCGCGCCCTTCATAGAGAGCATACAAAAGATCATCGCAACGGCGACCGCAATGGCAAGCGCCGTAGCCACCGCCCTGAAGGGCCTGTAGACTATGTTTTTTAGCGCAAGTCTGAAAGTCATATCAGATGATTTTGCCGTCCTCCATTCTCACGATCCTATCTGCATAAGCCGCGTGCGCTTCGGAGTGCGTGACCATGATGAGAGCGACATTCGTGCGCTTGTTGATGTCGATCAAAAGTTCCATGACTTGTCTGCCCCGCTCCTTGTCGAGACTGCCCGTCGGCTCGTCGAGGAAGATGACCTTCGGCGATGTCGCAAGCGCGCGGGCGATCGCGCAACGCTGTTGCTCGCCACCGCTTAGCTGACGAGGATAACTTGAAAGTCGCTCGCCAAGCCCGAGATATTCGAGAATTTCAAGCAACTTGTCTTTGATCTCGCCCTCCTTTTTTCCGTCCAACAGGAGAGGCAGGGAGACGTTTTCGTACACAGTCAGGTTTGGGACGAGATTGTCAAATTGATACACAAACGAAAAGTCCCGCCTGCGCATTGCGGCAAGTCGCTCGTCAGAGAGAGTCAAAAGGCTCTCGCCAAGCAGTTTGACGTCGCCCTCGTCGGGCTTGTCTATGCCCGCGAGAATATAAAGAAGGGTGGATTTGCCCGATCCCGATTCGCCGAGAATGGCCACAAACTCCCCCTCGTCCACGCAAAAATCCACGCCGCGCAACACTTGCGTTTGAACGTCGCCGCTCAAAAAGCTCTTTTTGACGTTTTGGGCTGTCAACACGTTTTTCATAACCGCCTCGTCCTCTTTATTAAAAAAATTATATCATATACGTTTCAATTTAACAACAGGAAAAAAATCCGCCCTCAAAATTAATGTATTTGTTGAAAAGACTTGGCAAGTTATGCTATACTCATTTTATGCAAACAGTGGACGAAGTCATAAATCAACAAAAAAATCCCCGCCTTCTTCTTCACGCGTGCTGCGGGCCCTGTCTCGCGGGAGCGCTTTCGAATATTGCGCGGCATTTTGACGTGACCGTCTACTTTTTCAATCCCAATATTATGCCGAACGAGGAGTTTATCAGGCGATTTGAGGCGCTTAAAGTGGTCGTTGAGCATTTTGGCGTCAAACTCGTCTTGCCAAAACAAGATGTAAGTCAATATCTCGAGCTCGTGCGCGGGCTTGAAAACCAACCTGAGGGCGGAGATAGATGCGCGAAGTGTTTTGAACTAAGACTGAGATCTACGGCGGAATATTTTTTGAAGACGGCGGAGTTTGACTTTTTTGCGACGACGCTTACTTTAAGCCCGCACAAGGACGCAAAGCTCATAAACTCCATCGGCGAGCAAATAGAGCGCGAGACGGGCGCAAAGTATCTCGCCTCCGACTTCAAAAAGCACGACGGATTTTTGCACTCCGTGCAACTTTCAAAAGAGCTTGACATATATCGCCAACGCTATTGCGGATGCAAATTTTCGGACAATGCTTCTCAAAACGATTGAATTTTTGCATATTTATGATATGATGATGAAAAGGTGAGTATGGACATTTTCAACGTAAGCGGCAACAATTACCAAATGGGGTTCACGATCGGCGAACATTTCAAGTCATATCTCAAGTTTGCGACGCGCGAGTTTGAGACGCCGCTTTCAAGTTGCATTGAGCGCATAAGGCTGCTCGAGGGCAAGCTGAAGAGCTCTCTTCCCGGCTGTCTTGACGAGCTGTACGGCAGAGCGGACGGCGCGGGAGTGGACAAAGACGTCATGCTGCTCTATATGTTCCCGGAGATCTTGGGCAGGACGGACGGCTGCACCACCTTGACTCTCAAGACCCGCGATAACGTGCTGTTTGCTCACAATGAGGACGACAGGGGCTTTTCAAAGGACAACGTCGCGCTCGTGAAATATTGCTACGACGACGGCTTTACCTTTGCGTACACTATGGCGAGCCGCATGGCGGGCAGCGCGTACGCTTTCAACAGCTACGGCTTGGCGTTTTCAAGCAACTATATCTTCGGCGGAAGGCTGGAGCTCGACAACGTCTCCCGCTATATCATTCTTCGCGACGTCATCAACGCAAGATCCATTTGCGAGGTCGAAAAAAAGCTCAACGCGTTCAGCGCCGCGTCGCCTTTCAGCCTCAACGTCATAGACCTTCGCACCCTCGAGGCGAAAAACTTTGAAAAGGACATCGAAACGCTGTATCAATTTGACGTGCAGGACAGGTTTGCAAGAAGCAACCACTTCGTTTTGAAGGACGCGCCTCTCACGAGAGTGCCGAAAAACTCCGTCTTTCGCCGCGAAAAGTCCAAAGAGTTGCTTGACGCGCTCAAGGACGAGAGCGTGGAGGCGCTTCTTGACATACTCGCGTTTGAGCAGGACGAGATGGACAACTCCGTCTTCCAAAATCCCGACAAATATCCCGACAAGATCGTCACCGTCTCTAACTTCGCCGTCGACGCGAAGGCGGGCAGGTTTATCGTCAACGACTTCATAGAAAAAAAGCGCTACGTCTTTGACTCCTCCGCCACTCTCCTTGACGAGCAAAACATAATGTAAAATCCACTTCCCGCCCCATTTCGGGGCTTATTTTTTACCCAAAATCAAAACCGACGAGCGCTTTTTCAAAGCATAAGACGTGCACTCTTTGAAGACCTGCTTGAGCATGATGTTCCCCATTTGAAACATAATTAACGCACACTTAATAGAGGACGCCTTTAGCCGAAGTATAGTTTGACAAACCCCTCAGTCTATCGACAGCTCCCCTAACTTTACCCCACAAAAACACAAAGTATTTTTGCGGGGACCCCATAAGGGCAGCCTTGCTATGGGAATATTAAGCGTGTTCTCTGTTTAGGCAAAGTTAGTCAATTAGTTTTATTTTCAAGATTTCTCAAGCAGGAATAGCTAATTTCAAAAATCTTCTATTTTCTCATTTGGTCATCAAAGTTAGCTTCAACTCGGTTACTTGGTGGTTTTCCAAAAGCCTCCTTTCGAGGCCGCCCTTAGTAAGGGGAACTGGCTGCGCCGCTTAGGCGGTCGCAGACTGAGGGGATTGTAAGCGAAAACATATTACGGGTTGAAAACTTTTTTCAAACTAAAACTCAGAGCGAGTGTAAATCCAATCACACAAAATAGCAAGCGGGCGATAACAAGCAAAATGAGTGGAAATTGACCTTAATATCGTAAAGCGAAGCGTATATTTTGCGTGCGCGGAGTGGCGATAAAATTGCGGTGCGCTCATAACCGCTTTCGACAGGAAAGCGTTGATCGCTGAGCAATTTTGAGCTAATTATGCATTGGATTTTTGTAGCGTTTGCCGCAATTTGGACAGACGAGGGTGGGATCTTTTGTGACATCTATGGGTGCGCCGCACTCCGGGCACTCCACGACGTCGACTTGCGCGTCATTGCCCTGCCCTTCGTAGTTGTCGGAAAGCTGCATATATTTCGCCGCCTGACGGGCGCGTGCTTCGCGATTGATCTCGGTCAGCTTCATGCCGTAAATAATGGTTCTTGCAAGCGCGCTTGCCAAAAGCCCTATCGAAAGGACGATAATTTCTACGCTATTCGAACGCCAATAGAAACGGCCTGCGGTGTAAATAATCAATGTCAAAGCGACCGCCATCCATATAACGCTCAACGCGAGCTTGAACCTAACTTTTTCCTTGTTATCGTTTTTCATAGTCCACCTGCCTTTTATATTTCGCACGATATATCATCGAACGAGATTTTGCCGTGCGCTCCTCACCCACAAATCAGTTTGTTTTCTCGCCCTCTTCGTCGTCTTCGGGCACGAGACGGATGTAGCGCTTCGCCGCTTTTACGCTCTCAACTCGCGCAAGCTCTGAGATCTTCATGCCGTAGATAATGGTTCTTGCAAGCGCGCATCCGAATATTCCTATCGAGACGATTATCACGACCGCCATGACGTAAACGCCGTAAGGGTCGGTCGTTTTTATGGAATAGCCGCCAATGTTGACCATATCGTAGTTTTTTTCTTCCATACAAGCTGAAAAAATGATCAAAGTCAAAGCGACCACCATCCAAATTATGCCGGAAAAGAGCTTGGTTTTGATTTTTTCTTTACTCTCATTCACTGTCATGATCCACCTACCTTTTTTATTATAATCGTACAATCTACCTTTTTTATTATAATCGTACAATATGCGATTGTCAAGACAGAAATCACCTTATATGCGATTATTGCAAGGGGTGATAATATGGAACTGAAAGACATTCAGCAAAGGTTAAGACAAGCGATAAAACAAAGCGGCTTGCAACAAAATTACATTGCAAAGTGCGTGGGCGTGTCCGCTCAAACGGTGTCAAAGTATATGCGTGAGGATATCTTTCCCGCCCTCGATACGTTTGCAAAACTTTGCGCTCTCATAGACGTGTCCGCCGATTACATTTTGGGAATAAGCAAAAATTAACGCGCAACTCGTTTTGCGATTTGCGCGCCGATTTCATTTTTAAGCAATGTTTGTTTTAAAAGAGTTTTTGTAAACTCAAAATGCTCTCGCTTTGACGCAAAACTTATTCGCCCGGCGAGACTTGATTTTCGGGCGAGGTTTGAATTTCGCAAGAAGCGCTTTTTTGCGCGGGCTTCTTCAGATTGCCAAGCCACTTGAGCGAGGGAATGACGAGCCCTCCGATGGAATTCCCCAAAATGATGAGCACGATAAAAACCAACACTTTCCAAAATACGAGCCCTTTGATCGTGGCGGAAAAATAGAACATATCCGCGATGGAGTGCTCAAAGCCGCTCATGATGAAGGCGGGAATGCCGAGAATCACGCCAAGCGGGGACTTGTGATTTGCAAAGATGTCCACCGCGACGTAGATGAGCACGCCGCAGAAGACAGCGCGGATGAAGCTGCTGAGATACCCCTGCTCGAGCTTTGCCGTGCACACGCTAAGCGCCGCGTCGTGAAGCTGAGGTATGGCATATCCAAGCAGATATCCAACGACGAGCGACGCCACGCCGTTGCCCAAAAGCCCGAACACGAGCACGAGGATGTCGTCCTTAGAGTGCTTTTCAAAGAGCAGCCCTATCTTGCCCGTGTAAAGAGAATAGCCCTTCAGACACACAGTGAGCAGTCCTATCGTGAACAAAAAAGCGCCCACCGCCTTGTAGCCGTCCAAGCACATCAAAAACGCCGCGCCGCCGATCGAGATCATCAAGCCCGCAAGCAGGCCGTCCACAAATTTTTTTATCATTGTCCGTTTTCCTTTTGTTGTTCGAGCATGGCTTTGACCTTCATGAGTCTTGTGGTCGCCCCCCTCTCGTTTTCATCGAGTTTCATGGTGATATACTTTATGGTCTCCTCAAGCTGAGGGATCATGACGTACTCGAGCGCGTTGACCCTGCGGCGGTTTTTTTCTATCTCATCCGCAAGCAGATTGCAGGTTTTTTCGACTTCGGCGAGCTTCAAGAGCTTTGGGATCAGCTCGGAGAGCGACGCGATAGAGCCGTCCAGCTCCCCCGTCACGCTCGCAAAAGAATACGGATATTTCTCGTCTCCCACGATCGAGACGTCAAAGACGGGCACTTCCACGCTCATTTCGCTCTTCGACGAGGCTTTGAGCATGGCCCTCGTGCCCGGCATGGACACCGCCTCCTCGAGCGCGTCGTCCGACGACACGGCGCGGGCGAGCATAAAGGACTTCATCGCCGCCTTAAGCTCCACCTCCACCTCTTCTCTCAGTCGCCTGTTCTCTTTGACGTAAAGCATAAAGCGTCTGATCATTTCGTCAGATTTATCCTTCAACAGCTTGTGTCCGCGCACGGCGGTCCTCAGCCTGTTTTTGAGAAGCCTGAGCTCCATTCTTGTGGGATTGACGTTGAGCTTTGCCATATCAGTCCTTGTCTTTGTCGAGATACTTTTCGAGATATTCGTCTCTTATCCTCTTGAGTTCTCCTCTTGGAAGCAGTCTCAAAAGTTTCCAGCCCAAATCAAGGGTCTCCTCGATGGAGCGGTTGACGTTGAAGCCCTGCGAGATATATTGTTTTTCAAACTCGTCCGCAAACGCCGCAAACTTTTTGTCCGTGTCCGTGAGCGCCGCGTCGCCGAGAATTGAGCTGAGCTCCTTTGCCTCCTTGCCCTGAGCGTACGCGCTGAAGAGCTGGTTCATCGTGTCCGCGTGATCCTCTCTCGTCTTGCCCTTGCCGATGCCCTTGTCCTTTAGACGACTGAGCGACGGCAAAACGTCGATCGGCGGCACGATCCCGCGTTTATATAGCTCTCTTGATATGATTATCTGCCCTTCCGTGATATAGCCGGTGAGGTCGGGGATAGGGTGAGTCTTGTCGTCTTCGGGCATCGTGAGGATGGGAATTTGCGTGATAGACCCTTTTTTGCCGACGATGCGCCCCGCCCTTTCGTACATGCTCGCAAGGTCGGTATACATATATCCGGGATAGCCGCGCCTGCCGGGAACTTCCTTTCTTGCGGCGGAAATTTCCCTCAAAGCCTCAGCGTAGTTGGTGATGTCGGTGGTGATGACGAGCACATGCATGTCCTTTTCAAACGCGAGATATTCCGCTGCGGTGAGCGCCATTCTCGGCGTGGAGACGCGCTCGACTGCGGGGTCGTTTGCGAGGTTTATAAACATGACCGCGCGCTCGATAGCTCCCGTCTTTCTGAAATCGTTGATGAAAAAGTCCGCTTCCTCAAAGGTTATGCCGACTGCCGCGAATACGACCGCAAACTTCTCGTTTGAACCCAAGACCTTTGCCTGTCTTGCGATCTGCGCCGCGAGTTCCGCATGAGGCATGCCCGACATGGAAAACACGGGGAGCTTTTGCCCTCTGACGAGGGTGTTGAGCCCGTCTATCGCGCTTATGCCCGTTTGAATGAACTCGTTTGGATAGTCGCGAGAGACGGGGTTGATGGGCTGACCGTTGATGTCAAGCCTCATTTCGGGAATGATCGGCGCGCCGCCGTCGCGCGGATTGCCCATGCCGTCAAAGACTCTGCCCAGCATATCCTCGCTGACGCCAAGCTCAATGCCGTGTCCCAAAAAGCGCGCTTTTGCGGACGTCATCTTGATGCCCTGCGACGGCTCGAAAAGCTGAACGAGCGCCTTGTCGCGGTTGATCTCGAGCACTTTGCCGCTGCGGATCTCCTCGCCGCATCTTATCTCGACAAGCTCGTTGTACTTCACGCCCTCAACGCCCTCGACGAGCATGAGAGGTCCGACTATTTCCCTAACGGTGTTATATTCCTTCAGCATCAGATCTGTCCTCCTTCGCTAAGCGCGGACATCTCGCTCTTGATTTGTTTTTTGAGTTCCTCAAACTTGTCCATTTCCTCTTCGGGGATATATTTCGCCCTGCCTATGCTCTCTCTCACCGGCAACTCGAGGATGTCCTCGATGTCGATGTTCTTTTCAAGCGCGTCCAACGCGAGATAGTGGAAAGTCATTATGCACGAGAGCATGTTCTCCTGCTTTTTGAGGGAGGAATATGTGTCCACCTCGTGGAAAGCGTTTTGATGCAGATAGTCTTCTCTTATCGACTTTGCGGTCTCCATCGTCAGCCTGTTCGAGGGGGAGAGCGCGTCCATGCCCACGAGGCGCACGATCTCGTTGAGTTGCGCCTCCTCTTGCAATATCTTCATGCACTCGGCGCGAAGTTTGAGCCACTCGTCGCCCATATTTTCGGCGTACCACTCCGAGAGCCTGTCCGCATAGAGGGAATAGCTCGTGAGCCAATCTATCGCCGGGAAATGACGCCTGTACGCAAGCGAAGCGCTAAGTCCCCAAAACACTTTGACTATCCTCAAAGTCGCCTGAGACACGGGCTCGGAAAGGTCGCCGCCCGGAGGAGACACCGCGCCTATCGCCGTGATAGAACCCGTCTCGCCCTTTCCGCCAAGCACTTTGACGACGCCCGCGCGCTCATAAAACTCCGCAAGTCTCGAGCTGAGGTACGCGGGATAGCCCTCTTCGCCGGGCATCTCCTCGAGCCTGCCCGACATCTCTCTGAGTGCCTCCGCCCAACGCGAGGTGGAGTCCGCCATGATCGCGACGGAATATCCCATGTCGCGGAAATACTCCGCTATCGTGATGCCCGTGTAAATGGACGCCTCTCTTGCCGCAACGGGCATATCCGATGTGTTTGCGATGAGCACCGTGCGCTTCATGAGGGGCTGTCCGCTCTTTGGGTCGATGAGCGCGGGGAACTCGTTGAGCACGTCAGTCATTTCGTTGCCGCGCTCGCCGCAACCGATATACACGATTATGTCCGCGTCCGCCCACTTCGCAAGCTGATGCTGAACGACGGTCTTGCCGCTTCCAAACGGTCCGGGAACTGCCGCGACGCCTCCGCGAGCAATGGGAAAGAGCGTGTCGATGACGCGTTGCCCCGTGACAAGAGGAGAGGACGGGGAGAGTTTTTCCGCGTAAGGTCTGCCCTTTCTGACAGGCCATTTTTGCAACATGCATACGTTTTTGTCGCCTTTTTCGGTCGAAATGACGGCGATGGTCTCGTCAACCGTGAACGAGCCCCTTTTGATCTCCTTGACGACGCCCTTGACTCCGTAAGGGACCAATATCTTGTGTTCAATGAGCACGTTTTCCTGCACCGAGCCGAGCTTTGTGCCCGCTTCGACTGTCGCTCCCACGCTCACGCACGGGACGAACTCCCACTTTTTTTCGTGGTCGACGGCGGGCGCGTATACGCCCCTCTCTATTCTGTCGCCCGCGATCTCTTTGAGCTTTGCAAGCGGACGCTGAATGCCGTCGTAGATGCCCTCGATAAGTCCGGGAGCGAGCTCGACCGAAAGCGGCTCTCCGAGCGAATACACTTCCTCGCCCGGACCGAGACCGCTGGTCTCCTCATAAACCTGAATTGACGCTTTGTCGCCTCTCAGCTCGATGATCTCGCCGATCAACCTCTTTGCGCTGACCTGCACGACGTCGTACATCTTGCAGTTCGCCATGCCCTCAGCCACGATCAAAGGACCGGATACCTTAACAATTCTGCCTGTTTCCATCATTTTTCCTCTTTGTCAACGAATATATCTGCGCCGATCGCCTTTTCTATATTCTCTTTTATCAATTTCATTCCAAGTCCCGTGCCGCCGTCCGCTGCGGGAATGGGCACTATCACGGGATAGGGACGGGAGCGATATCTCTTTATATACGCGTCCGCCCAAAGCGCCACCTGCTCGGTGACGAAAATGACCGAATACGTCCTCGCAAGCGCGTGCACGGTGTTTGCCGCCTCGACCTCGTCGCTCACGGCGTATACGTCCACTCCGACCGCCTTGAAAGCAAGCACGGAATCTTTATCCCCGACGACGGCGATCAACCCTTCACGCATAGACATCTCTCAACCTTTCCCTTATAAGTTCGCTCTCGACGCCGTTTTTCACGCCCGCCACGATGACCTTTGCAACTTTCAGCTCCGCCACCTTCGACATATAATACGCGACGATGGGCGCGACCTCGAAGAGCTCGTTTTTCATGCCCTTCCAATAGGCGAAAAGCGCGTTGTCGCAAGCTGTCTCAAAAGCGGCTATATTGCCCGAATCGAGGGTTTTTAGCGCCTCTTCTTCAAGTTCAAACCCCTTTATGCGCTCTTTGAGCTTTTCGTCGCTCTCGCCGTACGCGTCGTCGAGTTTGAGCCTTCCGCCCTCGATATAGCCCTCGTGATAAAAGTTCGCCGAAAGAGCGAGCCTTTTGCATCTCAAAAACGAATCGAGGTTGACAAAGTCGACGTTTCTCACGAGATACTCCCTCATCAACTTGTCTTTTTTCTTCAGCCTCGAAAAGCAGTACGCATACATCGCCTTGTCCATGAGCGAGTCGATAAGATGCGGACTGCACTTGCCATCTTCGGCATTCTTTCTCAAAAATTTTATGGGATCTCCAAAGCCGCTCAGCACTTTATCCGGCTCGTCGGACTCTATCGCGCAAACGAGCTCGTCCGCCTTGAATATCCCCTCGACGGCGATCTCGGGATAGGGCTTTGAAGAGAGCTTCGCCTTCAAAAGTTTTTTGATGTTCACGAGGTCGAACTTCAGCAAAATGAGCGCGTCGAGCGCGCCGCCCACGTTGAACTCGTCCAAAAACTCCCGCTGCTTTTTTTCCTCCGTCACGAACATCTTCTCAAACCCTTCTTCCAAAGAAAAGCCCATATCGGCAAGCGCATGCTCGAGCGCGTCGAGGTTTTTGCACTCCAAAAGCCTCTGCGCGGACTGAGCAGACATTAGCTTTGCCTCCATAGACTTGATTCTTGCATTGTTGAAGACGAACTCTGACGACATCAGGCAAAAATTTCTCCCGCGATTTTTGTTTCGTACTCTTCTTTCAAGAGTTGCACCTCGACCTCGAAGGTGAGGTTTTTGTCGACTCCTCCGCCTCTTAGGATCATTCCGCCCAAAAAGCTTTCCGCGTCCTCGCAGAGAGTCACTTTCACTCCCCTCTTTGCCGTCGCCCTGTCGACGGCGGCCTTTGTGAGAAGCGCCTTGCCCCTCTCGTTCAGCACAATTACGTCGCCGTCTTCGGCAAACTTGAGCATGCCGAGCAACAGCTTTTTCATTTGCGCGTCGGGAAGTTGCGTGAGCTTTTCAAGCGTTCTTGCAAAAATGGAGTCCAAAATTTCCTGCTTCTTTTTCAAAAGCAGTTTTCTTGCGTCAAGTTCCGCTACGGTCTTCGAGCGCGAAAGGATATCCTCACTCTCAAGCGCGATCTCCGCTTGGGAGCGATAAAGGATATCTTTGCACTGCTCGGCGGCTTCGGATATGAGCCGCTCCGCTTCCCGATTCTGCTCCTCGAGGAAGCTGTCCGCCTTGAGCTTGGCGTCGTCAACGATCTTGTCGATTATGGCTTGTTTACTCATAATTACGCAAGCAGGCTTTGAGTTGCAGGCATCATGACTGCAAGCAGCGAGACCAAAAGCGCGAGCACCGCGTAGGTCTCGACCATGACGGTGAACAAAATTGCCTTGCCCGTTTCCTCAGGACGCTTTGCGATGAGAGCTATGCCGCTGCACGCGACCTTTGATTGATAAAGCGCGCTCAAAAATCCGACGACAGCCATTGGCATGCACGCCGCAAACAAAGACAAACCGCCGCTCAAAGAGAGCGCTTCCACCCCGCCGAACAGATTGATCTTGACAAACACGAGGAACGCGACCAGCAAGCCGTAAATTCCCTGCGTGCCGGGCAAAAGCTGAAGCACGAGGCATTTTGAAAACTTGTCGGGATCTTCGCTTGTGACTCCTGCCGCCGCCTTGCCCGCGATGCCGACTCCGATCGCCGAACCGCTGCCCGCGAGCGCCGCCGCGATGACTGCGCCGAGTATGGCAATAGATGTTCCAATGCTCATAAGTTACCTCCTAACTGAGATATGTATATTTTGTTTTCGTTCCGTAGGGCATGAACATGTGTCCGCCGCCCTCGTAAAACTTTCCGTAAAATTCGATGTATTGCAACCTGCAATTGTGCACATACGCGCCAAGCGTGGATATGGCTATGTTGAAGACGTGCCCCACGATGAATATCGGAACGCAAATCACATACCCTATCGCCGTGAACGCGCCGCCCGCAGGCAACAAGCCTATGACCACTTGGCAGATCTGATTCACGACGAGCGCAACGACGCTGCCGGACAGTCCCAACCCGAACAGTCTCGCGTACGAGAGGATGTCGGAGAGTATGTTCATGCCGTCGTACAGCTTTCCGAATCCGCCGAAAAATCCCATTATCTTTTTTGCGCCCTTCTTGCCGCGCATGTTGGATATCGGGATCAAAATCGCGCCCACCGCAGCGATCGCAATGCCCAAAAACTTCACCCATGTCGCTTTTTTGAGGAAAATGAGCCCGATCGCAAGGATGATTATACCGGCAAAGACGAGATACCAAGTGCCAACTTCGCTCAAGGCGTCAAGCACTCTCTTCTTTCTTATCAAGTTGATCGCGTTGAGCAACATTCCGACCACTATGTGCACGAAGCCTATGCCAAACGAGATGCCGAGCAAGATGAGAGGTCCGTTGCCCTCGAGGGGATTGATGAGCCTTATCGCGCTCAAAACGCCGTCAAGGTGCAGCCACTTCATTATGTTGCCGTCAAATTGCAAGCCGAACCAGCCGCCGAATATCGCGCCCCAGATGACCGTGCTCAGCCCTCCCATCGCGATGACGAGAAGAAGTCTGCCCTTGCCCGGCACGGGTTTTTTGATTTTGTACAGGATCAACCCGCCGAGCGCCAGAAGTATGCCGTACGCGGCGTCCGCGATCATCATGCCGAACATCAAAAAGTAGAAGAACGACATCACGGGGTTGGGGTCGAGGTCCACGCCGTACTTTGGCACGCTATAAAGATTTGTGACGTCCTGATACGGCTCGACGATCTTGCTGTTTTTGACAAGACTCGGCACTATCTCGCCCTCTTTCGGTTCTTCGAACTCATAGACGAGATGTTCGGACACTCCGTCGAGCGTCTCCTTGAGCTTGTCCTCGAAGTCCTTTGGATACCACGCCTCCATAACGAAAGCCAGGTCCGTCGTCGCAAACTTGTCCGTTGACGAAAGCGCGTCAAGCTCTATCATATAGTAGTCGTAAAGGAGTTTGAGATCGCGAATGAGCGGTTGCTTGACGAGCGCGCGGGTGAGGAGCTGTTCGTATTCGAAGTCGAGTTTTTTGAGCTCGCAAAAAAGCCTCTCTTCCTCCTGCTTGGGGGTGAGGTTTGAAACAATATTTATCCTTGTCGCGTCAAAGCCCTGCAACGCGCTCAAAACGTCCGCCGCCGCGTCCTTGTGCGCAACGAGCACGAATGCTTGAATGCTTCCGGACTCTTTGAGAACATACTCGGATAGCTCGCATCCGTCGAGATATGCCTTCATCTCGGCGCTCCTGTTTGATGGAACGCTGCCGATGACCGTGACGGTCTTGACTGTGTCCGAATAGAAAGAATACGGCTCTCTCAAAAAGCCGTAGAGGTCGTGAAGCTCCCTTTGCGCTTTGATATTTTGTTTTTCCTTTTCAATTTCCTTGAAGCGGCGGTCGATGTCCTCGAGATCCGCCACGTTCGCCATGAGCTCGACCTCTTTTGTGGAGATCAAAGAGAAGTCGTCGAATGACATTCTGTTGATCTGTCCGAGAGCCTCGCCCTTCAGCGGCGTATAGATGTAGGGATGCTCCGTCTTTTCGGTGCGTTTGGCGCGAATTTGCGCCTTTGACGCGACGTCCTTCAAAAATGAAAATGCAAAACGTATGCGAGAAAGCTCGAGGTTGATGTGCTCAACGTCCCGAGTGTGGTCGAGCCGCGCGGTGTTTTCTATCTCCCGCGTCCTTGCTATCTCGACGTTTTTTGTTTTGAGCAGTGCGTCGAACAGTTTTTGCCGCACACTGCGGTGCCCGATCAGCACCAGTTTTTTCATTTCGGCGATCATATGTCAGCTATACTTTTCCAACAAAATTTCCACGAGTTTGTCTGCCGTCTCCTCTATCACGGAGTTTTTTTGTTCCGCGAGTTCGCTTGCCGCCTCCTCGCCCTTTTTGAGTATGACTTTTCTTCTTTCCGCCGCAAGGTCGTTTGCGTCTTTGAGCGCCTTTTTTCTGTCCGCTTTGACGGATTCCTTTGTGAGGGCGAGCTGCCTTTGCGCTTCGGCTTCGGCGGACAAGACGGCGTTTTTGCCGTCCTGATACGCTTGCTTTTCAAGGTCGTCGGCAAGTTTTTCCGCTTCCCTTATATCCTTCAAAACGTCCTCAATCATGTTTTCCATACATAGCCTCGATGTCGCTTATCTGATCTATGCGGCGCTGATGCCTGCCGCCCTCGAACTGCGCGTTATACCATATTTTCACAAGCTCTTTTGCATATTCGGGCGTTATCACCCTGCCGCCCAAAGCGATCATATTGGCGTCGTTGTGCCGCTTTGTCATCTCTGCCATAAATTCGTTTGTGACGACGGCGCATCTGACGCCCGGCACTTTGTTCGCGGCAATGGAAATGCCGATGCCCGTGCCGCACATCACCACGCCCAGATCGCACTGTCCGCTTGCGACAGCCTGAGCCGCTTTCAAACCGTATTCGGGATAATCCACCGAAACCTCCGCCCCGAAGCAACCGAGATCGACCACTTCCGCGCCGAGTTCTTTCAATGCGGCTTCGACCGCTTCCTTCAAAACGTAACCGCCGTGATCGGCGCCTACAGCGACTTTCATACCCCCTCCGATATCCTTAATATTATACACCCATACTTTTAATTAAGCAACACATTTTTTTGCAGCCCTATATAACATTAGAATACAGTATATAAATATATGATATAACAATATAAAACGGACTGAAGAACACATATTTTAAGACAAAAATCAAGCGCGGCAAAGTATTGCCGCGCTTGGATCGGAGTTGCATTTTGCATGTGAATTTTGTCACCTGTATTTCTTTTTGTCGAGGCGCCCGAGTTTGGACTTTCTCGCGATGAAGGCGACGAGCACTCCGAGCACAAACACGATGATCAAGCTGCCCGCGCCGATGATCAGATAGTTCAACCAGTTCGGGAGCGTGGGCTGTTCGACGTTGACGAACACGAGCGCGCCGAGATAATCCGTCTCATACACGATGCGTCCTTCCTCAAGATCGTACTCCAACTTTTCAAGGCCGCCTTCTGAGGTCTGCTTGTAGACCACAGTGCCGCTCATATCCTCTTTCACGCTCGAAGGCAACGCCACGCTGAGTTTGAGCTTGACGCCCGTCGTGTTGACGATCTTTGCGTCGTAGTAGAGCGCGATCTGCAAGATGGAACTGACTCTGGCGTACTCATGGATCTTTGGCATATACGCCGCGATCGCGTTGTACACCGCACTGTCGTTCGCCGTGCCCTCTTGGGTGACGCTGTGCACGATGATCCTGTTGGCGATGAGCCTGGAGTCGTCCATGACCTCGACAGTCGCTCCGACCGCCACGTCGCCGTTTTTGTCCACGTTGTCATCGCCTGAGATGTCCAGCTTCTTTGCGAACAGCTCGAGCACGCCGGACTCGCCCGTCAACCTGTAGTTGCCCTGAATGTCGTCGGGCAAGGTCACTCTGAAGGTGTATCTGCCGGGCGCGTTGACGACCGTGCCGTCCTCCTGTTCGCGCATGAACTTCACGCTGAAGTCCGTCTTTTGGAGCTTGCCGTAGTTTTTGATGTTCAAATCGGGCTGATTGAAGGTGAAGTCGACGGTATATTCCTTGTCTTCGTAATATGTGCCGACAAACCTCTTGACAGCGCCTGAGTTCGCGTCCTCTTCGAGCTCCGAGCCGCCCGTGATGGAAATTTCGACCACCGACGGCAACACGCTGTAGTCCGCGCTGACATAATACGCTCTGCCTTCGCTCTCGGTGATGAAGTTGCGCGCGAGCATATTTTCGCCGCCCTCGATATAGGAGAACTTGTCGCTGTTGATTGAAATCTCGACCCTGTACGTTCCCACATTCGCTTCCTTGAAGGCTTGCTCCGTGAGACGGCTCTCGCCTTGATAGAAGTTGACGTCGAACATCTCCGCCGTGATATTTGCGGCAAGAGGAATGTCGCTTCTCCAGGACACGAGGTCTGCCACGTCATACGCCTGTTCGAGCCCGTACGAGCTGCTGACGGGAAGCGCCGAAAGCCGGATGTCCGCCTTTTCGACGATGAATGTGACGATCGCGTTGCCGTACCACACGACCTCTTTGCCCTCGTCGCCGTCGTCTATTTTGATCTTTCTTGTGAGCTTGACGGTGCCCGCGTTGCTGCCAACGTTGACGGTGTCAAACGCGACGTCCTCTTCACTCACGAGCCCGATTTGATCGCCCTCGATATAGCCCATGATCGCGCTCGCAAGCTGATCTTGACCGTTATATGTGAATGTATACTCCGTGTTTGGCACGGACACGCCGAGCGTGCTCGGATCGGGCAAGGTCAGATTGAGCGTCGCTGTGGGGACCGTCTCATAATCCACGTTGTTGCCGAAATACGCTTCGCACTTATACTTGAGATAATATTTTCCGTCTTCAAACTCAATGCCGCTGTCAAAGAAGGTGAACTCGTCGCCGAAGATGGTCGAGTCGCCCTCATATTCGTTTTCGCCGATGTGGAAGTAATAGTTGATTATCTTATCCCTGTAGGCGTCAAGTCCGCCCGCGACGGAAGGCAGCCTCAACCTTGCAACGTACGCGCAATTTTCATCGAGTTCGGACGTGAGCTTGGGATATGCGCCGACGGATGTTATCTCGCCGCTCGCGCTGTTGAAGATCACCCACTCCACAACGGGGCTGTAGTCCACGCCGTCGATGATGAACACGTTTGAGATGTTGTCCCACGAGGCGAGCGGCGTCAAGTTGCCGTTGCGGTCGTAGAACACGATGTTGTATGCGGGTCTCCAAGTTGCGCCGTAGCTCGCTTGATACTCCGTCTTTGAGACGACGTCGATCGAAACGTACAAGTGTCTCCTCTCGACGGTGAGCGAGCCCTCGTTGACGTAGGCGAACGTGAAGAATTGACTCTCGCCGCCGTTGAGCACAAAATGTTCGTTGTCAACGACAGTGCCCGCGTTTGGCCTTGCCGTATCAAACGTTGCGGTCGCGTACGGCAGGCTCATTATCGCGCCCTCGAGACGGATATATTCTCCGCTTTCGCTGTCCACTCTCTCGCCGCTTTCTCCGAAATTAAATCTGAATGCGTTGAGGCGCTCGTAGGAACTCTCCTTGCCGGTAAATTTATCGTCCGTCTTATAGCCCATTGCCTCGCAGAAGTCCTCATACTTCATATAGAAGTACATCTCGCCGCCGTTGCTGAACAGCGTGACTTCTTTGTCGCCGAGCTTATACGCTATCGTATAGTTGCTCTCGGCGATCCTGTTGTTGTCATAAAGCAACGTGCCGTACTCTATGCTGCCGTCCTGCAAGATCGCGCTGAGGTGCAGTTTTGAGATCGATCCTTGATAGGAAGCGCTCAGCCTCGAGCCCGCTTCGATGACCTTGTAGTTTGCGGACTCGTCCTCGCCTGTCTCCTGATTGCCGAAGATCTCATCGATGTTGAACGTGACAGCCGAAGCGTCCGTACCCGCGCTGTTGAAGCTTGCGACGATCGACTTGATCTTGACCTTGCCAAAGTCGCACTCGACCAATCCCTTGATCGCGTCGTCACTGAAGAAGTAGTCCTTATATCTTTCGCCAAAGAACAGATCCGTGCCGTCGTAGACCTTGTGGAAGGGCGCGGGATTGATGATGTGAAGTTTGTTTGCGTCAAGATAAACTTCCTTTTGCTCTATCTTGCCGCTCTCAAACGCGAGATACGTCACCGTGCTTGAAAGCGTCCCTTCGCCTCCGTCGCCAAGATACACAGTGCCGCCGCCGTAGCTGTACGCGCTGATTATCTTGTTCGCGTTGTCTTTATTATATTCACTATAGTAGTTGCCGACGATGGGAAGCGGATAATAGTAGACTATGCTCTGCCCGCTCGCCAAGCCCATTTCGGGAGCAGTGCCGGAAACAGTTCCTTGCGGATTGACATAGCTGCCATTCTGAACAGCCTCCTCTTCCTCTTTGGTCGGGAATCTATAGTACGCTCTGAGGAGCACCTCGCCGCTTGCAGAGACGATCTCGAACATGTCGGGAGCGACTTCCCTCTTTTCGCTTATCACGACGAGCTCATAGTCCATATCGCCCGTGCGGTTGTTGCGAAGCGTCGGGTCGATGACCGCGCCGCGTTTTGCGATTATGTTGCCTTCCGCGTCAAATTGCACGTTCTTGTCCGTGAAGTACGCGCCGCCTCTTGCCCACAGCGAATATTTCGCCTGATCTCCCGCGATGAAGTGAGCGGAGTTGAACTCATAGCTCACCGCCGACGGGTCGATGTTGGGCGTGCTGTCGTAGACCTTGTCCTGCACGACGACTGTTGCGCTGACGGGGCGTTGCTTGATCGTGCCCGTCTTTTCGCGGCTGTAGGTCAACGGCTCGTAGTTTTTGAGCATGATCTCGCCTGCCGCCGCGTCCTCGCCCGTGTAGTTGAGTTTGGGCATTTCGGTGAAGCGGATGGGGATGTTCGTGCCTGCGTTTGCGTACACGAAGTTTGCCGCCGCCATGATGGACAGATACGGTCTATCCTTGTCCGCGACGAAGAACCTGTTCTCCTCGTCGAGGTCGTTTTCGGGGATGATGACCGTTATATCCACGCTCGTCGTGCCGTCGTAGACCTTGTCCGGGATGATGATGGACTCCTCGAGCACCTGGAAGGCGCGCCTTGTCAAGGTCATGACGCCCTCGAGCTCGAAGTCCGCGATCGGCTCTTCTCCAAACGTTTCGTTTTCTATCTCTTGATACTCGCCGTCCGCAAATCTCACGCCGTCGAGGGTGTAGTTTTTGAGATAACCGTTTTCATCTTTTATGCTCATGCCCTTGAAGATGACGTTGTGCTCCGCAACCGCCTCGCCGTCAAACATGACGTTGGGGTTTATCTCGCCCTTGTCGGAGAGGAAGATTCCGCCGTCGTCTGCAAAGGAAACGACGAGTTTTTTAAGCTCCGCCCTCAACTCGGTGAAATCGTTTTCCGAGTCGTCTATCAGTCCGTGCTCGTGGCCCGCGAGCGTGAGGGTGAAAGACTTGCGGTCTGCAACTTTGACGTCGTACAAGACGTTGCCCTGCTCGTCCTTTTGGATCGCGCCGTCAACGCGCTTGGGAGTGAAGTAATAGATCGGCTCGCCGTTTTCGTCAAGAAGCGTGACGTACGTTAGACCGTCGTACATCCTGTTCTCAAAGCGTCCCAATATGCGGAGTTTTGCCTTTGAGATGACGACGTCGAAGAAGAGGCTGTCATCGCCCTCGTTCTTTATGTCGCTTCCGTCTTTTTGGACATACGCCGAGAACACTCTGCAGATGGAGTCCATGTCGAACTCAAAGTCGCTCGCGTTTGCGCCGACGGCCTCGACCTTGTCGATGACGACCATCCATGTGCCCGCGTCTTGGGTGTGCTCGCCCTTCTCGTCGACGGGGTGACCCGTGACCCTGATCCTTCTTGCCGCGTTCGCGAAGTCGGGAAGTTTGGCGTTGAAGGTCGGCACGACGTTGATGCCGTCTTTGGCGTTGTACTCGCGATCTTCCGCGTCCATCTTGTCAAAGTAGCTCGCGTCGACCATGAGCGGCGTTATCTGCGCGGACATATTTGTGAAGATGACGTTGATGTACTCGCCCTTGTCGTCCGTTGTGCCCGTCCTGTAGGCTATGCCGCTGTCAGGGATGAGTCTTGAGCCAAAGTGCGTCGCGTTTTCGACGTAGAAGCGGAGGGTGAAGCCGATGTGGTAGTTGCCGAGTGCGTGCACGTCGGAGTATGCCGGGACGCCCACGTTATGCGCGACTTCCGCGCTTCCCACGAGATACACTTCGCCTATCCCGCCTTCCTTGTTGAACTCGTTGTAAAGCACGGCGTTGCTGCCGCTCTCCTCCTCGCGCAGGTAGGTGAACGTGATGTTGCCAATATACAGCAATCCGTTGTTGTCGTAAACCTTTGTTATTGTGAAGTCGCTCTGTTTCAACACGATGTTGACGCCGGTGATGACGATCGCCTCCGTGTTGTCCCCGTTTTTCATATAGAAGATGATCGCGATGATGTCGTCGTTTTCGGCAAACTTGAGCGAAGGTTGCTTTTCGCCCGCCTCGCCGTTTTTGAGCGTTGCGTTGAACGAGACCTCGCCCGCCGCGTTGGGGTTGACGATCTCAAAGAGCTCGTAGTTCATCACTCTTGCGCCATTGAGGCGGATATTCGAGATGATGATGCCGACGTTTGTGTCCTCGTGAGCGACGCCCGCTTGGTCGTACACCGCGTCAAAGACGAGTGTGATCGCGTCGTTGTTGAGGATGTCGCCGTCATCAAAGATATACGTCACGGGGTTGGGGATGACGGCGTCGCCGTTGTACATCTTGCCCGCGCCCCTGAAGTTGTTGAGGGTGATGGTGAGCTGCTTTTGTTTGATCTGCAAGCGCGTGGTCTTGCCCTCGTCCGCCGTGACGGAGAGGTTGGAGTCGTTCGAGCGGATGCCGTTGTTGTACAGCGCGTAATAATAGTCGTCCGAGACTACCTCGCCGCCCTCGAGCTTGAACGCGACGCCCATATCGTCAGACGCGTTGTCGAATTGGCTGCTGCCCGACCTATAGCCGTCGCCCGCCACGTTGTAAAGCGCGCGGACGTAGCTGCCCGTGATCTTGCTCTTCAGAGTCGCGTAGCCCATATCCGCGAGAGTGCTACCCTCGTTGAACTCCTCGCCGTTGACCTCGTAGATCTCAAAGTTAATGCCGTAGGCGCTTTCCTGCTCGCCGTAGGTCTTGAAGTTTTGCGAAAGTGTAGCTCTCACTTTGACCGCCGCCGGGTTGTAGGTCACGGGGACTGCCACGACGTTGACCGTGACGGCTTGAGTTTTCGCGTCGTTTTGGACATCGACGCCGCCCAAATACATGTGCGCGTTGACAAATCTCGCCTCGTATGCGCCGACGGTGGGATATTGCTCGCTGTAAGGCGCGTTACGGCTGTACAATTGCACTTCCCAAGTTATTCTGTCGTACTTGGGCATCTTTGACTCGTCGCCGTCCGCCCTTTCGAGGGTGAACGCGCCCGCGACGAACTTGAGCCAATCGTTGTCCCACGCCATGCCGTAGTTTTTGACGAGCGCGCCTTCGTTAAATCTGACGAGGATAGCGTCGCCCGCCGAGAAGAGGAACAAATAATATTGTTCTTGTTCTATAATATACTTTACATTCGGTGTAATATAGGTGTGACCGTCATCGTCGACGCTGTCGCCCGCCGCAAATGTGATGAGGGATCTGAGCACCGCGCTGTAGTCGTCGTAGCCGACGGGATTTTCCCATCTTATGGCTTCTCCGAGCATGATTTTGCCCTTGACCTGCTCTAAGATCGTATTTTGCATGGCCACGCTCAAGCTCAATTCCTTATCCGAAAGCGACGGGTCCGGAATGTACTTGCTCACATCATCGACGCTCGGCTCTGCCATATAGCCCATGACCGTTGAGCCGCCGACGACCAAGACGACCTCTCTTTGCGTGATGGTGAACTTGCCCGTCGAGCTCACGAATGTTATCGGCAAAATGGCGTTCGCGCCCGCGAAGTTTGCGGTCTCGGCATAGTCATACGACTTGACGTCCTTTGTCGCGAAGTCCTTTCTCTTGATAATGCTGTTTTCGCTGCCCTCCACCTCGAAGACGAAGTAGCCTGTATCTTCGTCAAAGTCATATCTCGTCGAAAGTTCGTGGTTGCCGGGATGCGGCGCGTAGTTTGAAAGCGAGAGGTCGAGGATAAACAAAATGCACTCGTCGATGTTCCCCGCGTCCTTAAGGCAGCTCCAAGCGGGGCTATTTTCAAATTGCGATCTCTTCACGCCGTATTTGTAGACCTCGACGGGGTCGCCGTACACGCCTTGCGCGTTGAGGGCGTCCACTTTGAGCTCGTTTGGCGTGATGTTGAAGTTGTAGACTTTGTCAAGCGTGACGGTGTAGTTGTTGCAATTGAACGAGAGCAAAATCTGATAGCTTGTTTTGCCAACGCCGAGCTTGAGGATCTCGAGCGCGTTCTTTGCCTCTATCTGCTCCCAATCTATGCCCGTACCCGTGAGGTCGAGGCTCAAATCGAATTTGAAACCTTCCGCCTCCGCGATCTCGGCTGTGAAGTTGTCGTCCGTGTATCTGATCAAGCCGTTCAACATATCGGGGTCGAATTTCCCGTAGACGGCCTTCGCGTTCTCTTCGTTTATGGACGCGGTCACGGCAAGAGGCGCAATGACAAAATCCCATTCGCTTATGCCGTCAAAAGTGAACGCGCCATCGCTAAATGCGTACGACCAATCCATGACCAAGCCGCTTTCGCCCTCTTCCTCTTCCCTGAGCTTCAACTTCGCGCCCTTGAAGACGTAGCTCGTGTTTGCGGTTACTTTTTTGCCTTCCTCGTCAACTTCGCCGTTTGGGATATATGCGAGCACATAGTATGTGCCGCTGTCTTTCATATTGTCTTTGTCTATTTTCGTTAGCTTCTCGCCGTCAACTTTGAAGTACAAGAACTCGAACGCCTTCCTCAAATTTTCCGTGTTATCGGCAATGCCGGAGATCGGGTTCACTATAAATCTTGGCTCTTGCGAATTTCTGTTGTAGAACACGTTTCGTGAGCTCGCGTCCATGAGATACCAATCGATAGGGGCGGTGGTTTCGTCCACTCGATAGGTTTCGTCCACGATCAACCTGCACGCGAGGGTGAATGTGACGGCGTTGCCCAACTTGCCATAGCCGTTGTTGTCGAGGACATAGGAGAAGGAGCTTGTTCTGCTCGTATCGTCAAAGCCATCGTTGGCTCCCGAGATGAGCGAATCATACCCCTCCGCAATTTGCCACTTGCACGCCGCCGAATAGTTGAACAAGATGACGTCGCTGTTGAGCATGAGTTTGAATGGGGCGTACATGCTGCCAAACGTCATCGTGACATTGACGGTCCCTCCCCTCTTGACAGACGTTTTATTCGCCGTTATGCTCGCAATCCCCGCATTGTCGGCAATGTCGTTTTTCTCGATCGCCGTGCTCACATCATAATCATTCGCGTCCGCGAGGATGACGTAGGAGCTGCACCCCGAGTACAATCCCGCCTGGTCCTTTGCAAACAGCACGACGAGCTTTATGCCCACGCTATTTATTGAGTTGAGCGCGACGGAAGCGGTCGTGTCGTTGCCTAAGTTGAGTTGTTGCTGATTATCGTTTATTGCATGTCCGAACAATTGCCATGCGTTTTTTTGCATGTCGTCAAACGAGTCTGCCGTCTGAAAGAAGGTTTTGTTATCTTTGTTGGCTGTTATGAACGTTTTGAATTCATCGAGGGTGGCGAACGTCTTCACTCTCCAGCCGACGTAGAAGTTGTTCTTGTACGCCTTGTCCTCCGCTTCGCTTGCCAAAAACGCGTCCGCGTATGCCTTGACGACGGTTGAGAACGTCACGGAGTCCGTATACCACAATTTGTCAATGGAAAAGTCCTCGCCGAACACGCTGTTTTCTTTTGTTTGCAACTTCTCCGTCTCGCCAAACGTGGGAGTGTCGGGGGCGTGCCTGTCTATGAGGACGTAAACGCCCGTGTCCATATATTTCGAAACAGTGTGTTTGTCATTGCTTGGGTTTACAAGACTTTCAATAGGCGTCCAGCCTGTGGGAGCTTGCCAAACGCCGGGCAAGCTGTTGCCGTTGCCGACCGTCAAGCCGCCGCTCTCCAAGCCTTTCTTGGCGACGTAAGTCGTGTTGAAGTCGACAAAATCAAATTTGTCGCTGTCCTTCACGCCCAATTTCAACTCGTACATTCTGTCTTCCGACCCGCTTTGAGTGAACTTTAGCGTTATGATTATATCATGATTTGCGGAGTCCGTGCACTTGAGCTCATACGTCCCGTCCGTAGCAGGCTCAACGGAAGTTGTGCCGCTAAACACTTTTATGTCCGCGCTCCAAGTGCCGCTTTTTTCCGAGACGGTGTAGCTGCTTGTGAGGATAATGGTGAAGGAAGAGTCTCCCACCTTGAAGTACACGGTGTTGCCCATATAGTTGAGTTCCACCTTGAAGGTCATGGAGAGCTCTCCCGTCGCCCACACGCGACTTTGAACGTTCGCGTCGGACGCGTTTTGCGGCAGCGGGCCGTTTGTTGAAGACAAGATTTGCACATTCCTCCCGCTCGCGTCGTCATCATATGACATATTGTAGTCAATGCTCAAATTTTTGTAGTCCACCTTGACAAAGTAGCTCTTGACGCGCGACATGGTCGTATCCGTCGTGTTGTTGCCCGCGAGGTCGTATGTGTAGAAGTCAAAGCGATAAAATCCGTCGCCCGTGACCGGATTGCTGTCTAAATTGCCGGATTTGTCATACACAGTTCCGCTTGACGACTTTGCGCCCGCTTTGCCGTCCGTAAAGCTGTACACAAAACTCATGCTGTCAAACGAGAGCACGTCCAGCTTGCCCGTTTTGACGTATGTATCGTAAAAATCTTTTGCCGAGATGTCCGCAAGCGCTTTTAGCGCCGCCAAATCGTTTGTCCTGCGCACCGCGTAGTACCAAACCTGTTGCGAAACGCCGCCGTTGCTGTTGTTTGCAATTGAGAGCTCGTCAAAGACAGTCGTTTGCAGCCAATTTGCGGACTCAATGTTCTTGTCCTGTTTTGCAGTGCTGTTGTTGTTCAACGTAACTTCGGTTGTCGGATCGTTGGGGTCAATGCCGTCCACATTCAATGTGAATGATATCGAAGTTTTGTCCGGACCGAATTGCGTAATAGAGATAGCAACTCCACCATTTTTGGTTTCGCTGTTGTACGGCGCATTATCCGCAAAATATAACGTTGCCTGCACTGTCGCGTAATCGGTGATTTCAATCTTTATCCTGCCAACTTCTTTGTTGTTGGCTCTTAGTGGCAGCACTTTATTTTTTCCTGTGGATAAACTGCTTGCCACATAAATCGTGGCGTCGCTTCCGTCGCCGATTTTTATCACCCTCAAGCAGTTTTGTTTGTTTGACCCGCTATTCAATGTCAAAGCGGCTTGTTTATACCAATTATAATCTTCTCCATTGAGGTTCACGGTTTGTTTATCTTTGTTACCAACATAAGAAATCATGTTGATGACTGTCGAATCGGATATTGAAGGTAAATTGTCTTTTTTTTCATTAATAGCGGCGATGATTTCATCGTTTGGCGCATAAAAAGAATAATTGTCTTTGTTGCTTTCGGTTACGTCCTCTGTCCTTGTGTTTGGAGTATAAACGCCCGTTGCCTTTGGATCGTTAGTGTTGCTTGTATTGTTCAAGGTCACGGTATACTTTATTGTCAATTCGGACAGATAGATCCACACGTCATCACCGGACGCTATAAACGACGGTTTACTGTGTGATACCTTTCCTCCCGCCAAAATGTATCCGGCGCCATTATAGTCATTAATTGTATAGGTATAGCTCACATTATCCGATTCTCCGGCACTGTTATTGTTTTTAATATCTTTTAAATTTTTCGTGCTAAGATTTTCAAATTCCTTTCCTTCATGGCTTGCCGACGATGAGGTTGAAAAACATGCATACACATGCTTTGAAGCCCCACTCCATCTTATATTGCCAAATGTAACTTCGATTTTAATCGTAAAAAGATTGTTTTTATCTTCTTTTGCAAGTTGATTGAGTTGCGTCGGCACTTGATACAATATTCCTATTGCAAAGTGCAATTCACTCGTGAATGGTTCTTTATTTCCGATTTCCCACATGTTATATTGTGTATTTTTATCGGTAGAAGATCGCACATAGGTATTGTTACAATTGCTTTTGTAAGCGCCTTGATTGTCCAAAGTAACTTTATGATTGTTGAATGTTTCCGTAAACGTCCAGGATGTCGATGTGGATTGTTCAAGACCGACGCCGCTATCATCTTTCAATGTGTTCAGATCAAAATCCCCATTGTCGCCTTGAATTGGGCTCATGGTCAAAAAACTGCCGGCAGTGCCCGATTGCCAGCCCGGAAGACTACCATTTGGAACCTCATCGCCGGGCGTATGTGTTGCCTCCGCGACATTGCCGACCGAAGCGTCGGGAGCGTCAAAAACCCCCTCGCCAAACGCAAGCGACAGCGTGAACACCGCAACAAAGCATACCGCGATAAGCGCAAGCCTCAATGCATTGAAAAGTCTGTTCCTCTTTTCACCAACGATCCTCATCATATTTCACCCCATTTGTACCCCACAAAACCACTTCGTAATTTTGCGGGGACCCCGATTTTATTGCCCCACAAAAACATTGCATATTTTTGCGGGGACCCCGAATTTTTGCCCCATAAAAACAGACAAGCTGTTTTTGCGGGGACCCCGATTTTTGCCCCACAAAACCACTTCGTAATTTTGCGGGGACCCCGATTTATTACCCCATAAAAACAGACAAGCTGTTTTGATGGGGACCCCGATTTTTGCCCCAACAAATCGACAAAGCAATTTGTTGGGGACCCCGATTTATTACCCCACAAAAACATTGCATATTTTTGCGGGGACCCCGATTTTTTCCCAAAAAAATTATCGCATAATTTTTTTGGGGAAAATCTCAATCTTTTTGTTTTTGTTCCCACAAAACATTTTATGCTTTTGCAAGGAAAGTTTTTTTGTTCTTCCCTTTTCGGGAAATTTGATCTATTTTTCAAACTCTTCAAACTTTAGTAAATCATCTTGGGTCTTATGCGCGCTTGCGTGAGAATTCATGCCTTGCACCGCGCAACAATTTGTCTCCCTCTCTCACGCGCTTTGTGACTCGTCTCTCTCGTTGTTCGCACGCGCTGTGACTCGTTCTCGTATTCGCACGCGCATGCTTTTATAACTCGTTTTTCACGCGCCTTTGTAGCTCGTCCTTCTCGTTTCTTTCAAGCGTTTTGCAACTCGTTCCCGCACGCGCTTGCGTGAGCATAGGCGCGCACATAATTATGCAATAATATATTACAACAACATATCGACCTATGTCAATACCCAATTTTTTCCGCGCGGTAATTATTAAATTTTTCCTGCGCGAAAATCGCCGCCTGCAGACGGCTGAAATCTTTCTTTGAAAAGAAAATTCACCAATTCAAAGTTTTTTCGGGGTTGAGGAGGAAGTCCGAGAGGGAGGCGATCAAAATGCCCTGTTCGTTGTAGCCCGTCATCACCTCGTCGCCGACGATGATGATCTTTTTGAACGCGTCGCCGATGGAGAGCAAAGAGGCTTGTTCCTGCTTGCGCTTTAGCTCGTCCGGCATGCGATAGGCGCATTGAATGTAATATCTGCGATCTCCCAAATTTGCGACGAAGTCCACTTCAAGCTGTTTGCGGGACGACTCGCCGTCGAGATTTACGCTTGCCTCGACCACGCCCACGTCGACGGAATATCCGCGCAACTTCAATTCGTTGAAGACCACGTTTTCCATGATGTGATTGTACTCCTGTTGACGGAAAGAGAGCCGCGCGTTTCTCAGCCCCATATCCACAAAATAATATTTCGACGGGGTGTTGATATACTTTTTGCCCTTGATGTCGTAGCGCACGGCGCGCTCGATGAGGAAGGAGTCCTGCAAACAGTCGAGATATGAGGATATTGTGTTTGCGGAGATCTTCACATTCTTTTGCGAGTTGAATGTGTTTGAGAGCTTCAGCGGGTTCGTGAGAGACCCTATCGACGAGGCGAGAACGTCCGTCAGCTCGCCTATCTCGGCGTTGCCGCGCAAGTTGTTGCGATTGATTATGTCCGCAAGATAGGTCGTCGAAAACAGGTCTTTCAAATATTTCATCTTGTCCTGCTCGGACTTCATCGTGAGGCAAAGCGGCATTCCGCCGTACGTCGCAAAGTTGCGCCACGCCCTGCCAAACGGCGTGTTGGGGTCGAGAGTGGAGCTGTATTCCGCAAAACAAATCGGATAAACGCGTATCTCGTCCCCCCGCCCGCGAAACTCCGTGATTATGTCGCTCGAGAGGAACTTCGAGTTGCTGCCCGTCACATAGACGTCCGCGTTCGGAATGTGCAAAAACCCATTGACCACGCTCTCGAAATCGGGCACGAGCTGTATCTCGTCCAAAAGGATATAATACATCTCGCCGTCCTTGATCTGCCCCTTGACAAACGCGTAAAGCTCGTTGGGGTCTTGCAACTTTTTGTTGCCGTAATCCTCGAGCGAGACCTTGACGACGTGATCCTCGCGCACGCCCTCTTTCAAAAGATGCCGATAAAACAACCCGAACAAAAGATACGACTTGCCGCATCTGCGCACGCCCGTGACGATCTTGACCATGCCGTTAAGCTTGTGGTCTATGAGTTTGTTGAGATACAAGTCCCTTGCAATTTCCATATATCCCTCGCATTTAACATTGTAGCAACCAAAATAGCCCCTGTCAACCCTCTATTGAGAATTTTTCGCAAAATGTGCAAAAATTCTCAATAGAAAAACGTTTCACCTTTGGTGAAATTGGAATGAAATTTCGCATTAAAAAAGCTCCCCGAGCGGGAAGCTTTTTTCCTTTCCAAAATGCGGAAAAATCAATTCTGAATTTTTACCACTTGTTTTCAACATACTCGCAAAATGCGTACATGTCTTTGATTTCAAGCTTCGTGCCGTCCTCAAGCTCCACTTTTCCGCTCCAAAGTCCGTGCACTTGATGAGCGTGCATGCGGAAGAGATTGATGACGTTCGTGTCCGTGTGATGAACATAGAAGGGCTTCATGACCATGTCGAATTTGCCGTCATCCGAGATGAAGTGCCAATCTTTGTCCCACTTGTCGTCCTTTGGGAAGACCTCCACGTCAACAGAGCCTATCTTGCTCGCCTTGCCGTCGTAAAAGAGACAGGTCTCGGTCGCGTTGGACTCGTCGCCGATCGCCCAAGTGATCTCAAAACCGAAGATGTGATCCTTGCCCTCCGCGTCCTTGATGTGCTGAGCGCCGTTGCCCCAATACCACACGTTTTTGTACGGCCACACGCCTCTGCCCCAGTCCAGCACGGCGAATGTGTCCTGCTTGTCAAACGCGACCGTCTCCTCGCCGACTTTGAAATAACCCGAAGCAGGCATGCAATTTTGCTTCATCGTCATGAAGAAACGGGTGGGCTTGTAGTCGCCCTTCTTGTTTTTGAAGGGGGTGACGATTGTGATGTTTTCATGATCGTCAAACAAGTCCATCTCGAACTTGGTCTCCACCGTCTTGCCCTTGTACGGGCCCGTGAAGAAGATCGTGCGCTTTTTGTCCGTCGTTTCCGCGCGGAAATGGAATTTGCCCTTTTTGTACTCCGATACGTTCGGGTGCCCCTGATCGCAATTTTCAGCCATCACGACCTTGTTTTTGCCGCCCAGCCACAACGCCATGCTGCTGATGACAGGCTTGCTCTTGTCCGTGAGGTCCACGAGCACCGCCGACGCGTAGCCGCCGATGGAAATGTTCGCCATCGAGATCTGCACCATGTATCTTCCGTCTGACACCTGATAGAAGTCCCACTCCTTGCCGCGCCATTGAGGACGCGCCGCAGTGCGATCGTACTCGAATACGTTGTGCCTTGCCCAGCCGCCCTTGACGAGCAAATTGCCCTTTTCGTCAAGCAACTTTGTGGGCTGCTTGTACTCGATCTGTTTGCGCTTTTCGGGTAGCTCTTGCCAACCGACGTAAGTTTTTTTGCACGCTTTTGCCATAAATTTTCCTCCCAATTACAATAGCCGCCGACATTTTCCTGCCGCGCTTTAAGTTGTGATATAATTGTATAATATTTCGTCGGATATTTCAACCTAATTTTTTTATTTGCGAAAAATAATTACTTTCCTTTGAAAATTTTCAACGGAAAAATTTGACGGTACGGGGCGGGCAATCGCGCTCAGCGCCTTGAAATGCGCGCCGTGCTTTGCTATAATATATCAGGCAATGGAATATAGTAGGCAATGGCGACATATTGCGTTACGGCGACATATTGCGACAAAATCCGACATGATGCGACAATCCATTCGCTCCTGTCGACATAGTTCGACACAATATGGCAAAATGCGGCAATCTAATCGCTTGCTTCAACATAAAACGACATAAATCGACGAACTAACTGCTCGTTTCGGTAAAATTCGACATAAATCGACTTAATGCGACCGACCCGTTCGCGCTTGTCGACATAAATCGACATAATATGACGAAATGCAACAATCTAA
>CANQAA010000004.1 GCA_947589395.1 uncultured Clostridia bacterium
CTTTCTTAGTGGCTCGCCCAAAGGTGTATTCCGATAAAAAATTTTGTTTTTGTGATTCCCTATGGAATACACCCATATGCGTCTTTTTTCTTATCCTGTAATTCCCGATATCAACTCGGTCAGTTGATCTATCAACCCGTTGAGAACTCCGGTCTTGATGACGACCACGACGGCAACGATGGGGGCGGCAAACATCAACACGCTGATGATGATTCCCAAAACGGAGCGCACCTTGCCCTTGCCCTCGCAAAGACGCGCGTTTTTCAAGCCTATGATCGAGCAAATGAAGCCGATTATGGGCACGAGAAACGACATTATCAAACCGCCTGTGGCGTACTCGTTGCGCACGCGCTTTTTGACGTACTTCTTTTCAAACTCCGCCCCGCAATTTGGGCAGACGCGCGTGTGTGCCAGAACCTTTTCGTTACACAAACTGCAATACATATTTACCTCGCACTCTAATGATATGCCTCGAGCCCGATTTTGTCAAGCTAAATGCGAAAACTGATCGCGTCAACTATTTTACGCACATTTTTCTTAATACTTTACATTTCTCTGTGTTTTCTGCTTTGTAAGCTCTTGACTTGATTTCTCATCGCATTGATCGAGAGTGGCGGCAACAAACTCGTCGTCTAAAGCCCCTTATATCGCCGCTTGAACTCACGCCGTCGCTGCTGCTCTTGCTCGAACTGCTCATGCTCTCGGAGCTTTTGACGGCGAACAGCACGCAGTTGTAACTCATTCTTGTATAATGCTCGTTGCAATACATAGGACTTGATTGGATAATTTTTATAATCTTCTTTTCCTTGCGCAATAAGCTGTCCTATAAGCCCGGGATATTGTCCTTTCCTATATGCGCTTAGATAGTTTAACAAATTACCTTTCAGTTATGCGCCCGTCTTGTTATCAAGTATAAAATGCCGACCGCTTTTGTCATAATATTTACGGCAATATTTAGATTTGATGGGAATTGCATTATAATACATAGCAACCGATTTGTTTGTTTTATCCCCTGTCTTAAATAGATCCGTAAAAATATCCATCGCTTTAGGCGGGTTCTTTCTATCTTGTTCATTATAGAACAATTGTTTTTTTACCGAGCATTATAGCTATATTCATTGCTGTTCGGGTTTATAGAAGAAAGAGGAATAAGCCAATTGCGACCGGATAATTTTACACAGATAACTGGCCGACGAGGGATTTTTAATTGCGCAAGTTTATTCTCATCAGCTAAGAATTCTCTCAAGTATGTACTCTTCACTAAATACGCGCCGAATTCTTTCATGTCCTCTTACAAAAATTGAGCTCCCGCCTTAACAGGAGCTCGTATACACCATATAGGTGTTCCGTCAATGTGCAAAGGAACTTCCCTTGCACTCATAGTATATGCAATAAAAGCGATAAAGTCAACCCTTTTTCTGTTTTTTATAAATACCTCCCAAAGCCTCTCGGTAGCGCATAGACGGTTCGGCCGACCAAAATGAATGAAATATGGAAAATGCGCTTGTGCAAAATCCATTCGCCTAATATAATAGGTGTATGAAAGTCGTGCTCATTGACGTGGACAACACCCTGCTTGACTTCAAGCTGTGCTCTTTTCACTCCATGCGCTCTGCGTGCGAGGATTTTTCCATACCTTTTGAAAAGGGCATGTTCGACGCGTTTTACAGAATAAACACGGGGCTTTGGCATGAAATTGAAAAGGGCGACCTCACGGTGGAAAAACTTTTTGAGATACGCTGGAACGTCATCTTCAAGGAGCTCGGAGTGAAGGGCGTGGACGGCGTGGAGTTCGAAAAGGACTTTCACAAATATCTCAACGTCAGCGCCGTGAAGGTCGAGGGAGCTGATGACGCGCTTGACTATCTCTCAAAAAAGTACGAGGTCTGCGTGGCGTCAAACGCGCCCGCGCGTCAACAACAAGAGCGCATGAGGCGCGCGGGGCTTGACAAATATATCTCCCGCTACTTCATCTCCGAAGAGCTCAAAGCCTCGAAACCGGACAAGGAATTTTTCGACAAGGCGTTTTCAACTCTCAATATCTCGCCAAACGAGGCGGTCATGCTCGGAGACTCCCCCACAGCAGACGTCGCTGGCGCAAAGGCGTACGGGCTGAAGACCGTATTTTTCGACGCGGAGAACGCCGGCAACATAGCGGGAGCGGACTTCGTCATAAAAAAGCTCGTCGAGATAAAGACTGTGCTGTAAACCGCCGTTGACAATTTGAAAAAAATAGCTTAAAATACACTCAAGGAGGCAATTATGTACTGTCCAAATTGCGGAAATGAAATCAGCGACAACGCGTCCGTCTGCCCCGAGTGCGGCAGGACCATATCCGGCGCGATAACAGGAAAAACAAATCAAGCCGCCATCGCGGGATTTGTGCTCGCTCTCGTGGGAAGCGGGCTTTTGGGGCTCATCTTTTCTTGTGTGGGATTGACAAGAGCAAACAGGGGCAGCGACTGCAAGGGCCTTGCGGTCGCGGGCGTCATCATCGGCATACTCAAATTGCTCGTGTCGCTCATCTCTGTTATCGTGTTCTTCACGATCGGTATATCTTTCCTCGCGGCTCTCGGCGAGGCGATAGAACAAGCTGAAGAAGCAGCTATAATGCTGGCGCTTTAACTTCGATTTGCTCCTTCCGGTGCAAAAGCAATGCTTTTGCCCTTCTATTATGCAAACACAAAAACCGCACTTTATGTGCGGTTTTTGTTCATATAAACGTCGATTTTGTTTGTTTACTTCATTTTGATCGCCTCAAGCGCGGCGGATACGATGTCGCTTGTCGTGATGTGGTAGACTTCGCTGAGATACGCATTTTTGCCCACCTGACCGAACTCGTCCTGCACGCCGACCATGCGTATGGGGGTGGGATGCGTCGTTGAAAGCGCCTCCGCGACCGCGCTACCGAGCCCGCCGTAGACGTTGTGGTTTTCCGCCGTGACGATCGCGCCCGTCTTGATCGCCGAGCGCACGAGCAAGTCCTTGTCTATGGGCTTCCAGGTGTGAAGGTTGATGACCTCCGCGTCTATCCCCTGCTCTTTCAAAATGACTCTCGCCTCGAGCGCGCGGGCGACCATGATGCCGCTTGCAACGATCGTGACGTCCTTGCCTTCCTCAAGCAAAATTCCCTTGCCGAGTTTGAACTCGAGCGAATCGTCGTAAATTTTTTCCGCCTTTTTTCTGAACATCCTGATATACACTGCGCCGTCATGCGCAAGGATGTCGGGGAGCGCCTTTTCCATCATTGTGGCGTCGGTGGGCTCAAAACAGACCATTTTGGGGATCGCCCGCATGATCGCCATATCTTCAAAGGGCATATGCGTGCCGCCGTTGGCTTCCGCCGCGACGCCCGGCTCAGAGCCGACTATCTTGACGTTGAGCCCGGAGTACGCAACGGAAATGAAGATCTGATCGTAGCATCTGCGCGTTGCAAACGGCGCGAAGCTGTAGGCAAACGGGATCTTGCCCATCGCCGCCATGCCCGCCGCGACGCCTATCAAGTTTTGCTCCGCGATGCCCACGTTGATGAACCTGTTTGGAAACGCCTCTTTGAAGCACTTTGTCGCGTGGCAACTCATAAGATCCGCGTCCAAAACGACGATGCGATCGTCCTTCTTTGCCGCTTCCACGAGCGCCTGAGCCAACGTAGCGCGAATTTCTCTATCGTCGGTCATCTCAATACCTCCCCGTTTCTTTTCGCCACATCTCCTCAGATATGGACATGCTGTGGCAGTTCTTTGCGGCTTCGGCGAAACTGGCGCCCTTGCCCTTGACGGTGTTGAGCACGATCATGCTCGGCTTGTCGATCGAGGCTTTCGCGTTGTCGATGGCGTTTGATATCGCCTCGAGGTCATGCCCGTCGACGCTTTGCACGAAAAATCCGAACGCTTCCCACTTTTTTTCTACGGGCGCGAGGTCGTTTATCTCGGCAACTGGTCCGTCGAGCTGCATCTTGTTGTAGTCCAAAAGCACGATGAGGTTGTTGAGCTTGTGCGAGGCGCTGAACATGCTCGCCTCCCATATCTGCCCTTCCTGAGACTCGCCGTCGCCGATGAAGCAATATATCGTCGCGGGGTTGTTGTCCAGCTTTGCCGCGAGAGCCATTCCCGCCGCAGCGGACAAGCCCTGCCCAAGCGATCCCGCCGTCATATCTATGCCGGGAGTTTTGTTCATGTCGCAATGTGAGGGAAGATTTGTCCCGTTCTTGTTGAGGGTCTTGAGCCACTCGCGCGGAAAATAGCCGAGATCCGCAAGCACGACGTACATCGCGGGCCCTGCGTGCCCCTTTGACATGATGACCCGATCTCTATCTGCTTTGCGCGGGTTTTTGCAGTCTATATTCTTGATTTTGGAATAATAAATAACCGTCAAGGCGTCCATCACAGACATCACGCCGCCGATGTGTCCCACCCCGAAGGTGCCGATCGTTTCGATCGCGTCGTCGCGAAGCTGTCGAGCCTTGCCGGTCAAAAATTGCAATTCGCAAGAGTCCATATCTTCCTCCTTTGAACATTATAGCACTTGCGAAACCAATTTACAAGAGTTTGAGAATAACTGTTCAAAAACCTTGCATGCCCTTGCGGGTTTATGCAAAGCCAAAACTCGCCACAAGAACAGCGCGGTTTTTTCGCTTACTCTTTATCTTATCAATTGCATTGTCGGTTTGGCAAGGTAGGTTGAGGGCGCGGCGTTTGGGAGCGGACTAATGGGAGAAGAAGACGAGGGGCAATAGATCTGAAAGGGTTGAAAGCGCGTAGTCCGTGAGAGGGAAATTGGCGGCGGGACCGATTCCTGCGGTGGAAAATCCGCCGGCTTTACCCGCTTCTATCCCGGAGAGCGCGTCCTCGACGACGAGGCAGTCGCAAGAAGAAAGCCCGAGCATGTCCGCCGCTTTCAAAAACACCTCCGGATCGGGTTTGGAGCGCGAGATATTGTTGCCGTCGGATATGGCGTCGAAGGTCTGTTCCAATCCCGTTTGGCGAAGAATTATCCGCGCGTTTTTGCTGGATGAGCCAATGGCGATCTTCACTCCCGCCTCTTTGAGCTCAACAAGCGTCCGTCTCACGTCGTCGTCCACGTCCGACGGGCGCATTTTGGAAAGCAACTCGACATAGGTGGCGTTTTTTTCGGTGGCGAGAGCAATTTTCTCTTCTGCCGAATAAACTCTGCTTGCGCGCTCGAGCACGATGTCGAGGCTTTCCATTCTGCTTACGCCGCGAAGCCTGTCGTTTATCTTCCTGTCAAAATATATGCCCAACCTGTCCGCGAGGGCCTTCCAAGCGAGGTAGTGCAGGTCGTCCGTGAAGCAGATGACCCCGTCCAAATCGAATATTACGCCTTTGAATTTCATAAAAACTTTGCTCCTTCCCGCGTTATTTTGACTTTTTTGCGCTCGCCGTTTTGGGTTACGGTGAGATACATCGCCCTTATCTTTTTTGGCAATTTCGGCAAAAACGCGACTTGTCCTTCGTCAAACGTCAGCCCCGCAAAGCCGTAGACCGCCGTCAGATACGCTCCGCCTGCCGCCGCAGGGTGCGTGCCGCCGATATACACCTCGCCCGCCCACTGCTTTGACTTTCCGCTGAGATCCACCGTCGCCGTTTTGACAAACCACTGCCACGCCTCGTCCGGCTTGGACATGCGGATCGCGCTCATGGCGTACATCGAAGCGCTGAGCGAAGAGCCGTGCTCCGTGTACGGCAAATAAAACTCGTGATTTTTTTGAACGACCGACGAGGAAAAACGATCGCCGAACAGCACGAGCATCGCTATGACGTCCGCTTGCTTTATCACGCGTGTTGCCGTCGCGACTCCCCCGCTGCCGCCCCAATATTCGTTTTTCTTCACAAGGCGGGAGCGGACCTCGTCCACTTTGACGTCTTCCAACCCGAAATAGCCGTCGAACTGTTCTATCACGCCGTCCTTTTCGTCGAAAAGATAGAGCTTATCCTTCCAATCCGCAAGTTTTTTTGCCAAATCGCAACCGAACTTTTTGTCCATTTCCGCGCCGAGTTCGGGGTTTGATATCCTGACTTTTTCAAGCCACTCGACCGCCGCGTCCGCCGTGAATTTTGCCATCATATTTGTGAAAGCGTTGTTGTTCACGCGCTCGTGATATTCGTCAGGTCCTATCACATCAAGCAGTTCATACCTACATTTTGTGTGGTTAAACCTGCTGTATGAGTAAAAGAAGCGCGCGCATTCTATCAGCTTTTCAAGCCCGCCGTCATAAAGTATTGAGATGTCCGAGCTTCTTGAAAGATACTTGATGAGCGCGTACGCGACGTCGCCGGATATGTGTATTTGCTTATCTTTGAAATACGTTCTGACGGGTCTGTGCGTGAAGACGTCCGTCACGTTGAAATCCGAGCATGCGTCAAAGCCGTCCTGACTTTCCCATGCGTAAAACGCGCCGTCGTAGCCGTAGCTCGCCGCCTTTTGCCTCGCGCCGTCAAGGCACTTGATCCTATATTCGATGAGTCTGCGAGCGACGTCCAGATCGTTCACGGCAAAAAACGGCAACAGGAATATCTCCGTGTCCCAAAAAACCGCTCCCTTATATGTCTGCCCCGAAAGTCCGCGCGCCGCGATGGACTGACCCTCAGTGCGCGGAGTGAGAATGAGAAGATGATATATGCTGTATCTGAGAGCGAGCTGCGCGCGCCTGTCTCCGACGAGGCGCACGTCGTGAACGTCCCATAAACGCTCCCAACTCTCGATATGCGACTTGAAAAATGCGTCGTAGCCCGCCGAAATATCCGCAAAAGCCGTATCTTCCGAAGGGGAGGAATGCTCCCCAAAGCCGACGTACGCAATTCTGTCAAGAATGAACTCCTCGCCCGCTTCAAGCTCCACGTCATAGAAAAACTTCGCCGACATCTCTCCCGACTCGACGGAAGTTGGCTTGAGACTGAAACAAAGCGAAGTTGAAAGCGGCACGCCGAGCTCTTGCGTTTTGCATTCGCAACGTATGCCGTTTTCATTAAAGGAAAATCGCATATCCTTCAGATGCGGTCCGTTCAAGTCCCAAACGTCGCCGTTTATGCCCGCCTCCACGCGCAATTTGACCGCTTCGTCCGCGTGAATGACGACTCGCGAGCCAAGCTCCCGCATCCTTTCAAAATGCACTATGCGTTCGCTCTTTATGCTCACTCCGCACTTCTTAAAACACGTCCGCACGGTAAGGAGCGCGCGCCGCATATCGAGACTTTGCGAAAATTCGTCCGCCTCGCTCGCAAGAAGCGGCTCGCCGTCGCAATATGCGCGCAAAAAGAGAGGGTCCGGCGCGTTGACGGTCTCCCGCCATTTGCCTGCGACGCCGTCGTACAGCCCCGCAAGCGAAAGCGCGACGAAGTCATGCTTGTCGTCGCCGTCCAATGTGCCGCGATAGCCCATATAGCCGTTGGCGAGCAAAAATTTGTTGCCTCTTGAGACTGCGCGGCTTTTGCCGAATTTGTTTTCCGAAATCGTCCAACTCATTATATGTATTCGATTATTTTCAATTATTAAAGCGCGCAAACGAGCGATATCTTGCCCTCAAGGCGCACTTTTTGCCCATATAACGCTATCTCGACAGGCTTGTCGGCGTCAAGCGTTACGCCCTCGTGCGTGACGCGCACCGTGATGAGACTGCCACGATAATCTATCTTGAAACTGTAGCCGCTCCATCTTTCGGGAATGGAAGGCGCGAGGGACAAAACTTCCCTGTCGCTTCTCAGCCCGCCAAAACCGTACACCACGTTGAGCCACGCCGCCGCTATGGACGTCGTGTGCAGCCCCTCGCAAGTGTTGCGGTTGTAGTCGTCAAGATCGAGGCGGGTCGCAAAGCCGAAAAAGTCGCTCGCCATGCGCGATTTGCCTATCTCCGCCGCAAGTATGGAATGCACGGACGGAGAGAGCGAGGACTCGTGTATGCAACGTGGCTCGTAAAACTCGAAATTCGCCCTCTTCTGCTCCAAAGTGAAGTCTCCGCTAAAAAGAAACATGAACATCAAAACGTCGGGCTGTTTTATCATGTCGTTGCGATATATTCTGTCGTAGCTCCAATGCGAGTACAGCGGAAAATCCGTCACCGGGATGGAGCCGACGTCGATATGCGGAAGATCAAAGTAGTTTTGATGCTGTTCGAAAAGCAGCGTTTTAGGGTCGTACAAAATGTACGTCTTTTCCATACACTCGCGCATTAGCGCGACGTCTTCGTCTGAAAAGCCCACCTTCTTGCGCGTAGCCAAAAGGGACTCGGGATATTTCGCTCCTACTTGCTCCATAGCTTCGAAGGCGAACTCAAACGTCTTTTTCGCCATAAAGTTGGTGTAGCAGTTGTGGTTTACCATCATCTGAAACTCGTCGGGCCCCATGACCGCGTAAAAGCCGAACTTGGTCCTGTCGTGATTGAAGTCTCCCCTCGACATCAAAAACTTGCAGATCTCAAGCAACATCTCAAGCCCAAAATCCCTCAAAAACTCCATATCGCCGCTCAGCAACATATAGTGCCTTATCCCGTACGCGACGCCTGTGGAAGGCTGAAATTGCAGGCTCGCGTGTTGCCAAAGATCGCACGCCTCGTTGCCGTTGAGCGTGGCGATAGGATAGCACGCGCCCTTGCAATCGAGCTCCTCCGCCCTCTTTTTTGCGTTTGGCAGGGTGTTGTATCTGAACATAAGCAAGTCTCTTGCCGCCTTGATGTTGTTGAAAAGATAATACGGCAAGCAATACGTCTCAGTGTCCCAAAACGCGTGACCGCTGTACGCCTCGCCGGTCAGCCCCTTTGCCCCGATATTGTTTTGCGGATCGTAGCCGTGATAGGTCTGTTGAAGTTGGAAAATGCAATAGCGTATGCCCTGCCCGTCCCGCTCGTCGCCTTCGATGACGATGTCGGCGCGCTTCCAGAAGTTTTCCCAGTAGCGCTCGAGCCGAGTCGCGGCGGCGTCGTAGCCGAGTTCGAATTGCGCCCTCACGCCCTCCGTCGCCCGCTTGAAATTTTCCTCTTCGCTTAAAGCCCGCTTGCTTGCTACGTTGAAGATATATTGCGTGAGCGTCTGCTTCCCGTCAAGCATAAAGCGGACGTCTTCGAACGCGCATTTGTCGCCTTT
Source organism: uncultured Clostridia bacterium (assembly GCA_947589395.1). GTDB lineage: Bacteria > Bacillota > Clostridia > Christensenellales > CAG-917 > CAG-475. Next base: position 9,096 of record CANQAA010000004.1, read on the forward strand.
GCAAAAAGCCATCTTTGCGGGAGAGTCGAATTTCAAAACGCTTGCCGTCGCGACGCTCTGGCGCGTGGTCGCCGTGCGAGCGGAGATATACATTCCGCCGTCTATCTCCCTTGCGCAAATATCCTGCCATCTGCCCTCTTTGCCCCAATGCTTCGTGCCGAAATCGAGATAGATTTTCAGTTCGATCTCTGCGGGCTCGTCGCTTTCAAAGCGTATGCGACGATACGCTCTCTCGCATTTTTCCATATCGAGAAAACGCTCAAAACACAACTTTATGCGATTGTTTTGACAATGTAAAGTGTACTTTCTTGAAAATATGCCGCTGCGCATATCCAAAACGCGTTCGAAATCGGATATGTCGTCTTTGCCAATGTCGACCCTATGCCCGTCGACATATATCTCCATTTTGAGATAGTCGACGGCGTTGACCATGAAGTGCCCTCGCTTGATAATTCCTTTGTACGCCTGAAAATTTTCCTTTTCGGCAAGCTCGTATATGCCGTTGAAATACGAGCCCTGAAGGCTGTCTAAGGACGAGCCTTCGTCGATATATCCGCGCACGCCGCTATATTCGTTCGCAATCGAAAAGAGCGATTCCGCAACGCGGTTTTCCTCCTTGTGCAAGCCTTTTTCGACTACGCGCCAAGCGTCCGTCGAAATTATATTCTTTGCTTTCTTTGCCATAACGCTTTACTCCTTTACGGCTCCCGCCGCCGAAGCGCCCATGATCTGCTTTTGGAATATGGCGAATATGAGTATCTGCGGCAATATGGAAATTGTGAGCACCATGAGCAACTTGTCCGGACCGAAGCCCTGCACGCTACCCATCGTCGTCTTGAGGTTGAATATCTCGACCATGATGGTCATCATGTTGTTGTCTTTCAGCACAAGATACGGCAACAAAAAGTCCGACCACGCCGCCGTCATCGTGAATATCGCGACGACGCCTATTATCGGGCGGGACATCGGGACGACGATCCTGAAAAACGTGCCCCATTTGCTGCATTTGTCCATTCTCGCCGCCTCGAACAGGGAGGGCGGAAGGGAGTCGAAATAGTTTTTGAACATCAAAAGATAATAGGCGTTTGCGCCGTAACACAGCATGAGCGGCGCATAGCTGTTGATCATGTTTAGAGCAACTATGTTTGAAAAGAGCGGCACGATCGCGGTCACGGTCGGGATCATATAGCTGAGCATGACGAGTCCGTAAAAGATCCTGTAGCCCTTTGGCTTGACGATGGAAAACGCGTACGCCAAAAGCCCGTTGAACACGACCGAGAACAGCACCGCGCCGATCGCTACGACGATAGTGTTCAAAAAATATTTGCCGAAATCAAGCATCTGCCACACTTCGCCTATCTTTTTCAAGGAGAAGTTTTCGGGGAAGAGGCGATAGGGCACGGAGGTGAGCTCGCTTGCGTCCTTAAACGACGAAAGTATCAGCCACAGCACGGGCGTCACGGCGGTCAAAACAGCCACGACGAGAATGAACACCAAAACGAAATACAATATGGAATAGCCCGGTTTTTTGTAGTCGGAGTAATTCAAAATGCCGTTAGTTTTGTTTTTTAAGGCCTTAAGCATTTTTCTTTTCCCTCCTTGCCTTTATCTTGTCAATCAATCTGTCGCCGTCTTTTTTGGGCATGCTGACTTTGAGATAGATTATGGTCAACAAAATGATTATCACTGACAAAAACAGACTGCACGCCGCAGAAGCTCCCGCGTCTATCTGTCCGTTTGTGAACGCATATTGATACGCGAGCAAAAGAAGCGACACGCTCGCGCCGTCGGGGCCTCCGTCCGTCATGACCATCGGCTCGTAAAACACCTGAAAGACCGAGATGACCTGCAAGATGAACAACAGCTTTATCGTGGGCATGATGTGAGGAAGGGTGACGTGTCTTATCCTGCTCCACATGCCCGCGCCGTCCATTCTCGCCGCCTCATATTGGGACTGGTCTATATTTTGAAGCGCGGAAAGATATATGAGCGTCGTAGCTCCCGCGCCTCGCCAGGTCATCGTGAGCACGATGAGCGGGATCGTCAGCTTTTGATTGGACAAAAACAGGGACGCCGGAATGCCGAATGCGTCGAGCGCCTGATTGAGCACCGCGCCGGGATTGGGATCGAAAAGATACGACCACATGATGACGACCGCAATTCCGCTGACTATGGACGGAAAATATATGCCCAGCCTGAACAGCGCCTTGAAGTGCACGACTTCGCTGAGTATGAGCCCCAAAATGATCGGGATGAAAAAGCCAATCACGATTGACCAAAGCAAATACATGAACGTGTTGCGCAACGCCTTCAAAAACAGCGGATCGGCAAAGATCATCTTGAAGTTGTCAAAGCCTGCCCAACCTATCGCCTCAAATCCGCGCGTATTTGAGAAGGCGAGCTTGATGTTTTGCACAAGCGGAGCCCAAACGAAAAACGCGAACAGTATGAGGCTGGGCAGCATAATCAGCCACCCGCCCCAATTTTTTTTAAGAAAAGTTTTCAGCTTGTACCCAAAAGACGATCTGTCCTCGAGCAAATAGCGTGTTCTCATAGCCCCTCCCATTTTGCGGCGCAAAAATCACATCTTGTCCAAAAACGTCCTTTGGAAGTTGCTGTTTTCGGTGTCGAGCAACGCCTGACAGTTCGCGTTCGAATTTGACAGGACGCTTTGGATCGCCCTGTCGAGGCAGGCGTACATATCCTGACAGAAGTTGGGCTCTTCGTCCTTTTTCATAGCGTCGATCGCGTCAAAGAAATCCTTGAAATAGTCCATATTGACGTTGACGTATTGCTGTTCGAGGGCGTTTGCGAGCTCGAGATAGTCGGAGTTGATCCAGGGCTTGATGGTGGGAATAATGGGCATGCCCTTTGCCTGCGCCGTCTGATTTCCCTCTTCCATAGCCATTTTGGAGATCTCGTCCGTCTCGGGTGATCTTCCCATATATTTCAAAAACAGCATTGCGCCTCTGACCTGCTCGTCGCTGGCGTTGGGAGCGAAGACAAAGGGAGTTCCGCCGTAGAGCGAATATCTGCTCGTGCCGTCGCCCGTAGGCATCGGGACGAACGCTATATCGTCTTTGGGGAAGTTGTAGTTTGTGACGGGCATCGCGATCGCGTCGCTGCCGGCAAACGCCATAGCGACGTTGTTTGAGCCTATCTTGCCGTACCAGTCCGCATACGAGAGGGACGCGCCGGGATAGATGAGCTCCTCGTCCTTCATTTGCTTTATCCACTCGAGCGCCTTGACCGCGCCGGGATCGTTGAGATTTGCCTTCCATTTGCCGCCCTGTTGGACCTGCAAGTGCTCCGCGCCGAAGTTCCACGCCATATTGGTGAACTGCCAGCCGCCCTGCTTGTTTGCCGAAAGCACGACGAGCCCGTAGGTGTTGTCGCGATTTTCGCAAACTATGCGCGAGACTTCCGCTATCTCTTCAAAGGTCGTGGGATAAAGCGGCTCGTTGCTTTCGTCGTAAAGCTTATAAGAGCCGTCGTCGTTTTTGTCCAACACGCCTACTTCATACAGCATCTTCAAATTGATGAACAGACCCATGCCGTAGCCGTCGCGCGGGATGCCGTAAACTTCCCCGTCGCTTGTGAGCGCGTTGCGCATGGAGACGTCCATCTTGTCGTACCAGCCTAACTCTTTGAGCAGGGACGTGATGGGACGGATATAGCCGTTGTTGATGAGCTTTTGCGGCTCGGTGAAATACGTCTGGAACACGGTGGGCAGCGTCCTTGACATGGCGGCAGCGCTCACGGTATCCGGGCTGTAAGTGTAGGGCTGAGCGACTATCTCATATTCGGGATAATCCGCCTCGAAACGCTCTTTCCATTTTGTGAACATCGCCACGTCGCTTTTCAGCGTGGAGTCCGGCCACATGCCTATGGACACTTTGATCTTGCCGTTTTGTTTGCCGCAGCCGACGAAAATCGCCGAGAGCGAAAACGTGACGAGCACCAGGATCAGCAAGCGCGAAACGAACTTTTTCATAATATTCTCCTTTGGCTTTAGCGCCTAATACTTCTGAATATATTATAAATTGGCGCGCTTTCAAAAAAAACCGACTACCCTGTTAAATGGTTGAAAAAACTGCATTTATATTGCCAAAAACGACGACATCTGTTATATTTTAGATATGAAAGCGTCGCTGCATTTTCCAACGCTGTTCAAGCGCATATTTTTGTGCCTGTTTTTGCCGTGCATGCTCCTCATCCTGATCATGGTCGGGGTGTCGATCGGCGTTACGACGAGCACGACGGCGAAGACCTACGGCTCGTTGGTCAGCCAGCGCGCAAAAAGTTTTTCAAACGAGCTTGACATATATCTCAGCTCCGTCGACGCCTCGCTTTATCGCCTCTCTCACGACAGCAAAGTCGTGAGCGAATTGCTCGACGGGGGCGGTGTATCTTTGGGAGCCACTCTCAACACCACATGCGAATATTCCTTCCCCATATCCGGCATAACGCTGTACGCGCCCGACGGCAGGACGTACACGTCTTCGGGACTTGGCGGAGTCCCGTCGCTTGAAAGCCTGAAGCTCGCTCTGAGCGAATTTTTTGATAGCGACGAGCCTTCGGGACTTTTCATGCGCTTTAGCGAGCTTGCCGTCACCTACAACAACGTCTACTATCCCCCCGAAAACGGCGTTATAACGTATCTGAGGCGCATAAAGGGCGAGCAAGGGGACGTGGGATATATCGTTGCGGACATACTCCCCTCCGACCTATACGCCTCCTTTCTTGACGGAATGATCGAGGGCGGAAAAGCGTACATCACGAGCGGCGACAAATATCTCGCCGACGACGGAAACGCCGCAGGGCGCAAAGCGGCGGAAAAATCGTATATCACGAGAAAGAGCGACTGCGCCGTCGGCGACTTCGGCGACGAGCTGTCCGTCCTTTTGATAGCCCCCAAAAAGCCCTATCGCTTGAGAGCCATGTGGATATCGCTCATCTTCGTCGCGACCGCGCTCGCTCTCACCGCCGCACTCGTCGCAGTCTCATATAAGACGGCAAAACACGTCACAAAACGACTTGACGCACTTTACGACAGAATGGAAAATCAACAGCTCGCCCCCGAAGCGGCGAAAAAACAAAATTCCTCCGCCAAAGAGGAATAAAAACTACAGCAATTTTCAAGAAGCGATCTTCAAACTCGTTTGCCGCGCCCAAAACGACGTTTTCAAACAAATTATAACATATTTGGGCATTTTCAAACGTATGCGCCAATTTGCGGGAGTTTTCAAACGAAAGCCCGATCAAAGCAGTTTGTTGAGCGCGCTATTCGGCGTCGCCCGCTCCGTCCTCAGGCAACTTTTTGACGCGTATCCTGCAAAGCGTGCCTTTTTTCGGCTCGGAAAAGATGCTGACCCCGTGATCCTCGCCGTACTCCAACTGTATGCGCTTGTGCACATTATAGACTCCGTAGCCGTGCAGCCCGTCCTCTTTTGGCAAGAGGATGTCGTCGGCGACTTCAAAGCCCACGCCGTCGTCCTCGACCTCGAACACTATGTCGTCGCCCTCTGAAAACGCGCGCACATACAGGTTTCCGCCCGTCTCGGGGAAGGCGTACTTCGTGACGTTTTCGACCATCGGCTGAAGAATCAATTTGAGGACTTTCTCGCCCTTTATGCCCTCTTCGACCTCGAAAAATGCCGTGACGCGTCCGGGATGGCTGATCTTTTCTATTTGCAGATAGTGTTTGACGATGTTGATCTCGTCCTCGACCGTGATGAATTTGTCCCCTTTGTGCAGAGACAGCCGATAAAATCCCGCCAAGTTCAGCACGAGGGTCTCGAGCTCCGGCTGCTTTTTCATTTTGGCGATCCAGCTGATTATGTCGAGGGTGTTATACAAAAAGTGCGGATTTATTTGCATTTGCAAGGCGTCGAGCTCGAGCTTGCGTTGCTTTTCCATATCCTCGTTGTTTTGGGCGATGAGGGCGAATATCCTGTCCATGAGCATGTCGTATTGCACGCCGAGTTGGTCTATCTCGTCGTGTTTGACGTGCGGAGTCGCAGTGCCGTTTTCGATCATCTCGCCTATGTCGTCGTTGAGTCGGACTATGGGCGCGGACACGCGCTTCGTCTGCCATATGCCGAGCAAAATGAGAATGACGAACATCGCGAGAGCCACTCCGAGCAGTATGAGGTTCGAGGAGATTATCTCGCGATAAAACGTCGCGTAGTCCAGAACCGTCACGATATAAAGCCCGAAGCCGTAGCGCAAATTGAGCTTGTCAAAGCCCTTGATCACGACGATGCTGCGCTTGCCGTCCACCTTTTTGATGGTGTAGCTCGGCACTTTTTTCAAGTTGTACACGTCGCTATACACCGCGCTTTTTCCTATGTACGCGGGATCGAAATGCGCGATGAGATAGCCGTCCTCCCGCATGACGAAGGAATAGCCGTCCTCGAAGACGCTGATGAGTTCGCCGATCGTCTCGCTGTTCATATAATAGAAGAAAACGCCGTCAAAGCTCGTTGAAACGTCCCTCACGCCGATCGCGAGCGTGGGGCTGAGCTCGGAGCAATTGCCCAAAATGAGCTGATTGCGATTGGACGAGGCGGATCTCAAAAGTTCCGCGTCGATGCTGTTCTCCCCGTTCAAAAAGAAATATTCGTCGTTGATCTCGCAAGCGACGTTGACAAAATATCTCTCTCCCACGCCAACGTCGTTGAGCACCTGCTCGAACGCCTGCACCTTTTCCTCCCGCGAGGCGGCGGGGTCGGCGATGAGATTGAGCTTTGAGATGTTGTCGCTCCCCAAAATTCGGGACTGCAAATATACGCACTCGTCAAAGACGCCCGTCAATGTAACGTCGATGTTGCTTTGCGTGGAATATATATTTTGAACGATGTATCTGTCGAGAATGGTTGAGTTTGAAACTTGTATGACCGTAGTGAGCGCCGCAAAAACAAACAGCAGCGTCGAGGCGAAGATCAATATTATCTTTTTCGTCAAGTTTTGTTTCATCAACCGTGTTCCCTGAAGGTATTTTTCAAAATGCGCGGTTTATATGCTTATTTTGTGCATATAAAAGCCTAATTTGCGGAAGATATGAATTCGCCCGCCGTCATCCCGGTGATCTCTTTGAACACCTGTCCGAAATATTTCACGTCCGAGTAGCCGACCATTAAAGCGACTTCGTTTATCCTGTATTTGCCCTCGAGCAAGAGCTCTTTGGCTTTTGATATCCTATACTCCGTGAGCAAAACGTTGAAGGTCTTGCCCAAGTTTTCCTTGAGCTCGTGCATGAGGTGGGACTCGCTGACGTACAGCTCGTCCGCAACGCTTTTGACGGAGAGCTTTTTCATGTAGTCGCGCTCGATTATCGCAAGCACGTCGCGGCTCAATTTTTTGAGTTTGACGTACTGCTCGCTCATGAGGTGCACGCTGCTGATGTGGCTGTACGGGAGGTTTTTCACGCGCTCGAGCACAGCCCGATATACCTCGCCGCGCGATTTTGCGTCGCAAAACTTGTCGCTGACAACGAGGCGGAAGCGCACGTCCCCCGTTTGTTTTGCCAAAACGTCGCTCGCAATATTTGCTATCCTTCTCTCGTCGAGTGCGGAAGTCACGCACAAAAAGTCCTTTGTCATCACGAGGGACTGCGCCGCAGCGGGAGCGAGCGAGGCGTCAAGAGCCCTCAAAAGCCCGTCTATCGCCCCCACATTCGCCTCAGAAGCCGCGCCGTAAATTATGCGTCCCATGTCGTACGGGCGGATGTTGACGACGGACAGTCTCTTCAAAAACTCAGGATCGTTTTCGCCGCCGAGCCATCTCAAAAATATCTGAGTGCGCAAATAGTCGCTGCTGTTTTCAAAAACGCCTATCTTTGCGCGCGCCTCGCGCTTGCTCTTCAGTTTCGAGAGGACTTCGAGCACTTTTTTGACGAGTTCGTTGTTGTCGATGGGCTTCAAAAGATAGCCGGCGACGTCGCTTTCGAGCGCGCGCCGCACATAGTCGAAATCGCGATATCCGCTGTAGATGACGACGGATAGATCCGCGCCCGCGTCAAACAGCGTTCGCGCCATATCTATGCCGTCCATGACGGGCATGCGAACGTCGGTGATGATGATGTCGGGCTTGAGTTCTTTTGCCATCATCAACCCCTGTTTGCCGTTGGCGGCCTCCCCGACAACTTCTATGTCGATGGCGTGCCAATCTATCGTGTCGCGCATGCCCATGCGCACGATATATTCGTCGTCTACGATAAGCAATTTGTATGCCATAATCTTATTTTACCACAAAAATTAACTTCGTTCAATATGCAGCTTTTTTGCGTTTTTGCCGTTTGTCGACGAAATATGCCTTCGCATATTATCGAAAAAACTCAATGCATGTCGCATTTCCATCGCAAAAAAGCAAAGTTCGGCTCCGCCGGGATATGCGGCGGAGCCGAATCGCTCAAATTTCAATTACGTTTTGACCCGCTCTCACGCGATCCTCTTCTTTTTGAGGACGATGAGCACGATCGCCACTATCAACGCAACGCCTGCCACGCCGCCGACGACTCCGCCGACTATCGCGCCGACGTTGGTCTTCTTGTCTGCGGGCTTTTGATCGGAAGGAGCGGAGGGAGTTTGTCCGCCGGGTTGTTGCTCGTCCGCCACAGTGATCTGCTTCGTCACGGTCGTCTCGTTGCCATAGGCGTCCTGAGCGGTGACGGTGACCGTGTAGGTGCCCGCCTTCTCCGCCGTGAACTTGCCTTCTGCAAATGCGATATCCTCTTCGCCGAGCTTTACGCTCACTTCATAAGTCGCGCCTGCATACGCATTGTCCTTGACAGCCGCCTGCACCTCGACTTGCGCGCCCTTCTCTGCCGTTTCGGGAGCTGTAACTGTGAGTTCGGGAGCGGTCTCGTCGTTTGCCTCGAGATAGACTTCGTACGCGGTCTTGTATATCCTGGTGTTTTTGAAGGTAACTTGATTTATCGCGTCCGCATGGATGTGGAAGTCGCCGGGCTTCACGCCGCTCTTTTCAAGGTCGATGACAAACGTCGCGGTCGTTCCCGCCTCAACGGTCAGATCCTCAAAGGGGTTGCCGTCCTTGTCGAGCAGTCTGCCCGCGTCGTTTGCGCCGAACCAACGCAGTCCGCCGCCGGCTGTGAACTCGAAGCGCACATTGGTCAGGTCGACGTCCTTCTCGCCCGCTTCAACTGTGACGGAGAGATATTTGCCCTGCGCTTTTGAGAGGTTGCCAGCATATCCGACGTAGGTATACGCTGTCGTGTCCGCAGCGACAACGAGATCGTCTTCGAATCCAAAGTACTCTTCCTCGTTGAAGCTGTCCGTCGCAAGCGCTCTGTTCAAGACCTCGATCCTCGTGACTTTGAAGGGTCCGGTCGCTGTGTTGCTCGTATGAACGTGGCATTCCTTTGCCTTTGTTATGCCGGAAGCTACGAGGTCGATATAGACCGTCTGAGGCTCGTTAGTTACAAACGTGACGTCCGAAAGTTTTTGTCCGTTTGTGAGGATGATCATTTTATCGGTTTCGGTATTGTGATCTCCGCCGCCCCAAATGGTGAGAGAGTCTACAAACGCAAGTCTCAAATTGTCAAAACTCGTGTCGTCATCAAGTTTTGTGAGCTCGAGCGCAAGCACGTTGCCTCTCATATCCGCGTCGTTGAGGAACCAATATCCCGCATACAAATAGTTGGGATCGCCCGCACTCGGATTGGGAGTGAATGTGAACAATGCCGCGCTTTCCTCGTTTTTGTAGACGGAAGTCTCGTTGTAGACGTCGTCCGCAAGCAGGATCTCGTCGATGTAGAGTCTGCCCGTACCCGTCCAATAGAGGTCGATGGTGTCCACAGCGCCGCCCGCAGAAAAGAGCTTGCTCTCGGCGATGTCGACGATGAGGTAGTCCCACTCGCCGCCCGTGTACAGCGTGCTCTCCTTGAGCGCGTTGACCTTGCGGGTGGAGTCACGCTTTAGGTCGTTATAATAAACTATGCTCGGGCTCGCCGTCGGCGTGGGAGTAAGAGAGAAACGGAAATTGTCGAGGGTCGCGCCGTTTTCGACCTTCATCTTGAGGAGGACGTATTTTGCGACCGTCAGCTCTCTCGCCTGTATCTTGAGGTTGATATAGTCCGTCGTTGCTTCAAACACCGCCGCGCCGTTTTCAACTTTGACGTTTTTGTCGGTGCTGTAGGAGAGGCGATAGAAAATGCCTGCGTCCTCAAGTCCCGGCATCGCGATGGCGGCGTCATAATCGCTGCCAATCGTCGCTTGAGCAAGCGAGAAATCGTCAAGCACCTTTGCGTTTGCAAGGTCGGGGAGAGGATCGCCCGTCGTCGCGGGAACTTCGAGATTTGTGTAGAAGATCCTGTCAACTTGCGCGCTCGTTTCTCCGTCATATTCGAACTTGAACTGGCAAGTTTCTGGTTGAACTTCGATCGTTTCGCCGCTCACGACAGTCGCAGCCGCGCCAAACGCGTCGTCCGCCGCCGCAAATGAGACTTTGAGGTTTTCAACGTCGCCTGTCGCCTCAACAACGGCGTATCTGAAGTCGCCTGCGGTCTTGTTCGTGTGCTTGACGGTGAGGGTCGTGCCCGCCGTGAGGACGTTGGGTTGCACGATGTAGCCTCTGGCGCTACCTGCCCACCAGCCGCCGCTCATGGTCGCGTCGACCGTCTTGCCGCCAGTGAACCCGTTGATGAGGTTTGACGCCGCGTCGGTCTCTTCGTCGCCGCTCTCATTTGAGGTCTTGTACACCTTGTTGATCTCGATCGTGCCGGAAGCTCCCGCCGCCGCAAAGAGGTGCACGCCGACGATCCTGCCGTCGTTCACTTTGTTTTCGGAAGGCGTTCCGTCGGTATTGTTGTACACTTCCTCGTCTTCATAGCTCAGCGCATAGTTGATGACGTACTTTTGCCACTCGGTCGTGAGAGCGGGAAGGTCGTCGCCGTTTGCGTCCTTGAGCTCGCTCAAAGGCTTGCTGTACACTTGATGCTGATCGCCATAACGGCTGCCGTACATGAGCTCGTCAAGCGTGACGTCGCCCTTTGGCGCGCGCATCTCAAACACGATGTTCACGACGGACGCGCTGTCCATGCCCTTGCCCTCTTTGAAGATGGGATCGTCTGCCGTGCCGCTGTCTGCCGCAGTAAATTCCACATGCAGATAGGGTTTTTCAAGCGTCATCCCCGTTGCGGTGATGTCGCCCGTCAAATCGCCGAACTCCTCGAAGGAAGAGTCGAATCTGTCGTCGAACACTCTATTCTCGGCAAAAGCGACGCCCATCGTCATGCCAAACGACAAACAGACTGCCATGATGACGACAACGCCCGCCAAAAAGAATTTTGATGTCCTTTTCATAAAATATCCTCCTGATTATAATTTTTGTTTTCCTTGCGCACTGTCGTGCGATAAGTTCGAAGTTTTATTCGCCGTAGACGTAAAGCTCGGAGAGTTGCGCGCCGTAGTTGCCGTTTGATTGGTTGGAATACCACTGCAACTTGACGTATCTTCCCCTCACGCCTGAGGGCAGCTCTATGGAGATATTGTTGCCCTTCATCGGATCGAAGAGATAGTCCTCCTTTGCGACGAGAGTTTCAAAATCGTTGCCGTTTTCGCTCACAAGGATCTCTATGCCCTGCGTGCGCGCCTCCCAAGTGAGAAGAGGGGGCAAGCACATCACGATGTACTTGAGCGTATACACAGCTCCCAGATCCACCGTGAACGTGGCGTTTTTGGCTTTTGCCTCCCAATATGTGTTGTCGTTGCCGTCGACAAGTTGGCTTGCGACATAGACGTCGTTGTGCTCGCTCGCGTCCAAAATGGCCTTGTTTGTGGAAAGCGAGTTGGGATAGAACTTCATTTCGCCTATTTCGAGTTTGTCCATTGCTTTCAGCCCTTCCGTCCTGAAGAAGCGGAGCTGAAGCTTTGTGTAGCCACTCGTAACAGAGCCCAACTTGAAGTCGACGTAGTTGCCCTTTGCGGGAGTCACCGTGACCGTCTCGGTCGAGCCGAACGCGAGATATTTGTCGTTGGACTCGTTATATCTGAAGGTTTTGATAGTATATTCCTTGACGTAAACGGAGCTTTCGGGCAGATACAGCCTCATCACGCCGGGCAGGACGCTCTTGCCGAAATCAATCGTGAGCGCGATGAATTCGTCCGCCTCTCCCGTCCAATCTTTGGCGATGAAAGAGGCGTTCCTGTCGCCGTCAAACAGTTTGCTCGAGGGAGATTGCGCGTTGTCAAAATCCACGTCGTCCGCGTCGAGCGAGTCCGTCGTGCGCGTGCCGTGCCCGTGTCTCACGCTGACGGTCGCGTCCGCCATGTCGAGCTTAACGCCCATATATGTCTCGGTGATGTCCAAAATGGAAAACTCCGGCACTTCCAAGCCCTGCTGAGTGTGGGTCGGGACGTTTTTGGAATTCACTTGATCGTTTTGAAGCTTCAATTTGTACGGCAGCTCGAACAGCGACCCCGAAGCCGCGTTTCCGCCCGCGACCGTCACGTTGCTCACATAGTTTTCGGCGGCGAGGGAGAGCCCCGCTACGTCCGTCACGTTTTTGTCGCCAAAGGTGACGTTTGTGATCGCGACGTTGCTGACCACGCACTGATTGCTGTCGCCCATGATGTGCGATTGCAAGGTGTCGGCAAACTCGATGACTTTCACGTTGTCTATCTTGACCCCGTCCACAGTGCCGCGCACGCCCGCCGAACTCGTCCAATTGACGTTGTAGGCGATCACGATGTCGATGAACAGATCGTCCGTGCCCTGAAGCTGGTTGTCGCCCCTGTTGAACGCCTGCTCAACGGTTATGTTTTGATATGTGACGTTGGTTATTGCGGCGTCGTCGCAGTTGTGAATGGACAAAGCCGCCTTGTGATAGTTGTGCAATATCGTTATGTTTTTGAAGGTGATATCCCTCATTATCTCGCCGTTCGTTTCATAGCCCACTTCGCAGCTCTGCGCAAGGTCCGTCCACACGGTGACGCCGTCAAAGACAACGTCGTCCGTCGTGCCCCTGTCCACGTTTTTGACGACGAGCGAGTCGTCCCAAGTGCGCACGAAACCGCCCTTGACTTCGACGTCCGAGCAGGACTGCACCGAAATGCCGTCGCCGTTGCCGCGCGCGGTGATGATGTGCAAGTTGTCGACGTCCACGCCCTCGCACTTATATAGCGTGACCGCCCAGCCTGCGGGATCGAACAGGGATATGCCCTCGATCTTGACGTTTTTGCAGGAACGAAGCTCGATGGGCAATGTGTATTCGCTATCCTTCGTGCGGCTGTATACCTCGCCGGAAATTATGCCTCTGCCTCTGATGGTTATGTTTTCGAGCAATTCCGCCCTCACCTGTCCGTAGATGTACGCGCCGCCCGCGAGATACAGCGTGTCGCCGCTCGTCATCGGGATCGCGCCCGCGTCGTAAACGCCGGGACCGATGTATATCGTGTTCTCGGGAACGCTGTCGGATGATATTGGATCTTCCTCGATGGGGTTTGCAAAAATGTGCAAAGCGTTGTCCGCCGCAACTTCGTTTTCATCGGACGTCTTTTTGAATTCAAAAGTGTAGTTTGCGGGATATTCAAGCTCGAACTCGGCAATGTTTCCGTTGATATTTGGCGTGACGCCATATTCCAACGGCCTCACGACGACGTCGCTTATCGCGCTTGTGCCCTTCACTTCCACCTTCATTTTCACTTTGCCTTCGAAGTCGAAAATGACGACGGGATTTTTCGTGGAGGGTTCGCCAAACGAGAAGGTCCTGTTGTGATTGACTCTCGTCTCGTACACGAACAGCTCCTCGTCGTTCACGCTAACGCTGACGTCTTCGGACGACTGCATGAGATTGGGGCCCTCGTACGTCACGAGCTTCGTTTCGGTGACCGTCCTGTCCTTGACGGGATGCTCCGAAGCGACGGGCGCGGGAGGCGCGGGGTTTTTGTTTTTGTCTGCGCCGCATGCGACCAAAACCGTCAAACAAAGCGCGAGCGTGAGCGCGATCAAAATTGCCGAAATTTTTCTTTTCATAAATCTATCCACCTTATCCCACTATTTATGCTAACAAAATACTTTCTCTCTTTAAACCTGTCAAAACTGCAATTATGTCCGAAAAATTGCATATTTTCAGGGTTTTGAGCTACTCGCCCGCATCGTACGCGAGCTTTGCTTGCGCGTTTTCGTCAAATTTTTCCCATTCCGATTTGGGAGTAAGTTTGAGAGTTGCGCCCGTCGCCGAGCCGCTTTTTATCGTCAGTCCTTCCACATACGCGACGGACTTGAGCGTCAGCGTCTTCGAGTCTGCCGCTATGGCCTCGCCCTTGTACGTCAAAGCCTCAATTCTCACGCCGTTTATCGTGTGCACGGTGTAGTCTCGCGAGTCGTAACAGCCGTTCACGGTTATCTTGAGCTTGTTGTTGCCGCCTATCACGAGCACGTTTGATATCAAGACGTCCTCTATGCTGCCAAGCCCCGTCACCGCGTGCTGATCCGACCACGTCGCGGAATATAGGTTGCGAATGTCTATGAGCTCGCTGTTTCCGCCCGCGTCGCCCAAACCCATCGACGCGTCCTCCACCGTTATGTTTTCCCACTTGACGCGCTTTATGCGCGCGTTGTTGGCGTTGTGAATGCTCATCACGGGCTTGTGCAGGGCGTGCAAAACCGTGACGTTTTCAAACGTCACGTCCTCGAAGACCTCGCCCACCGTCTCGTAGCCTATCTCCATTGACTGCGCAAGATCCGTCCAAATGACGCAATCCTCGAACTTGATGTTCCTCGTCTCGCCGTAGACGCTTCGGTCGCTCCACTTGGGATAGTTTTTGACCACGAGCGAGTCGTCCCAGCTCCTCACAAAACAGCCCTTCACTTCAACATCCTTGCAGGATTGTAAAGATATACCGTCGCCGTTCGAGCGCGAGGATATTATTTTGATATTCTCTATAGAAGAGTTTTCAACAAAATAGAAGTTGACGCACCAGCCCGCAGGATCGAGACAGAACACGTCCTTCAAAGTCACGTTTTTGCAATTGTTGAACTCGAGCGGCACTGTCACGCGATAGTTTGTCCCCGCGTCTCTGATAAAAGCGCTGCCGTCTATCACGCCTCTGCCGTATATGACTATATTCGACGCGCCGTCCGCGATGAATTTTGCCCTGACCACAGCGCCTTCCTTGATGTGCACGGCAGTGTTGGAACTTAGCCGCACTTCGTTGCTTGAACTTATGCGCGGGTCGTTTTCATGCGTGTGCAGACCCGGCTCGAACGTGATGACGTTTGATATGTCGCTCGGCGCGTCATAGTCGTAGTCGTTCACGAAAATGTGTATCGTCCTGTGCCTGTCCCCGCCGAGCTCGAGCGCGTACTGCCCGACGCTGTTCAGCGTGAACGTCACCGTGTTTTTCTCAAAGTCCGTGCTCGTTTGCACCCCTGCGGCGATGGGTCTCACGACAGATTCGCCGACAAGAGGCTCGTTGCAGACGACTTTCAGTTTTGCCCTTCCCTTGAGAGAAAAACTGAGCGCGCCCGCCTCCTCCCGTTGATAGTTGGAGGCATTCCAAACCTGCGAGGAGTTGACCATGACTTTGTACACGCCAAGTTCGACGTCGCCCGCAAACACCCTCGCGCCCGAGTAGCTCTCAACGCCGTCGGGCACGGGCATATAACCGAGAATGCTCTGCTCTTTTTCTTGCTCGACGATATCGGGCGGGGTCTCGGGCTGTTGGGGGCGAGACGAACACGCGACAAGCAAGAGAAGCGCCGCCGCCAAGACCATCGCCGTTATCACGATCCCAATAGCACGTTTTTTCATATTCGCACCTTTATCATATCGTTTTTGAGCGTTAAACACGCTATTTTGCGCTATGCCAACTTTATGTTGAGTTTGCTGTCGTACACCGAAACGCTTGTCATATCGATGCCCAAGCTCGCCTTTTGATCCTTGCAAAGCGAGGCGGGAATTGTGAGAGTCTTGTCAAGATATTTGCATCTGACAAATTTCTCTTCGCCAAAATCTATCTCTTCCTCGCACTCGGCCTCGATGTCATCGCCCTCGATAAAGCGCTCCACTCTCAGCGTAAGCGGCACGCCGAACACCTTGCGGTCGCTCACTCCTATCAGCCTCTTTGCGAGCTCGTCCGGGCAAGGAACGCTCTTCCCTTCGAATTCGAACTCCAACGCGAACTTGAACCCCGCTCTCTTTTGCTCCTTGCTTGGGCTCACCTTTTTGAAGACTCCCTCGAGCTCGTTGACGGGATCGAACTTCGCCTTGACAAGCTCGTCGCCTCTATAAAAGTCCGCAGATTTCAAATCTATACTTATGGACTTCGGAAGTTCGCTCGCAAGCGCAAACGCGACTCCGCCTCCCGCTCGCAAGATATAGAGGTCGCCCTCTTTCACGCTGTCTATCAACTCCGCCTGCACGGGGATATCTCCGCCCGCGCTAACCCCAAAAATGGGAGCTCTCATCACATACTCGCCGGACAGCTCCTCAAGCGCCTTTGGCAAAGTAAGTTCCGCGCCCATGACGCAGAGTTTTCCCTCGCTCGCCACGACGTCGAACTCGCAAAATTCGGGCACTCGCTTGCAAACGGACTCCTCCGTCTCGGCGTCGAAGAAATGCAGGCTGCCTTTTTTGGGAAGCACGCGGATCTTGTCCCCGACGCGATATGAAAGCAGTCCCGCAAGTTTGACGATGAACGCGTCCGAGATGTCCTCGAAGCGCAAGTAAAGCAAGGTTTCGCTGCCCAAAAGCTCGATCTGCGTGATCGTCGCCTCAATTCCGTCCTCGTTCAGCTCGAATTCTTCCGGGCGAACGCCCAAGATCATCTTTTTGCCGTGCGCATACGCTCTTTCAAGCAATATGAGCTCGGACGAGTCGACAATGAGCTCCTTTGACAAGTCCTCGCCAAAGCGTATTTTGGCGCGCTCCCCCATTTCGGATATCTGCGCCGCAAAAAAGTTCATGGGCGGCGTGCCGATGAAGCCCGCCACAAATTTGTTGTCGGGATATTTATACAAGTTTATCGGCGTGTCGATCTGTTGAACGAAGCCGTCCTTCATGACGACGATCCTGTCGCCCATCGTCATCGCTTCGGTCTGATCGTGCGTGACGTAGATGAAAGTGGTCTGAAGACGGCTGTGCAAAGCGGAGATCTCCGCTCTCATCTGCGTGCGCAACTTCGCGTCCAAATTCGAAAGCGGCTCGTCCAGCAAAAACACCTTCGGCTCTCTGACGATCGCTCTGCCAAGCGCAACTCTTTGGCGTTGACCGCCGCTCATCGCGCCCGGTTTTTTCTTGAGATAGTCGCTGAGTCCAAGAATTTCAGCCACAGCGAGCACTTTTTGAGCGTTGCGTTTTTTTGCCGTGCGCCTCAGCTTGAACTCCTCCTTGACGCGCTCGCTCTGCGCCTTTTTTTCCTCTTTGCCCGCCGTGCGCGAAAAAGCCATTGAAAGCCGCTTTTTGATTTGCATTTTGAGATCGTCGTTCGCGCTCATCTTGAGGGGAAACGCGATGTTGTCAAACACGGTCATGTGCGGATAAAGCGCGTAGTTTTGAAAGACCATCGCCGTGTCGCGCTCCTTGCAGTCCACGTCGTTGACGACGCGCCCGTCAATGAAAAGTTGCCCTGCGGAGATCTCCTCGAGCCCCGCGATCATTCTGAGCGTGGTCGATTTGCCGCACCCGGAGGGTCCCACGAACACCACGAACTCTTTGTCCTCGATGTTCATGGAAAAGTCGTTGACGGCCTTTGTGCCGTTTGGATAAACTTTGTAAATGTTTTTTAGTGTCACGTCTGCCATAAAAGCCTCATTTCCGCATAGCGGCGGTCATTTTGTTCTCATAATAAAGTTTAACAAATCATTTTTTCTTAAACAATTGCACTAAACTGCTATTGTGGGGACTAAACTGCGCACTTTTTTGCAACTCCTCTTGCTCCGCGCAATTTACGGGCGGGAAGAGAGCGGCAAAAATGTGCGCCGCAAAAAACTCGAAAAGTAAAAACGCTTCCCCGAAAAAACTTGCTTTTGCTTTGATAAATCTTTGTCGCAAAACAGGCGGATCTTTGCCGTTTTTGCAACCTGTATGCGATTTTTTCATTCTGAAAGGGACAAAAAACAAATTTCGCCCTGCCGACGGCTTTTTGAACTATAATAGATCGGAGGTGAATATGACGCTGAAAAATTATCTCGAGAATTGGCTGAAAACTCAGCGCGGGCTAAAAGAGAGGACTCTATCTCGCTACGCGCAGATAATCAGGATCAACATATCCCCCGTCTTGGGAGAAAAACCGCTCGACGCCGTCACGCATGAGGACTTAAAGCGCTTTTCGGACGAGCTACTAAAGACGCACTCGGACAACACCGTGCTGCAGATCGTGGGCGTTTTGAAGCGCGCGCTGAATTGCGCCGTGCCCGATATCATACCCGCAAATCCCGCGACCGGGCTTTCGCTCAAGCACAGGCAACGCAAGGTCGAGCCCTTCACGGAGCGCGAACAACAGAGGCTTGAGAGATACATCTTGAAATGCAAAAATCCGTATTATTACGGCATTCTCATCGCCCTTTATACGGGTGTGAGGATAGGCGAGCTCGTCGCGCTCACCTGGCAGGACGTGGATCTTTCCTCCCGCACGATAACGGTTTTGAAGACGGCGAGTCCCATTGGAGGCGCGCTCACTTGTCCGAAGACGGAAGCGGGCAAACGCACCGTCCCCTACCCCAAACAGCTTCAGCCTCTCATGTTGAAGTTGAGATCGCTTGGCGGCGAGTACGTCGTGAGCACACGCAAGGGCAAATTTATGACGATAGGCGGCTATCAAAAGGCGTTTTCGAGACTGCTTGCCCGCCTTGACATAAAACATCGCGGTTTCCACAGCCTTCGCCACACCTACGCCACCCGCGCGCTCGAGGCGGGAGCGGACGTCAGGACCTTGAGCGAGATGCTCGGCCACAGCAGTCCCACCGTGACCATCGCCCGCTATTGCCACAGCACGGACAAGCAAAAGCTCAAGATATGCGAAAAGATAGGCGAAAATCTCAAAAAATATAAGTTGAACGAGCAAGACCCGACAAAATAAAAAAATCGTCAAATGAAGCGCCGCTCTTTGAAACGCATTATAAAGTCCTTTGCCGTTTGTCTTAATTTATTTATCTGTCGGACTTTTGGCATGAACTTTTTTGCAAGCGTTACTTAAGCGTTATCCCCGATAAGTCATGCGGGCGCTGCTCAAGCGTTGTACCCAATAAGACATGCAAGCGTTGCACTCAAAAATTCCCATAAACAAAAAACGGCAAGCCGTTTGGCTTGCCGTTTGACGGGATCTTGAAATTATTCCTTGTAAGAGGCGGCTTTTTTGACGTAGTACGCTCTCTTCTTTGCGGCGTCGTCCTCGTTCTTGAGGAAGAGGGTCTGCGCGGCTTCGGGGTTCATCTTGGCGAGAGACGCATAACGGGTCTCGTTCATCAAAAACTCCTGATAATTTGCCGTCGGCTCTTTGCTGTCGATCGTGAGCGGGTTGCCGCTTGCGATGAGGTCGGGGTTGAAGCGGAACAGCTGCCAATAGCCGCAGTCGACCGCCTTTTTCATCTCCATCTGGGAGTTGTCCATGCCGCCCTTGATGCCGTGGTTGATGCAGGGCGCGTACGCGATGATGATGGACGGACCGTGATATGCCTCAGCCTCCGCAAACGCTTTGACGACCTGGTTCATATCCGCGCCCATAGAGACCTGAGCGACGTAGACGTAGCCGTAGTCCATAGCAAGCAAAGCGAGGTCCTTCTTCTTGGTGCGCTTGCCGGTTGCCGCAAACTTCGCGATAGCGCCTGTCGGGGTGGACTTTGAAGCCTGTCCGCCTGTGTTAGAGTACACTTCGGTGTCCAGCACGAGGATGTTGACGTCCTCGCCGCTTGCGAGCACATGGTCCACGCCGTTGTAGCCGATGTCATACGCCCAGCCGTCGCCGCCGACGATCCATATGGACTTTTTGATGAGGCAATCCTTTGCCGCCTCGATCGCCTTGAGAAGCTCGAGCGCGCTGCCGTTTGCCTTTTTGATCTCGTCGTCGATGAGAGCGAGGATCTTTTCGGTCGCGGCTTCGGAACCGGCGGCGTCCTCTTTGTTTTCAAGCCACTCGGTGAGAGCCGCCTTCATATTTTCGGACGTCTCGCCGAGCGCGAGCAAACTTTTCACGTTGTTCACGATGACGTTGCGACGGGTCTCGTAGGCAAGATGCATGCCGTAGCCGAACTCCGCGTTGTCCTCAAACAACGAGTTTGCCCATGCGGGTCCTCTGCCCTTGTCGTTCTTCGTGTACGGGCAGGTGGGGGCTGAGCCGCCGTAGATGGAGGAGCAGCCCGTTGCGTTTGCGACGATCATTCTGTCGCCGAAGAGTTGAGTCATGAGTTTGACGTACGGAGTCTCGCCGCAGCCCGCGCATGCTCCCGAGAACTCGAAGAGCGGCTTTTTGAACTGGCTGTTCTTGACGTTGACGGACTTGATGGGAGCGGTGGTCTCCTTGAGGGACTCCGCGTACTCCCAATTTGCCGCTTCCTTTTCGATCGCCTCGTCGAGGGGGACCATGACGAGCGCCTTTTCCTTTGCGGGGCAGACCGCCACGCAGTTGGAGCACCCCGTGCAATCGTAGGGGCTGACCTGCATGCGGAACTCGTAGCCCTTCACGCCGACGGCGGGCTTTGTGACGAAGCCTGCGGGCTTGTCCTTGAGCTCCTCAGCAGTTGCGAGAGTGGGACGGATCGTCGCGTGCGGGCAGACGAGGGAGCAGCGGTTGCACTGAATGCACTTGTCCTCAAGCCACATGGGCACGTTGACCGCAATGCCGCGCTTTTCGAACTTGGTCGTGCCCGTTGGCACAACGCCGCTCGGATTGAACGCGGAGACGGGCAATTTGTCGCCCTCTTGCGCCGTGATGGGCGCGATGAAATTCTTGAAATATTCGTCGTTGGGGACTTCAAGAGGAGCGGCTCCCGACGTCGTCGTTGCCCAGCTGCCGGGATATTTGACTTCCTTTAGACCCTCTATCGCCTTGTCCACGCAAGCGTAGTTCATCGCGACGATAGCGTCGCCCTTCTTGCCGTAGGACTTTTTGATCATTTCCTTCATATAGCGCTCGGCGTCCTCATAAGGAATGACGTTTGCGAGCTTGAAGAACGCCGCTTGCATGACGGTGTTCACGCCCTTCTTCGCGCCGATCTCGGTGATGACCTTGAGGCCGTCGAGGGTGTAGAACTTGACGTGCTTTTTCGCGATCATATTCTTCATGCTTGCGGGGAGCTTTGTGTCCATCTCTTCGGGCGCCCATTGAGAGTTCAAAAGGAACGTGCCGCCGTCCTTGAGGTCGGAGAGCATGTCGTAGCGCAAGACGTACGACTCGTTGTGGCAGGCGACGAAGTCCGCCTGATCGATGAGATAGGTGCTGCGAATGGGCTTGTTTGAGAAGCGCAAGTGGGAAATGGTGATGCCGCCGGACTTCTTGGAGTCGTAGGCGAAATAGCCCTGCGCGTATTTTTCGGTGTGGTCGCCGATAATTTTGATTGAGTTCTTGTTTGCGCCGACAGTGCCGTCGCTGCCGAGTCCGTAGAACTTGCAGGAGATCGTGCTCGCGTCGGAGGCGTCGATCTTTTCGGTGACGTCGAGCGAATGATAGGTCACGTCGTCGGTGATGCCAACGGTGAAGTGATCCTTTTTTTCTCCCGCCATGTTGGCGTAGATCGCGTTGACCATAGAGGGGTTGAACTCCTTGCTGCCAAGACCGTATCTGCCGGAGAGGATCTGTTTTTCAACGCCTTGTTCCTTCAAAGCGGTGACGACGTCGAGATACAAAGGCTCGCCCTGCGCGCCCGGCTCTTTCGTCCTGTCCATGACGGTGATGACTTTGACGGTCGAAGGAATGGCTTTTGCAAGCGCTTCCGCAGGGAATGGGCGATAAAGTCTGACTTTGACGAGACCAACTTTTTGTCCTCTTGCGTTGAGATAGTCGACGGTCTCCTCAGCCGCCTCTGCGCCGCTGCCCATGATGACGATGACCCTGTCCGCGTCCTGTGCGCCGTAGTAGTCCACCAGATGATACTTCCTGCCCGTGAGCGCGCTGACCTTGTCCATCTGCGCCTGCACGATGGCGGGAACGGCGTCATAATATTTGTTGGAGGCTTCCCTGTTCTGGAAGTAGATGTCCGGGTTTTGAGCCGTGCCCTGCTGATGAGGATGCTCGGGGTTCAGCGCCCTCGCTCTGAACTCGTCCACCTTTTTGAAATTGACAAGCGACTTGATTTCGTCGTACTCTATAGCGTCTATCTTGCTGACCTCGTGAGAGGTGCGGAATCCGTCGAAGAAGCTGAGGAATGGCACGCTTGACTCGAGTGTGCTGAGATGCGCGACCAAGCTAAGATCCATAACTTCCTGCACGCTGTTTGACGCGAGCATCGCAAAGCCCGTCTGACGGCATGCCATGACGTCGGAATGATCGCCGAAGATGTTGAGCGCGTGACCCGCGACGCTTCTTGCGGAAACGTGGAACACTGCGGGAAGCAGCTCGCCCGCGATCTTATACATGTTGGGGATCATAAGAAGCAGTCCCTGAGAAGCCGTGAAAGTGCTCGTCAGAGCGCCCGCAGCCAAAGAGCCGTGCACTGCGCCTGCCGCGCCAGCTTCGGACTGCATTTCCGCGATCTTGAGGACGTTGCCGAAGATATTCTTTCTGCCTTGTCCCGCCCAATCGTCGCAGTTCTCCGCCATAGGCGAGGACGGAGTGATGGGATAGATCGCCGCAACGTCACTGAAAGCGTACGCTATGTGGGCCGCAGCGGTATTTCCGTCGATTGTCATTTTTTTCATATAGGAAACCTCCAAATTGTTATCTATTTCGTTCCTTTTATGCGCAAATCTTTCGCGCATAATTTTCTTTCATATATTATAGCTTTATAAAAATTTTAAGTCAATAATTATGCGAGCATTTTTTATTTCCGGTTTTTGGATTTTTAATATTTTCTCAATAAGAAAAATTGCGTTGTAATCGGGCGCGGAGGTGGTATAATATCCATATGCTGTTCGTAGAGGAAAAAATACCCGCAAAAGTCAACTTGTCTCTCGCCGTGACCGGAAAGCGCGGCGGCATGCACACGCTTTGCATGATCGTGGCGGAGTGCGAAGATCTCTTCGACGAGGTCTATCTCTCCCCCGAAAAAGGGAGCGATTTCAAGTTGCGCTTTGCTCAAGGGGACTATAAAGAGCTCGACGAGGGTCGGTTTGCAAACTTTCTCGCCCCAAAACTCAAGCTCGTCTCCGACACGCTCAACATAGGAGGAGAGCTTACGATACGAAAAAATATCCCTCTCGGAGGAGGGCTGGGCGGCTCGTCGGCGGCGATCGCGGGGACTCTCAGACTTCTCGACAAACTCGGCTACGACCTTCCCTTCGACCCCGTGCGCTTGGGCGGCGACGTCCCCGCGATGATGAGGGGCGGACTTTTGAGAGTGGAGGGCGTGGGCGAGATCCTGACCCCCTTGAGCTATCCAAAAAAACTCGAGTTCGACGTCCAAATAGCCGAAGGCGGCGTGGACAGCGCGGCGTGTTACGCCCTCTACGACAAGATGGCGAGCATGGGCGAATTCTTCCCCTCCCCCATTCCGATGACCGTCAAGGAGGCGCTGTCAAGTCTCAGAAACGACCTCACCCTTCCCGCGACGAGGCTGAACCCAAATGTAAAGACCTTGCTTGAAAGCATGAAAAAGACAAACTCCCGCGTCATCATGTCCGGAAGCGGCAGCGCGGTCGTCGCGATACGCGAACGCTGAAACCTTCATAGGCAACGCGCTCAAACAAATCGCGTCGGGCGTTGCGCCAAAAAGTATGATTTAATGCATATAACAACAAAAAACGAATGTTGCGCCAAAAGTTTAATTCATCGAATAAACAACAAAAAAAACGGACGGCGCGCAAAAATATTTAATTCATCACATAAAAAAAGCGTTGCTCTAAAAGTATAATTCACCCGCATAGATAACAAAAACGGCAGTTTAACTGCCGTTTTTGCACATTTAATCATCGTTTTCAGTCAAGCGGGCGCATTGTCGGGAACAGCAACACGTCTCTTATCGACGGGCTGTTTGTCAAAAACATGACCATCCTGTCTATGCCGATGCCAAGTCCGCCCGTAGGGGGCATGCCGTACTCGAGCGCCGTGCAGAAGTCCTCGTCGTAAGGCTGGGCTTCCTCGTCGCCCTTTGCCTTGTTGAGCATCTGCTGTTCGAAGCGCTTGCGCTGATCGAGGGGGTCGTTGAGCTCGCTGAACGCGTTGCCGCCCTCGCTCGAGCAGATGAAAAACTCAAAGCGCTCGGTGAGACGGGGATCGCTCGGCTTCTTTTTGGCGAGAGGACTGACTTCGACGGGATAGTCCGTGATGAACACGGGGCCCGTGAGTTTGCCCTCTACGAGGTTGTCGAACGCCTCGTAGAGCGCCCTGCCCCAGCTCGTATCTTCCTTCAGTTCCAGCCCCATCGCGTTCGCCTTTTTTATGAGAGATGAGAGCTCTTCCGTCTCAAAATCGAGACCTGTATACTTTTTTACGGCCTGTTGCATGGTCAATCTCTCCCACGGGGGAGTGAGGTCGACCTCAGTGCCCTGATAGACGAACTTGAGCGAGCCGTTGACCTTCATAGCCGCCGCCGTGAACAGCTCCTCCGTCACGTCCATCATCGTATGATAGTCCGCGTACGCCTGATAGAGCTCTATCGTCGTAAACTCGGGATTGTGGCGGGGGTCCATGCCCTCGTTGCGGAACTGCCTGCCTATCTCGTACACCTTTTCAAAGCCGCCCACGATGAGTCTCTTGAGGTGCAGCTCGGTCGCGATGCGCATGTACATGTCAATGTCGAGCGTGTTGTGGTGGGTGACAAAGGGTCTTGCGTTCGCGCCGCCCGCGAGAGTGTTGAGAATGGGAGTTTCGACCTCGATGAAGCCCTTTTTGTCGAGCACTTCCCTTATCGTCGAGATGATGGCGCTGCGCTTCAAAAACACCTCTTTGACTTCGGGATTTGCGATGAGATCGACGTAGCGCTGACGATAGCGAAGCTCCGTGTCCTTGAGCCCGTGAAACTTTTCGGGAAGGGGCAACAGGGACTTTGCAAGCAGCGTGACTTTTGTCGCGTGAACGGAGATCTCCTCCGTCTTGGTCTTGAACACCCTGCCCGTCACGCCGATTATGTCGCCGACGTCCGTCTTTTTGAAGTCCTGATACTCCTCGACGCCAAGATCGTCGCGGCAAAAGTAAATTTGCAACTTGCCGTCGCAATCGAGTATGTGTCCAAAGCTCGCCTTTCCCATGACGCGCTTTGAAACGAGCCTGCCCGCGACAGAGACCTCCGCGCCCTCAAGCGCGGCGAAGTTTTTTTGCACCTCGCCCGCCGTGACCGTGCGCTCAAAAGACGTCCTCTCAAACGGATCTTGCCCGCGCGAAACAAGTTCGTTCAACTTTTCTATTCTGACCTTGCGCACCTCGTTGCTGTCAACTTCGGGCGCGCTCACAACGTTATCCATAATTATTTGATTGATACGACTCTATAGTCCTCTTCTCCGTGAGGAGTGACGACCTTCGCCGTCTCGCCGCTCTTTTTGCCGATCAACGCCTTGCCGAGCGGGGACTCGTTTGAGATCTTTCCCTTGCTGTAGTCCGCTTCCGTCTCGCCGACGATCTGAATTTGCATGACCGCTTCCTCGTCTTCGTCAAGCTCGCCGAGATATTCCACCGTGACCACGTTTCCGATGGAGATCTTGTGCGTGCCGCTCTTTTCGATAATTACGGCGTTTTTGATGCGCTCTTCAAGATCCTTGATCTCTTGCGCGACCTGGCTCTCTTCCTGCTTTGCCGCGTCGTACTCGGCGTTCTCGCTCAAGTCGCCGAGCTCTCTTGCGTGTTGCAACTTCTTTGCGACGTCGCCTCTCAAATAGACGATGAGATAGTCAAGCCTTTGCTTTAACTCCTCAAGACCTTCCTGAGTCAAATAAACCTCTTTCATATTTACTCCTTTGCCAAAGGCAATATATTATTCTTCATCTTTTCGGACGACATCCGCGTAGGGTGCGATCTCGTCCTCTTCGGGCATGAAATACGCCTCGTCCTCGACGGCGTTCTGCTCTTTAGCCGTCTCTTCGACCTCTTCCTCTTTGGCGGGCTCGCTTGACGGCTCTTCGACGGGCTCTTCTGCACGCTCTTCATAGAACTCGTTTGAGGGCTCGTCTGCGTTTTCATACTCTTCTACGGGCGCGTTTTCAAGCTCGTCTGCAGGCTCGTTTTCAAACTCGTCTGCGTTTTCAAGCTCGATACCTGCTTGCTCTTCTTGCTCGAGGACTTCCGTCCCTTCCGCCTCTTCTACCGCTTCCACGCCTTCTTCCCGAGCGGGTTTTTCCTCGATTGGTTCTTCCTCTATAGGTTCTTCCTCGACCGACTTTTCCTCAACGACGGCTTCATGTTCCTCGCGCGCTTCGGGCGCTTCCGTTGTTTCTGGAGCGGGCTCGTCTTTGGGTTCTTCCGTCGCTTCTTCGACTCCCTCTGTCGCTTCCTCTTCGCGTTCCTCGTGGGCGGAATCTTCTATCGCTTCTTTTTCGGTCTCTTTTGAAATCGGCGCTTCCTCGACCTCTTCGGGGAGGGCGACGATCTCATGCTCCGCCTCTTCGGCGTCAAGTTTTTCGTCCTCCAATTTGTCCGCTTCGAGCTCCTTTTCCATTGCGGCTTTCTTGCGCGCCGCGAGCCTTTCGGCGACGATCGCCTCTATTTCCTCTTGCTCCGCCTTATACTTGGGAGTGAGCTCCATTATCCTGAACTCGATGGTGTTGAACCTGAAGCCGAACTCCTTGTTGAACAAGTCCTCTATGAGAGTTCTCAGATACGTTTCGACCTCGACGACGTCCTTGTCGACGACGCGCACGTTGACGCGAAGCCTCACGCTGTAGTCGTCGGCGGAAACCGCGACCTTCTTGCACTTGACCCCCTCCACGTCGTGGCAGACGTCCTTGACGAGCTTGGTTATGACCTTGACGGAGACGCGCAAAAGCGAGCCGCGATCCACATGCACCGTGACGTCCTTGATCACGTCGGTGTTGACAAAGAGCAAGACCAGCGTGATGACGTCGAGAATGACGTACAAAACGGAAAGCGTGATGAACAACCCCTTGACGAGATGGCTGTCAAAATCCTTTTGGTCTATGCCGCCGAACACCGTCACAAGCAAGATCATGATGAGAATCAGCGCGACGACGATACCTGCGAGCGCAAAGACCTTCGCGAGATTTTTTTTCATTGCTGCCTCCAAGCATTAAAATTTGCCTTAATATATTATAACAAATAAAGTTTTTAGTCAACCTTATAACCGAAAAAGCGCAAAATATGTTGCGGCATATACATTGCGCTCAACAAGGCTCTTTGAAATCGAAACAAAAAAAAGACTGAAAGCCAAAAACCCTATCGCGATAACACGCGTTTTTCGGCAAAAACTCGAAATTTGCGACTTGCATTTGAAATTTCGACAAACTTCGTCATCTTTTGCGCTTTTTTTCGAAAAATTCCGAGAGGAGGAGGGCGCATTCCTCTTTCATATATCCCCCGCTCACTTTCACGTCGTGATTGAAAAGTCCCGCCTCAAAGAGGTTCACTTTGCTTCCCGCCGCGCCCGCTTTTTGATCGTACGCGCCAAAGTAGAGGCTGTCTATTCGGGAGTTGATCATCGCCCCCGCGCACATCGCACACGGCTCGAGAGTGCAATATAGCTCGCACCCTTCAAGCCACCAATTTCCGACCGCCTTCGTCGCGCCCTCTATCGCCACTATCTCCGCATGTCTTGTCGCGCAGCCTTCTCTCTCCTTTTGATTTTCGCCGACGGAGATGACTTTGCCGTCCTTGACGATGACTGCGCCGACGGGCACTTCGTCGCGCTTCGCGCACTCTTTTGCGAGCTCGATCGCTCTTTTCATAAACTCTTCTTGAAACATATTCCGCTCTTTATATGCCGTTTTTGATGATATAAACTCCTTGTTTTGTCACTTGTGATATTTTGCTCCCGCGTTTATCGAAAACGCCCGATAGATTTGCTCAAGCAACATCACCCTGAAAAGTTGATGGGGAAATGTCGCCTTTGAAAAGGACAAAACTTTGTCCGCGTCTCTCCTCACGCTCTCGTCAAGCCCGTTGCTTCCGCCGATCAAAAACGAGATCTCGCTCTCGCCACGCGTTGCGCGCTCCTTGAAAAACGTTGCAAATTGCTCGCTGCTCATCTGCTCGCCGCGCATATCGAGGGCGATCGTGTAGCCCTTTGCCGCGCGCTTTAGCTCCTCGCTTTCTATCTCCACTTGCTCGGCGACAGTCTTTGAAGGCGGAGCTTCGCCAAGCTCGACGACTTTGACGTCCGCAAAGCGGGTGAGGCGCTTGAGATATTCCTTGCAAGCGGCAACGAGGTAGTCCTCTTTGAGCTTTCCTATCGCGATCACGTTCACTTTCATCGCGTGAGCCCCCAAATCAAGCTGAACACCGTAGCTCCAACTCCCACCGCGACTGTCGCGATGAAGGGCGCGTCCTTATACAGCGGTCTTTTGTCCTTTGGCGAGTCGAACGCGGGACCCGAAACGTTGCCGTCCTTCAGAGCCTGTTTTCTTAGCGCGATCATGATGAGCGCGACAAGCGCCGCCGCCGCGACGAAAGCCAACGCCGAGACTATCCTTCCCGTCGAAGTGCCGTCAAGCCAGTCCGCCGCTACGTTCATAAAGGATAGCGGGCCGCCGTTTTGCGCGACGTATTCGGACACGCACGAGTACGCGTTGTTCAAAAAGTGGATGAATATGCCGGGAAACACGCTGCCCGTATAATACATCGCGAGCGCCATCACCAACCCGTCCGTGAACGTGTAGCCCGTCTGCACTATGTTTTGATGCATCAAAGAAAAGAGAAGCGCCGACACGAAGCAGAACTTGTAGCCGAGCTCCCTGTAGCCCGCGTATATCAAGCCCCTGTGAGCTATCTCCTCGAATATGCTCGGAAGAAGCGCGACGAGCGCCAATTGCTTAAACAGAACTGCGATCGAGGAATAGTCCGTAGGCGACGAGACGTGCGTGAAGCCCAAGATCACGAGCATGAGTTGCCAGACGTACGACACGCCGCTGCCGACGATTATCATGCACACGGCAAGCGGCAAAATGAGTAGCGCGGACTTTGGCCTCACTCTTTTCACGCCGAAGTCTAAGGCGAGCTTCCTCACCCCTCCCCTGTTTGTCAGCGCGTAAAGCGAGATGGGCAAGAGCCCGAATATGACGATCTGCACGATACAGGAGAAAAACGCGTCCGCGTCGGCAATATTAAGCGCCGAGTACACGTCGAGCGCGCTTGCGATCCTGAGCAGCAGCGTCATCATGACCACCGCAAAATAGATGTAGCCAACTTTATATCGTTTTGTCATATCAGATCATATTGACGATGAAGGCGTAAAGCCAATATACGACGAGCAGTCCGAGCGAGAGATACACGCCCCACATGGGCTGAGACTTGCCGATATACTCCACTCCGCTCACGTTGAACAGTTCCCCGAACGTGCGACGAAGCCCCTTGAGGGTGAAAAGCGAACCGAAAAAGGCGAAAAACTCCTTTGCAGGGTTGGGCTTTTGAATGTACGAATCCTCCGTCAGCCTTATCGAAAACTCGTCGTAGTCTATGCCGCCGCTCACCACTCTAAGTCCTTTTCCGCGCATTTTGTAGAGAACAAAAAAGCATAGGATCAACAAAAATAAGCCTATGACCACGCTCGCCGCTCCCGTCAGCCAATTGAAGTAGCCGAGCTTCATAATGAGAGCGTCCACTTGAGGCAGATACGCCGTGAGGGTGACGCTGATGAAGTTGTTGAAAAAATGCACGACGACCGCCGCCCATATCGACCCCGTCAGATACAGCGTGATCGCAAGCACGACCCCGAGCCCGAATTGATGCACCGTCTGCAAGGGATTGCCGTGCATAAGACTGAAAAAGAGCGCGGACATGAATATCCCAAACGCCGCCCCTCTCGTTGAAAGGCCGCTCAAGGTCATGCCTCTTAGCAGCAACTCCTCGCCGAGCGCGGGCAGAAGCCCCAAGAGGAAGAGCGCCAAAAAGTAGCTTCCGACGTTTCCGAACGCGGGCATGCTCGCGCTCGCGCCGTGATAGCCGATGATCCCCAAAAAGCTGCTCCAAAGGTTTGCAAAGGGCAAAAACGTCATGATCGCGGCGACGCTTATCACAGGCAAAAGTAGCACCTGCTTTGGGTTTTTCGGAGCGTTCACGCGCGCAATGTATCTCAGATCAAGCCTTCTTGCCTTTGAATAGACGAGCACGACGGCGACGAAGCCAACCTGCATGAGGGGATAGCCTATCCAGCTATAGAGCGACATTCCGTCAAAATAGGTCGCAGATAGCGAGCGAATGAGGGACAAAAAAAGCGCGAGCACGCTGCTTGCGCACACTCCCAAAAGCAATATAGACGAGCTCTCGCCCGCGCCAAGCGTCCTTCTCATATCTCAAAAACCTCGCTTCTTCTTCCTTGATGAGCCAAACTC
>CANQAA010000005.1 GCA_947589395.1 uncultured Clostridia bacterium
GACGTATAGGTCGTACATATTGAGCGTCTTGACGGGCAAAACGCGCTTTCTCAAGGCGACGTATCTGTGCAATGGCTCAAGTCCCTTGTCCACCGCCGCAAGCAGCTTTTCGTAACACTCGGTAGGCACGTTTTCGCGATACATCGCGTACTCGAGCGAGCTTGAAAACTTTTTCGTCTTTGCAAAGAACCAATCTTTTTTGACGTTGCCCGCGTAGTTTGCCGCAAGCATGTTGACGTGATCGCGATATATCGAGAACATACCGGCAAAAGCGCGCGCCCTCACCTTTTGAGAGGGACTTTGCAAAAGCATTCCGTAGACGCCGTGACTGAGCTGCACCCTGTTGCCGTGCTCGTCCGTGACATGAGGAAATTTGATGTCCGCGTTGTCGAACATGCCGAACACGTCCTCGTTTGTGTCCGCAAATATGCCCACTTCGCTCAATATCTTCTCCTCTTCTTTTGAGAGGATGATGGCCTTGTTCCTCAATATCTCCTTGAAAAAGACGCTGTAGTTTTCAAGTTCCTTGTCGTTTGCAAGCTCCTCGAGCCGTTTTACGCTGAGTTGCGCAAGCTCGGGAACGATATATGACGTCGCCGAGTCGAAGCTCACGATCAACATCTCCGCCTTTGAGGTCATGCCCTGATAGAGGGCGACGCGCGTGTCGACGTCGTGCGCAAGTTTGGCGTATTGATATAGCCTCGATATCTCCTTTGAAAGCTCGGAGTTCAGTTTGAGACACGCCTTGAGGCTTTCTATGTCCTCAAGTTTGCCGTGATATTTATCCATATCCTCGAGCCTGCGCTTCGCGCTTTCAAGCGCGTCCTCCCAAGCCTTGTCGCTTTCAAATATATCGCTCAGTTTCCATTTGTAAAAGCTCAGATCGTTTTTAAGTTCCATTTTTCCTCCACACAAACATTAACAAAATATTTTTACTCGTTGAAGAGCGCGTTGTCCACGAACTCCGGCTCGCAAGTGAGATTTATGCCCAACTTTCTTAATGGCGCTTCTTCCGTTTTTGAAAGCATATATGTCGAGTGCGCCTCGCAGCCCTGCAAAAACGTGAGTTGCTCAACCGCGCTTGCGGCGGTTGCGTCCGTAGCCGCGCAAATGGAGAGGGCGATGAGCGCCTCTTCGAGCGACAGCGTGTTGCGCTTTTCTTTGAGCACTTTGGTCTTGAGATCGAGTATCGGTCCTATGACGTAGGGCGAGATGAGCTTTTGACGGTCGTGCATGCCGGCAAGCTCCTTCACGCTGTTGAAAATGCAAGCCGCCGCCGCGCTCATTCTTTCGCTGTTCTTGCCCGTGACGATCTTCCCGTTTGGGAGTTCGAGCGCGATCGCGCCGCGCGAATTGTTTTTCTCGTTCTTTTTGTTTGCCGCCTCGACGACGGGACGTATGGCGGGAGTGATGGCGAGCTTTGACATCAAAAACTCCAACCTGCTTACGGTTTTTTCGTCCGCCCTGCCTATCTTCAGATCGCAAAGCGCCTTATAATATCTCCTCAAGATCTCCTGCTTTGACGCCTCCCTGCACGCCTCGTCGTCAACAATGCAATAGCCCGCCATGTTGACGCCCATATCCGTCGGGGACTTGTAGATGCACTCCTTGCCCGTTATCTTCGTGAGGATGCTGCTGACAACGGGGAACACCTCGATGTCCCTGTTGTAGTTGACGGTTATCTTGCCGTACGCTTCGAGGTGAAAGTTGTCCACCTTGTTGACGTCCTGAAGATCCGCCGTCGCCGCCTCGTAGGCGAGATTGACGGGGTGATTGAGGGGGAGATTCCAAATCGGGAAGGTCTCGAACTTGGCGTAGGACGCCTTCACTCCCCTCTTGCTCTCGTGATAGAGTTGACTTAGACACGTCGCGAGCTTGCCGCTTCCCGGTCCGGGCGCGGTCACGACCACGAGGGGACGGGAAGTCTCGATATACGGGTTCGCGCCGTAGCCTTGATCGGAGACGATGGTGTCTATCTCGTGAGGATAGCCCTTCGTCGGGGTGTGGATGTAGACCTTCACTCCCCTGTTTTCGAGCTTCTGTTTGAAGCTGAGCGCCCCCTGCTGATTTGTGAACATGGTTATCACGACGGAGTTGATGAAGATGCCCATTGCGGAGATGTTGTCTATCATCCTCTCAACCTCGCTGCCGTAGGTTATGTCGAAGTCCGCGCGCATTTTGTTGCGCTCTATGTCCCCCGCGTTTATGCAGACGATGAGCTCCGCCTTGTCCCTGAGCTTTTGGAGCAGCTTGATCTTTGCCGCCTTGTCAAAGCCCGGAAGCACCCTCGCCGCATGCATATCGTCAAAGAGCTTGCCGCCGAACTCCATATAGAGCTTGTCAAATCTGGATATCCTCTCGAGGATATGCTCGGATTGCATTTTCATGTAAAGATCGCTGTCAAAACCTAATTTCATAGCCATATTCCTTCTTATTGATTGAGTGTGTAAATGTGCGTCGCAAACTCGACTTTTGCGCCCTTGACGAGCTGTTTGCCCTTTGTGGTTCGGGTCTCCAACTTGATCTGCTCCGTGTTGACAGTCTGAGTTCCGCCGTTTGTCACGATCTGTATGTCATACGGCATCTTGACCGTGTCGATGAAGACTACTCTGTTGTCGCCCTCGAGCTCAATGAGCTTGACGCCCTTGAGATATCTCGAAGTGGGCTCTATGGTCGCGGTGATCACGCGCTTCATGTTCGTGGCTTTTGTTATCACGACGATCTCGCCCTCGTCGTCCGCCTGACCTCCGAACACGACGCTGTCGCCGTCGTTGAGCTTGACGCCCTTGACCCCTGCGGCGTTTCTGCCCTGAAGGGGAATTTCCGTCCCCCTGTATATCAAAATTTGTCCTTGAGAGGTCACTTCCATCACCTGCTTTTCGTCGTCGACGACTTCTGCGGAGATTACCTCGTCCTTGTCGGCTAAATTTATCGCCTTGATGTACGCCTTGTTCATCGAGGTGAACTCCGAAAGTTCCACCCTCTTGACGTAGCCGCCCCTTGTGAACAGCACGAGCTCGCCCATTATCGCGCCCTCAAAGAAGATGAGGCTCACGGGATATTCGCCGGATTGCACGTCCGGGCTCAATGTGTTGATCTTGAAGCCCTTTTCCTTGAACTTCTTTTCGGGGAAGTCCGTGACGTCGAGCTTGACAAGGCTTCCCAAATTTGTTATCGCAACGAGCGCTCCCCTGTTGTTGACGGCAAGCGCCTGCTTTGGCAGACTATCAGCGCCTATCGCCCCCACGTCCTTCAGGGCGGCGTAATAGCTCTTTGGCGACATAAACCTGAGCTGTCCGTCCGCGCTCATCGCGAGCACACCCTCTCTATACGCCTTGACGGGCTCTTCGGGCTCGGAGGAAAAGTCAAGTTCGTCCTCCGCTCCCACGATGACGGTCGCGCGCTTGACGTCCTGATTGCGCTTTAGCTCCAAAAGCTCCTTTTTGACGACTGTGAGTTGGCGATGCTTTGAGGCAAGGATAGCCTCGTATTCCGCTATGCGCTGTTTTAGCTCTCTCAACTCCTGCTCGAGTTTTCCCACTTCGAGGCGAGCGAGGCTCTTCAAACGCATGTCGAGTATCGCCTGCGCCTGCACGTCGCTGAGCGAAAAGCGGCTCATCAACCTCTCTTTTGCCTTTGCGGTCGTTTCGGACTCCTTGATGATCTTTATGACTTCGTCGATGTTTCTTATCGCGACGAGCAGTCCCTCGACGATCTCCGCCCTCATTTTGGCGGCTTTAAGGTCATAGTTCGTGCGCCTTACGATGACTTCGCGCTGATATTCGATGTAATAGTCGAGATATGCGGTGAGACTGAGCTGCTCCGGCTTGCCGTTTGCGATCGCGACCATGTTGACGGAATATCCGATCTCGAGGTTGGATTTTTTCATCAAAAAGTCGAGGATCTTGTTGGCGTCTGCGTCCTTTCTCAGCTTGATGACCGCGCGCATACCCTTTTTGTCGGACTCGTCCACGATGTCTACTATGCCCTGCAAGGTCTCCTTGTTCGCTTCTTTTAAGTCCGCAATGCGGGTGAGCAGGTCGGATTTGTTGACCTGATACGGAATTTCGCTGATAATTATGTTCTTCTTGCCGCCATCGTCGGGTTCGACGTGCACGCGCGACCTTATCTTTATCCTGCCCTTGCCCGTTTCGTATATACTCTCGAGGCTGTCGACGGGGATGATATAGCCCCCAGTCGGAAAGTCCGGCCCGTGAAAGACGGTGAACAAGTCCTTGATGGTGGCCTTCGGGTTTTCTATCCTCATCACGACCGCGTCTATGCACTCCCCCATATTGTGAGTTGGAATGTTTGTCGCAAGCCCGACCGCGATGCCGTTTGCGCCGTTGACGAGAAGGTTTGGAAATCTTCCCGGCAAAGTCATGGGCTCTTCGAGACTGTCGTCGAAGTTTGCCGTCCACTGCACGGTCTCCTTGTCGATGTCCCTTAAAAGCTCGAGCGCGAGAGGGTTCATTCTCGCTTCGGTATATCTCATCGCCGCCGCGTCGTCGCCGTCCACGCTTCCGAAGTTGCCGTGCCCGTCCACAAGAGGCATTCTCATGGAAAAGGTCTGAGCAAGTCTCACGAGCGCGCCGTAAACGGAGCTGTCGCCGTGCGGATGATATTTTCCAAGACAGTCTCCCACGATCCTCGCGCACTTTTTGTGCGGCTTGTCGGGGGTGAGCCCCATCTCATGCATGGAATAAAGCACCCTGCGCTGAACGGGTTTCAATCCGTCCTCCACTCGCGGAATGGCTCTGTCCAAGATGACGTTCTCGGAGTACGGGATCATCGAGTTGTGCATGACCTCCTCGAGCACCGTGTTGAGAATTTCCTGTCTGTTTTCAACAATTTCCGTCCTGTTTTTTGCCATTATTCGTTGCTCTCCTGCGGCTGTACTTTGAAGGTGTCCACCTTGTTGAAATCCGCGTATTTATAGATATAGTCCTTGCGGATGTTGCTGTCGTCGCCCATGAGTATGGTTATGCGCTTGTCCGCCATCGCGGCGTCGTCGATGGTCACTCGCGTGAGCGTGCGCTTTGCGGGGTCCATCGTCGTGTCCCAAAGTTGCTCGGGATTCATCTCGCCAAGCCCCTTGAAACGTTGAAGCAACGCGTTTTTGCCCATCTTTTTTTGCCCCTCGACGAGCGCCGCGTCGTCGTAGCAATAGAGTATCTCGTCCTTTTTTTGCAGACGATAAAGCGGCGGCATGCCGATGTAGACATGCCCGTCCAAAATGAGCTGGCGCATATATCTGAAAAAGAATGTGAGCAAAAGCGCCCTTATGTGCGCGCCGTCCTGGTCTGCGTCCGCGAGAATGATGACTTTGTCGTATCTTAGCGACTCCATGTCGAGCTCGGGCTCTATTCCTATGCCGAGCGCACTGATGAGAGTTGCGAATTCCTCGTTTGCGAGAATCTTTTCAAGGTTTGCCTTCTCGACGTTGAGCGGCTTGCCTCTCAAGGGCAAGATAGCCTGAAACATCCTGTCCCTCGCCTGCTTCGCGCTGCCGCCTGCGGAGTCCCCCTCCACGATAAACAGCTCGTTGATGGAGGGATTTTTGCCCGAACAGCTCGCCAATTTGCCGACGAGTTTCAAGCTCGCCACCTTGTTTTGCTGACGGCTCAGATCCTTCGCCCTCTTTGCCGCTTCCCTCGTTTTTGCGGCGCCCATAGCCTTTGAAATTATCTTCTCCGCCGTAGCCTTGAAGCCGCGTTGCAAAAGTAGCTCCGCCAGCGCCTCCGAAACGAGCGTCTCGACTTTTTGTCTGACTTCGGGGTTGCCTAGCCTCCCCTTTGTCTGTCCTTCGAACTGGACGTTTTGCATCCTCACCGTGACGACCGCGACCATGCCCTCTCTGAAGTCCTCGCCGAGCAAATTCGCCTGCTTGTCCTTGAGAATGTTGTTTTTGCGGGCGAAGTCGTTGAAGACCTTTGTCACCGCGCTCTTGAAGCCGACCTCGTGCGTGCCGCCCTCCGCCGTCGGGATGCTGTTGACATAGGAATATATGCTCTCCGAGTATCCGTCCGTATGCTGAATTGCGGCTTCCACCTCAAAGTGCTCCTCTTTTGCCTGAACATAGAGGGGCTTGTCGTAAAGCACCGTCCTTCCCTCGTTGAGATATTGAACGTAGTCCGCAATGCCGCCCTTGTAGCAAAACACGTCGTGCTTGTCCGTGCCGCCGTCGAGGGGCATGCGGTTGTCGTCGATGATTATGCTCACGCCCTTGTTGAGATACGCGAGATCCCTCATCCTCTCGGCGATAACGGAGTAGTCGAACTTCTCTCTTCCAAACACCCTTTCGTCGGGCTTGAAGATGACCGAAGTCCCCCTGCCCTTCGTCTTGCCCACTACCGTCAACGGAGTTTTGACGATGCCGCTCTTGATTTTGTTGCCTATCTGTGGAGAGTAAAATTCCGCGCGATAGAGATATCCGTCGCGCTTGACTTCAACTGTGAGCCACTCGCTCAAAGCGTTCGTCACGGACGCGCCCACGCCGTGCAGTCCGCCCGAGTAGTTATATTGCCCGTTGTCAAACTTTGCGCCCGCGTGCAACTGCGTGAAAACCACCTCGACGCCGGATATCTTCAGTTTCGGGTGCTTGTCGACGGGCACGCCCCTGCCGTTGTCCGTGACCCTCACTACGTTGTTGTCCATCAGCTCGATCGACACGGTGTCGCCGTAGCCGTTCGCCGCCTCGTCGATGGAGTTGTCAACAATTTCCCAAAGGATGTGATGCATGCCCTTTGAACCCGTCGTGCCGATGTACATACCCGGACGCTTCCTTACCGCGTCAAGCCCCTCGAGCACTCTTATATCGCCGGCTTTGTATTCTTGATTCGTCATTTCTTCCTTTAGAGTATATATAACTCGATTATAAAAAATATTAAAATAATTATATCATATCTGCGTCCCCAATACAACCATACGGACGAAATTTTTTGTGATTTTGTCAAGCCTTGAAGGCTTGGCGACCAAACCTTGAAGGTTTGACTACAAAAGCGCGCTCGCTTTGAAAGCGAGAGAACCTAAAGCGCGAGATGGGCTGCAGTTTGATATAAGTTCACGTTCGCTCGCTTGATAAGTTTTGGCGAGCGCAACGAACACTTAAATCGAAGGCTTGTCTGAGCACGATGTCACTTGTTCGAAGCATAATTAACGAGCACTTATTCGGAGACTGCATGAGCACGACGGCTCTTATTCGAAGCGTTCTTAGACCCCGCTCACTTTCTCGTTTGAAACATTGCACTCTATTCGGGGCGTAGTATGTCCTCGCCCGAGAAAGTATTTTGAAACATTCTGCTGAGACGGGGTGGAGCCGCAACGGCGGCGACCGTCGGAGTCCGAGCGGTCTTACTTGCAGTGCGCAAGCGGCAGGAGAGTTCTGTTTTTCCTCCTGCCGCAAGCGGCATAAGCAGAGGCGACCGGCTTTGAGCGAGGCGACTTCCCCTCCCGCACACGACGAGAAGTGTATGTAGAGGATACGCTATATTTGTGTGGAGAGGGGAAAGCCCGGAGGGAAAGGGTGGGTCTTCTAATTTGGGTGCGCACATCCAACCTAAGTAGAGAACACGCTCATTTGCGTGCTTGAGCACGACGAGAACTTATTCGAAGCGTACTTAGAAATGATGGCTCTCATTCTAAGCGGGACTTGAGCATGATGGCTCTTGTTTGAAGCATAACTAACAAGCACTTAATATGGACGCACTTAGTCTAAGTTTAGTTTGACAATCCCCTCAGTCTGCGAACGCGTGCACGCGGCGCAGCCGGTCCCCCTTCGGGGTCCCCAACAAATGAGCTTGCCTCGTTTGTTGGGTTAGACTTAGGGCGGCCTTGAGCGGATAGTTTGAACACAACGAAAGCACATTCGAAGCGAAGCGACAAGTCTGCAGTTGCGTGGAGAATCGCGGCTCCCCTGCATGCCAACTGGCAATAAAATTGCCCGTTGGCAAACAAAAAAGTGCCATACAGGCACTTTTTTGGCAGGGGAGACGCGATTCGAACACGCAACCGACGGTTTTGGAGACCGTTGCTCTACCGTTGAGCCACTCCCCTATTGCTTGCATATTATAGCAAGCATTTTGGAATAAGTCAACAAAATACATCAAATTTTGCCGCCTTATGGAATATGGATTTTGAAGTTTACAACGCGCAAAATTTATGCTATGATTTTAGCATGGACAAAAAATTTGTTGAGATATACACGGACGGCGCGTGCTCGGGCAATCCGGGAACGGGCGGCTGGGGCGCGGTGCTCATCTACGGCGAGCACAAACGCGAAATGTTCGGCGCGGAGGAAAACACGACCAACAACCGCATGGAGCTCACCGCGATCATCAAGGGGCTCGAAGCGCTCAAGTTCCCCTGCCGCGTCAATTTGTACAGCGACAGCTCCTACTCCGTCGATCCTTTCAACAAAAACTGGATAGAGGGCTGGATGCTTCGCGGTTGGCGGACTGCAGGTAAAGACGACGTCAAAAACGTGGATCTTTGGCAAAGGCTCGTGGAGCTCACAAGGGTGCACGAAGTCACCTTCATCAAGGTCAAAGGACACGCGGACAACGAGCTCAACAACAGATGCGACAAGCTCGCGCGCGACGCGATCAAAACTCTTCAAAAGCCCGCCGAAGTCAAGTTGCCCGAAAACATCTGAGCATTGAAATTCATATAAAAAATCCAACGACTGCTCGTTGGATTTTTTTTGTTATATTCGTTTAGATTGTCGAAATTACTTCTTGTTTGCCTCTTCCTCGCGCTTCTTTGCGTCGGCGATGATCTTGTCGTTGTTGCTTGCGGGGACTTCCTCGTAGCGCACGAGACGCATCTCGAACTTTCCTCTGCCCTGAGTCATCGAGCGAAGGTCGGTCGCATAGCGGAACATTTCCGCCTGAGGAACTTCAGCCGTGATGACCTGTTTGCCGCCAGCGGCGACGTCCGTGCCGAGAATTCTGCCGCGACGCTTGTTCATGTCGCCGAGAATGTCGCCCAAGAAGTCGTCCGGAACTGTTATCTTTGCTTCCATGATGGGCTCGAGGAAGCAGGGGGAAGCCTTCGGGATCGCCGCGTCATAAGCAAGTTTTGCGGCTGTTACAAACGCGATTTCCTTGCTGTCCACAGGGTGGGACTTGCCGTCGTCAAGCGTTGCCTTGAGGTTGACCATAGGATATCCCGCGAGAGTGCCGTGCTTTATCGCCTCTCTCAAGCCCTTTTCGACTGCGGGAATGAACTGACGGGGAACTGCGCCGCCGACGACCGCGTCCACAAACTCGAACACTCCGTCCTCCGCGCCCGGCTCAAATTGAATGAACACGTCGCCAAACTGTCCTGCGCCGCCGGATTGCTTTTTGTGTCTGCCCTCTTCGCGCGCGGACTTTCTGATGGTCTCTCTGTATGCGACTCTCGGTTCTTGCCAAGTGATGTCGATGCCGAGCTTTGATTTGACTCGCTTGCACATGATGTCAAGTTGCGCCTCGCCCAAACCGCTGATGAGCACGTCGCCTGTTTCGATGTTCTTTTCGACCTTGAAGGTTGCGTCCTCTTCCTGCATCTTGATGAGTCCCTGAATTGCTTTTTCCTCGTCCTTGAGCGCCTTGACGGCGTAAGAGATGACGGGCTTGGGGAAATCTATCTTTTCAAACTCGATCTTGTTGTCCGCTGCGGCGAGAGTGTCGTTTGTGTTGGTGTAAACGAGCTTTGCGACCGCGCCGATGTCGCCCGCCATGAGCGCGTCGACGGGCTCTTGCTTTTTGCCCTTGAGGACGTAAAGCGTGCCTATCTTTTCGGGCTTGCCGACGCTCGTGTTATACACGGAGTCGCCGCTTGTTATCTTGCCCTGCATGACCTTGAATATGAGAAGTTTGCCGACGTACGGGTCAACAATTGACTTGAACACCTGCGCGCTGAAGGGAGCTTTGCTGTCCACAGCGATCTGCTTGACCTCTCCGCCCACAGTCGCGGGGATCTTGTGCGCGCGATCGGGATGAGGCATGAGATCGACGAGGTTGTCCATGAGACGAACGACGCCCTTTGAAGTGAGCGCGTTGCCCGCCATGAGGGGAACGAAGATGTCGTCCGCAATTGCTGCGTGCAAGCCCTTTTGGATCTCCTCTTCTGTGAACGCTTCGCCGTCGAAGAACTTCATCATGAGGTCCTCGTCAGTCTCGGCGATCATTTCCATGAGCTTGCCGTTGTACTCCGCAAGTTTGTCTTTGAGGTTTGCGGGAGTGGGGATCTCCTTGCCGTTAAGGTCAAAGGATTTGCCGCTGAGCACCGCCACGCAGCCCACCATTTTGCCGCCTTCCATAATGGGCAGCTCAATGGGAACGACATTGCGATATTTTGCCATGATGGCGTCCGCCGTGCCTTGAAAATCCGAATTTTCTTTGTCGACCGCATTGACAAAGATGAATGCGGGAGTCTTTTTCTCCGCGCAGAGCTCGAGAGCCTTTTCCGTGCCGACGGAAAGCGATCCGGACGCGCTCGTCACGACAACGGCGCTGTCTGCGGCATGAAGCGCCGCGACCATCTCGCCCTCAAAGTCGAAAAAGCCGGGAACGTCGAGAATGTTGATCTTCACGTTTCTGTGCAGAGCGTAGCCGAGCGCCATAGAGATGGATATCTTGCGCTTGATCTCTTCGTCGTCAAAGTCCATTGTGGACGAGCCGTCGTCGACTTTGCCGAGTCGGTCGATGGTTTTGGTTGCGAACATCATAGCTTCGGCGAGAGAAGTTTTGCCCTCGCCCGAGTGACCGATAAGCGCAACGTTGCGAATAAATTCGGTATCGAAGATCTTCATAAATAAACCTCAAATCAATATTAAAGTGATAATAAAATTTTATAATATATTTTAAGAAATTTCAACTGTTTTTAAGCGCAAATTTGTAAGCGAAAATTTTACATACCCAAAATTTCGAATTTAATCCAATTAGATTGCC
The DNA here is from genome assembly GCA_947589395.1 of uncultured Clostridia bacterium. Lineage (GTDB taxonomy): Bacteria > Bacillota > Clostridia > Christensenellales > CAG-917 > CAG-475. The sequence continues at coordinate 10,935 of CANQAA010000005.1, forward strand.
GCATAATTGTTTTCGACACAGAAAACGGCAGGAAAAGTTATGTTCGATTAGATATACGATTTTTGAGTTAGTGCTAAATTTCGGGGCAAATTTTAACAGAATATTCCAAACGGCGAGCCTCGCGCATATTATGATATATGACGATCGGAATATTCGACAGCGGCATAGGCGGCTTGACCACTTTGAAGCTCATTCTCGACAAATTTTCGGGCAACGACGCGCTCTATTTTGCGGACAACGCTCATCACCCTCTCGGGGTCAAAAGCGACGAGGAACTAACAATGATCGTGAAAAGCGGCATAAACTTTTTGAAGGACAACTCGGATATAGTCGTGCTTGCGTGCAACACCGCCTCCACTCTCAAAAATTTGCCCGACGTCAAACGGCTCGTCCCGCCGTATGTCGACGGCGCGCTCGTCCTGGCGACGGAAGGAACTTTGAGGCGGCTGAGCTTTGACTCTCCCATAAAGTGCGCGCACACGCCCGAACTCGCCACTCTCGTCGAAGAGGCGGCAGATCTTTGCTACGAGCAAAAGTCGACAAAATATTTCGATTATCTAAAGGGCTATCTTGAGCTTAAACTTTCAAAATTCAAAAACTTGCGCGATATAGTTTTGGGCTGCTCGCACTACCTATATCTCAAGCGGCAGATCGTTGATATTTTGGGCGAAGTCAACCTCTTTGACGGCAACGAAAAGTTGCTTGGCGACTTGTCAAAGACCCTCTCGCCCGTCACGGGACGGCTCGGCAAGATCTCGTTCGCCTTCAGTGGCAAAAACGAGAGCAAAAAGTACGCCTATCTTTTGACAAAGCTCCTGAACGACGAAATTTAGCCGAAATAATCAGTTCAGCGCGAGGTTTATCGCGTTTGAAATTATCTCCGCGCTGTAGTTCACCATAAATTGAATGTCCTTTGGCGACACGACGAGGTTTGAGACGTTCTTCTCGCTCATGAGGTTTCTGAGAGTATATTCGTCTATAGACTCTCCCACACTCGATGCGTACTCCTTGATGAGCCCATAAAGCGCGGTTCGCATGGAGAGCATGAGGGGCACGCCGATCGCAAGCGTGTTGAAGCCGAGCACGCTCGCGTTTATCTTCTCCTTGTCCTGTCCGACCCCGCTTCCCGGAGCTATTCCCGCCGTCGAGATCTGAAAGGACGCGCCCACTCTTTGCACGGAGCTCGTTGCCAAGCTGTCCACCAAAATGACGTAGGATGGCTTGATCTTTTCCGCTACAGCCTGAGCGAGCAAGGCGGACTGCACGCCCGTCGTCCCCAAAACTCCCGTAGAAAACGCGCACACGCTCTGCCTCGTCCCGTCCGCGAGCGAGGAGGTGACTTGCACTCCATCGAGAGTCCGCTCCCCGAGCGCGTCCGCGATTATCTCGCCGTTGCCAAGCCCGATGACGAGCACGGGCGAGCTCTTTTTCAGCCTCCCCATCACGCTTGAAAGACTCTCGGCGATACGCCTTGACATAGCCCGCCTGACGTACGCGTTTTTCAAACTCTCCTTTTCGCAATCGTAGGTTATATACACCCCGCGCTCGCGATTTATGCGCTTTGCAAGGTCGTTGTTTTTGACGTTCAAGACGCGCTGAACAATCCCGCAGGAGAAGCGCTTTTCGCTCGTCAAGCCCTCAAAGGACGCGTCGAGGGCGCTCTCTATCGCCATATCGGACACGAAATATTCGAAATTCATACAGATAATATGCATATAATTAAAAAATAAATGCGAAAACGGTTGCAAGTTTTTCAAGATTATGCTAAGATAGTAAAGATTTTGAAGACACAAAAATCGAGGAGTACAAAATGCCAAATATAAAGTCAGCAAAAAAGAGAGTTATCACCTCTGAAAAGAAGAATGAAATCAACACAGCCAAAAAGTCGCGCGTCAAAACCGCGATCAAAAAGTTCAACGCCGCCGTTGAGGACGGCAACGTTGCTCTTGCCGAGCAGCTCCTTCCCGAGACCATGTCGGTCATTGATTGCGCAATGAAGGACGGCATCTTCAAGCCCAACACGGCTGCAAGAAAAAAGGCGACCATCTGCCGCAGTCTTGACGCGTTGAAGGCTTCAAAGTAAGCCGTTTTTGCAATAAACAACAAAGACTAACGAGCTTTCGTTAGTCTTTTCTACTACCCTTTTTTATTTTTCACCCGATACGCTTGCAGGTTTGAAATTCACATTTACGTTTGAAATTTTGCGGATTTAACGTGGCAATTCGCACTTCGCCGCTTGCAATTCGCTTTTTGCTTTTTATCGTTTGAAATGCGCGTTTGCATTTAGCATTTTTACGCTTCGTTTGTATGCTTTTTGCTCTTTATAGGGCGAAGTCTCGCTTTACGCTTTGCTTCTTTAGCGAAGATCGCTCTTTAGCGTTACGCCTTTTGGTTTTGCGCAAGGAGTATGATGACTTATCAATATCTTGCGCGGCGAACGATGAGGACAATGACGACGATGACAAGCGCCGTCCCGAGCGCTGCGCCCGCCACGCCCGCGACGATGGTGATGAGCTTTGTTTGCTCGCTCTTTTCGCTTCTCAACTCAATTTTCAGTTCCTTTGTGAACACGTCGTCGGCAAACTCGCCCTTGATGACGTATGTGCCGTTCTCGGTGGGACAAAACTCAAACGTGCTGCCCACCTGCTTTGTGAACTTGCCGTTGACGTACCAATCTATCTTTTCAAGTCGCGCGGGATCGAAGTAGTCCGCGTTCAAGATCGTCAGCGTATATTTGCCGCCCACGACGATATTGGGCACATACGGCTTGCCGTTTTCGTCGACGAAGGCGAGCTGCATGTTGGCAACGACCTCTCTTGTGAGCTTTTTGTATCCGACCGTAACGGTTACGAACTGCTCCACAAACTTCGTGCCGTCCGACGCCGTCCATCTTGCAAGCAGAATGTGAGTTGAAACTTCATTTTTTGGGATGTACGAAAACTCGTAGCCCTCCCCTATCTTCTCGTCCTTTTCAAACCACTCGACGCTCCCCGCCTGTTTCAGATCCGCAGGCGAAATGTTGAAGGATAGCTTGACCGAGCTCACGCTCCCCGCCTCTTGCGAAAGGTTGCCGTTCGCCCCGATCGAGGAGTTGATGCCGTCGACGTCCATCACGAGTTTGACGAGGTCCAGCGCATTGAGTTTGTATGTTTTCTCGCCCGACTGCTTCTCTATCGTCCTTGTGTGCGCCGCAACGAGCCTCGCTCTTGCCTCTTGAGAGGCGCAAACTCCGCTTTCCGCTCTCATTTTCAAAGTGATGAGCGCCGCCGCAAACGACACGACGGGAGCCGCCATAGACGTGCCGGACATGAGCTGATACACGTCCCCGCTTCCCTTTGCGCTATAAATGTTGCTGCCGGGAGCGGCAAGCTCGTAGAGGTCGCCGAAGCTCGAAGTCGAGGCGAGGTTGTAGCCTTCGGCGTAGTTCATAACTCCCACGACGTTTTTTGACGCTGCAGGATAGACGGGAGTGCTCGCGCTGTCCGCCTTGTGATTGCCTGCCGCCGCGACGAACACCGCCTTGTTTGCCATATCCGCCGTCACGAAGTTGAAGGCTTCGCCGTCGCTGCCGGACGCTTCAAAGGACATATTGACGACGTCCGCGCCGTTCTTAAGGGCGAAATTCACCGCCTCTTTGACGTCCTTGATCGCAAAACTCGCGCCGTCCTTCGTGTTTTTGGCGGCTTTGATGGGCATGATCTTGATGTATTTTTCAAGGTCGAGCATGTGAATGAGCTCTGCAACTATTCCCGCGACGTGCGTGCCGTGACGATTGTCCACGTCGTCCGTGACGTTTGGCGTGCTCGAAGTCTCGTCCGTCCTCATGCCGACTGTGTTCTGGCATATGACGTTGTCGTTTGAGTCCTTCAAGAGCACATCGTAGTTCCCCTCCCCGTATGCGCCCGAAAAGAGGTTGTTTTGAGAAATTATGCCGGAGTCTATCACCGCGACGACGATCGGGTCGGAGGCGATCTCTTGCATATGCGAAAAGTCCGACGAAGTTTTCCAATCCTCAACGATGTCTTTCACCGCGTCGATGTTGAGATATTCCTCCGTCGTCCACCAATCCTTGCCGCCTTTTGCAAGCTCCTCCTCAAATTGGGGTGGCAAAAGAGCCTGCGCCGTGAGTTCGGCAGGCAAAGCAAGCATTGCGAAAACGAATATCGCAAAAAACGCTATGCAAGCTATGCAAATTTTTTGAAAAGCTCTTTTCATACTCCCTCGAGGTTACAAGGATAGAATAATACAGAATTTGAAATTTGTACACGATTTTTTTTGAAATTTCAAGGCGTAGACAAAAAAATAATACATCTGTGTTATTTTCATAGCGGCAAAATTCGCACTTGATAATACGCCGATTTTGAAATTTTTGCTTGACTGTTTGCAATTTGCTTGACGGCTCAGCCAACTTGGCGCAAATTTCGCCGCATAACGAGAGTTTGCGCTCAGTATGCAGAATTTGCGCTTAAATTGCAGAGATTGCGCTTTAATATGCAGCGTTTGTGCTTAACTTGAAGAGGTTGCGCTACGATCTGAAAGCTGACATAACTTAAATTGGGTTATTGACGAAAATTTTCGCCGTAAGCATGCGCTTTCTCAATATTCGGCTAAAACGCATTCTCCGGCTTGCCCGCTTTACGGCTTCAGTCTCACAAGTTCCCTTAAAAGATCCACGTTCGCCTCTACGTCGCTTAGCGCCCTGTGTGCTTCGGTGTGGCGGAATTTCATATCCTTTGCGATGCTCTCGAGGCGGAAGTTTGACCTGCCGGACATATACCGCCTTGCGAGCACGAGGGTGTCGATGAGTTCGTTGTCAAAGTAATAGCCAAGCGAATTTCCGACGCGTTTGATGATGGGAAAGTCAAAGTTTTCGATGTTGTGCCCCGCAAGGATCGCGCCCTCCGTAAACTTGAAAAAGTCCGGCAAGACCCTGTCGATGGACGGGGCGTCCTTGACCATATCGTTTGTGATGTGGTTGATCTCGGTCGCGTCGCGCGGGATGGGCTCTGAGGGCTTGACGAGCGCGGTGAACGTCTCAAATTCCACTCCGTCCACGAGCTTTATCGCGCCGATCTCGATTATCTCGGTGGTTGCCGCAAACTTCGAAGTGGTCTCGAGGTCGAAAACGACGACGGTCTTGCCCTTGAAAAACTTCTCCAACTTTTTGTCATCGTCGTCCACGAAGGCGCGAAGCTCGCTCATTCCCGTGTACTTTTCGGGGAAGATCGTCCTATACTCGCTCGGCGCGGGCTTTTGAATGACCGTATGTATGCTTGAAAAGTCTATCTCGCATCTGAAAATCGCGTTGAGCATGTAGCTAAGTCCCCCCGTGTGCTGAGAGGTGGTCACTCTTCCCAAGCAGATAACTTCGTCGCCGTCCTTCAACGCCTCGAGCGGCTTGACCTCCTCTACGGACGGGAATATGACGCTGTCGATAGACCCAGTCGTGTCGTTGAGCGAAAAGCGCACGAGCGGCTTCTTTTCGGGACCGCTCTTTTTGTCGTTTGGGTCGTACTTTTTGTTGTTGTACGTCAGCTTGGCTACGTTTGAAACCTTGCCGCACAAAATTATGCCGTCGCCCTCCCCCTTGACGTCCACAATGTAGTTGGGAAGTTGGCTTATGGACTCTATCTTGCCGCGCGCGTACAGCTTTGAGAGCGGGCGGACGTTGACGAGCCTCAATGAATCCGTACGCTTGACAGCCGTGTCGGGCATTGAAAAGTCCTCGTCCTTGATCTGAGTCTCGATGAGGCTGACCTTTGACGGCTCCGAAAAACTCCTCTCGAGCAAGTCCTCAAGGTCGTCGCAAAAGTTGCCGGACTCAAGCATCTTTATCGTCGCCGCGTCAAAGAAAAATTTCACCGAAATTTGCTCGTCCACCGTGACTTTCATCGTGTCGTCCTTGACGCGCCTGAAAATCAGCTGATAATTTTTGTTGAGATACTCCAAAATTTTGTTGGAGACGACGCCCGAGTCCGCATAGGTCTTTATGTATTGCACGCTGACTTTGACGCCGTTGAAAAGCCCGTCGAGCACGCTTTGCACCTCTTGCTTTTTTTTGTCGTCGAAGTCTTTTAGCTTGAACGCGCTGATGATAAAGCGCACGCAAAGCTCGTTCACGTCCTTATAATATATCGCGCTGTTGTACTTCAGCTCGGGAAACTTCCCGTTTGTGGCTTTGACAAATTCCTCAACAAATTTTACCATATTTCCTCTGAGTTTTCTTGATTTCGGTCGTTTTTATAATACTTTTCACAATCACATGCCGATTTTGCCAAGTTTTTTCGATTTCAGTTTCTCTTTTATCAACTTCTCGAGCGCGGGCATGAGCTCGTCGTTTTTTATCTCTCCGACAATCTTTCCGTCCTCAAGCAGAACGGACTTTTCCTTTCCGCCCGCGACGCCGATGTCGCTCTTCTTCCCCTCTCCTATCCCGTTCAAAGGACAGCCGAGCACGGAGATCTTGAGCGGCTCGTCGATTGCGGCGCACATGAGCTCGATCTTTTGGGCAAGCCCCTCGACGTCGATCTGAGTGCGCGCGCAAGTGGGACAGGAGACGACGTCCACTCCGTCCCTGAGCTTTAGCGCCATCAATATCTTTTTCGCAGCCAAAACTTCTTCGACGACGTCGCAGCTGAGCGAAACTCTCACCGTGTCGCCTATGCCCTCCGCAAGCAGCGCTCCAAGCGAAATGGAGGATTTGACAAGCCCGCTTCTCAGCGTCCCCGCCTCCGTCACGCCAATGTGAAGGGGAAAGTCGCATTCCTTTGCAAGAAGTCTGTTTGCCTCCACGTTGACGAGTGGGTCGCTCGCCTTGATTGCAACGACGATATCTTTGAGTCCTGCCCTTTCAAAGAGATTTGCGCACTCGAGCGCGCTCTCTTTCAAGGCAAGTTCTTCCTTCAATCCCGCAAAGCGTTTGTCAAGCGAGCCGCCGTTCACGCCCACGCGAATTGGCACTCCCAAGTCGCTCATTCTCTTTGCGAGCGGCTCAATGAGGCTATACTCGGCGCGCATATTGCCGGGATTCATCCTTATCTTTTTTGCGCCTGCGTCAAGAGCCATATGCGCCAACTTATAGCTGTAGTGTATGTCCGCAATGAGGGGAAGTCCCGTCCTCTTTGCAATGACGCCAAACGCCTCAGCCGACGCTTCGTCCGGCACGGCGAGGCGAATGAGGTCGCAACCTACGCTCTTTAGCCTGTTTATTTGCGCTATGCACCCCTCGACGTCCGTAGTTTTGGCGTTGAGCATGGACTGGATGGAAATTTTCGCTCCCCCGCCTATCTTCACGTCTCCCACAGAGACTTGGCGCGTTTTTCTTCTCATATTCATCTCGCTTAGCATATTATCACTTCCGACGTACTATTTTCGTCTCACCCCTTGACGAGGTGGAAAATGTCGAGGAAAACGGCAAACACGATGAGCAAAACAAGCCCCACAGTGTGTATGACCGCCTCGACCTTGCGCGGCACGGGTTTTTTGAAGATCATCTCGATGAGCGTAAACAACATTCTCGAGCCGTCGAGCGCCGGGAATGGGAGCAAGTTCATCACCGCGAGGTTTGCGGAAATGATCGCCACCGCGTACAAAAAGCTATCGAACCCAAGCGTGGACACTTTCGCGATCGTGCCGATGGTCGTGATCGTGCCGCCTGCCGCCTCAAACCCTATCTTGCCGGTTATCAACGCCCCGAGAGACGCAAGGATCTTGAACACTATGAAGAAGCAAAATCCAAACGACCTGCCAAACGCGAGGAAAAACGGGAGCTTTGCCCGCGTAAGGCTGTGCGTGATGCCAAAGCCGTAACAGTAATATCCGCTCGGATCCTCTTCGCTCAAACCTCTTTGCACCTTGACCGTGCTCTTTGAAACTATGTTCCCCGCCTCGTCAAAGGACGCGAGGGTCAGGTATATCTCCTCGTCGGTATCCGCTTCGCTCACTGTCGAGAGCAGATCCGGCGTTATGGGAGACTCAAGTTCCAGCCCGTTGATCTCAACTATCATGTCTCTGATTTCAAACGGACTGTACACATGCTTTTGCATGCGGACGGTGACTCTTCGCCCCTTTCTAAGCACCTTGAACTTCGCGCTGTCGCCGAGCTTTTGAAAGACCTTGTCCACGTCCTCCTGCATCATTATGTTGACCTGCTTGGAGTTTACGGACAAAATGACGTCGCCTTCCTGAAGGTAGCCCGCCTCACTATAGTGCGTGCCTACGACCGTAGGCAGCGCCTGTCCGTAGGCGGTGAAATATATCGTGATGATAAAAATCGCGCTCAAAAAGTTCATAAACGCGCCCGCGAACAGCACGATGAGCCTCTTCCACGCCTTTTGATTGTTGAAAGCGGCGGGATCTTTGACGATATTGCCGCTCTCGTCCTTGACCTGTTCTCCGTTTTCATCGAGGAGCGCGCCGTCCGCGTCCTCGCCGTGAAACGCGCAAAATCCCCCAATCGGAAATGGACGAATGGAAAAAATCTCCCCCGTCTTTTTGTTTGTGCGCTTGAAAATTCTCGGGCCGAATCCGATCGCGAACTCGTCTATCTTGAAGCCCAAAAGTTTCCCCGTCGCGTAATGCCCAAGCTCATGAACGACGATCATGAACATGAGCGCAAGAAGCGCCACGATCACATAGCCGATATATTTGAAAACCTCAGCGGCGCTCACCGCGATCAAAGCCTGCACTATTTCGTCCCTACCATAGAATAAGTGTATTGTCTTGCTTTTTCATCTATGCTAAGTATATTTTCAAGTTCGACTTCTTTTATACCCTTGAATTTGCTCAGCGTTTTTTTGAGCAAAAGCGGAATGTCGGTGAGCTTTATCTTTTTTTCGAGATACTTTTCGACCAAGACCTCGTCCGCCGCTGAGAGCGCGATGACCGCCCCCTCGCCCGCGTTTGCCGCCTCGTAGGCGAGCTCGAGACAGGGATATCTCTCAAAATCCGGCGCGGAAAAATTGAGAACGCCGATCTTGTCAAGCCTCAATGCCTCGACGGAATTTACGCCCCTTTCGGGATAGTAAAGCGCGTTTTCGATTGACAGTTTCATATCCGGGACGGACAAGAGCGCCTTTTGCGCGCCGTCTGAAAACTCCACGAGGGAGTGAACGACGCTCTCCCTGTGCATGAGTACCTCAACGTCGCTCGCGCCGACCTCAAACAGCCTCATCGCCTCGATGACCTCGAGCCCCTTGTTGAAGAGGGTCGCGCTGTCGATCGTGATCTTTTTGCCCATGCTCCACACGGGGTGATTGAGAGCCTCTTCGGGCGTTATCTTCGAGAGCTTGTCGACGGGCACGTCTCTCAGCGCCCCGCCGCTTGCAGTCAGCACGAGTTTTTTGACCTGTTTTTTGCTCTCGCCCTTAAGACATTGCATGATCGCGGAGTGCTCCGTGTCGAGCGGAATGATCTTGCCGCCGTACTTTCTTTCAAGGTCTTTCAGGTGTCTACCCGCCGCGACGATGGTCTCCTTGTTGGCGATGGCGAGCGTGCCTCCCCTCTTCAAAACCGCGACGGCAGCCCAAAGCCCCGCAATGCCGCTGACCGCCGAGATAACGATGTCCGCAGGCTTTGACGCGAGCTCCTCAAGCGACCCCACGCATTTTGTGAAGCTCTTGTCCTCGAGAATGTCAAAAAGCGAGCCCTGCACTTCGACCGCGCCGCTCGGAAAATAGTAGTGCGCGGGCGAAAATTTTTCAAGCTGAGCGCGCAAAAGTTCCTCGTTTTTGTAGGCGGAAAGCCCCACGACCTTGAAGGCTTCGGGGTGTCTTGAGACGCACTCGAGCGCCTGTCTGCCGACGGAGCCGGTGCTTCCTAAAATGGTAACAGTTTTCATTTTTATCCCAAGCGACGCATTAGATTTCAAGTCTGAGAACGTCGCCTTAAAAGCCGTAGATGATCGTGAACGCAACAAGCAGCGGCACGAGACAGAACATCACGCTGTCTATCCTGTCCAAAAATCCGCCGTGACCGGGAAAGATCTTGCCGTAGTCCTTGATGCCTATCGCCCTCTTTATCGCCGACGCGCAAAGGTCGCCAAGCTCCGACGCCACGCCCATCATGACGCCGAGCGCGAGATAGACGAGCGCGCTCTTATATAGACGCCCCTCGCCCGCAAAAAACGGAATGTAGCCGCACTTTTCGGCAAACGCGGGCGCGCACTCGAATATGGCAAAGAACACGATGGACATGACCGTCGCGCCTATCACCGCGCCTATTGCTCCCGCCACAGTCTTTTTTGGGCTTATCTTCGGGCACAGCTTTTTGCCGCCGATGAGTGACCCCAAAAAATACGCGAACATATCCCCGCCGATTATCGGCACGACGATAGCGTAAAGCACCGCAAAAAGCGCCCCGTACTTGTAGCTTGCCACCCACGCGAGCATGAAAAACGTGATGGGATACACAAGCAAAAACACGTTTGCAAAGAGGTCGTTGAGCATGAGTTTGCCGCTCGTTTCCACTCTCTGCTCGCAATTTTCGCAAGCCCCGCCCTCAACGCTCGCTTCTGAATGAGCCTCGCACTCGACGCAATTTCCGTTTTGGGTCTCGCCCTCAACGCTCGCTTCGCCGTCAATATGTTCCATAGCGCAATACTTTTTCGAGAGAGGACGGAAAGTGAAGATCAAAAGCGCAAGGCAGGCGCTTGCAGCAAGCGCTATCATGAGCCCCTGTATGCCCGCGCTGACAGTCCTCGCCCCGTCGCCGACATAATATTGCATTAGGTAAAACGCGGGATATGCCGTCAGCAAAAGCAAAATCGCGGGCGATTTGAACATCTTGTATCCCGCGTCCTTGAAGCAATTGTACAGCTCGTACACCGACCCCGCAAGGAAGATGAGCACGAGCATATCCATAAATATCGGGCTCACAAAATAGCTGCATACGATGAACACTGCAAGCACAGCTATGAGTATGATCCCGGTGATTATGCGTTTGAGCATATTTATCTCCCGAATTTGCGAACGCGACCATCAAACTCCTTCAAAATCGCGTCCACGTCATCAGCGGTCATATCCCCCCAAAGTTTGTCGAGGAATATGAGCTCTGCGTACGCCGCTTCAAACAGCATGAAGTTTGAAAGGCGCTTTTCCCCGCCTGTGCGCACGACAAGATCGAGCGGAGCCGACCCTGCCGACGAAAGATTTGCGCGGAAGACTTCCTCGCTGAATTCGCCCTGCTCGCAGCAAGCCCTTGCCGCTCTCAGGATGTCCGCCTGAGCGCCGTAGCCCGCCGCGATATTGAGCTTCATTCCCTTGTTTGAAGCCGTGCGCCGCTCTATCTCGTAGGCATTGAGCTTGGACAGCGTCCTCTCGTCTCCGATATATTTCACGCGCATATCGCCGTCGTAGTTCAAATTGAACGACTTGATGACGTCGAAGATGGCGGCGCTGTCCTCTTTGGGTCTGCCCACGTTTTCGGTCGAATATGCGAACACTGTGACCTCTTCGACGCCGCGCTCTGCGCATCTTGCCGTCACGTCCAACATGGCTTTGAGCCCCTGAACATAGCCCGATTTTTTGTCAAGCCCGTGTTTTTTCGCCCATCTGCCGTTGCCGTCCATTATAAATCCAACGTGCATTATATCGACAAAATTTCCTGTTCTTTTTCTTTGAAGAGCCTGTCCACTTCGTCGATCTGCTTTGCGAGCGCCTTGTCGACGTCGGCGGTGAAAATTTTGAGGTCGTCTTCCGTGATGACTGACGATTTTTGGATCTTTTTGAGTTCGTCGATGGCGTCCCTTCTCGCGTTTCTGAGCACGATCTTCGCTTCCTCAACGAGGTTTTTTGCCTCCTTGACTGTGGAGCGACGACGCTCTTCGGTGAGCTCCGGGAAGATGAGGCGGATGACGTGTCCGTCGTTGTTGGGATTGATGCCGACGTTTGCGGCAAGGATCGCCCTCTCTATCGCCTTGAGTTGGGATTTGTCCCACGGGGCGACGACGAGCAGCCTCGCTTCGGGCACGGAAATGTTCGCCATATTGTTGATGGGAGTGGGCACGCCGTAGTAGTCCACCGTGATCTTGTCGAGAATATGCGGATTTGCCCTGCCAGCGCGAATGCCTCTGAGCTCGCCTTGATAATTTGCCATGACTTTTTGCATTTTGTCGTTCATATCTTCAAAGATGAGGTCGACTTCTTCTATGTTATACGCCATATTGTCCTCCAAAATGGATTTTTTATATTATAACACAAAACTCTATCATAATCAAGAGCAGAATAAAATGTATATTACATTATTTAACTATACTTTAAGGACAAAAAAATGGAAGGGATACGAGGCGTATCCCTTCCGAACGTTCCGTCGTTTGCACGACTTTGTTCAAAGTTATTCCTGAGTGTCGTCGGGAAGATCCAGATTGAGGCCCTTGAACAGGTCGCCGATCGACGCAGTGCCGGAGCCGGACACCCATTCTTTCGGCTCGTTTGAGGACGCGTCCTTCTTGCCGGGCTTGCGTTCTCTTCTGCCTTCGCCGTCCGCGACTTTCTGCTCGAACTTCTTCATGCGGGAGTTGCGTCTGCCCTGCTTTTCCTCATCGGTCGCCTCGCTTATCTCCTCAGCGGAAGTTTCTGTCTGCTCCGGCGGGGGCAACAGCTCCTTCATGGAGAGCGTGATGCGGTTCTCGTCAAAGCCAATGATCTTTGCCTCGATCTCTTGGCCTACCGTGAACACTTCGTTTGCGTCCTTGACCCAGTTGTGGGAAATCTGAGAGATGTGCACGAGGCCGTCAACGCCGTCGTCGATGGAGACGAACGCGCCAAACGGGAATATTCTTTCGACCTTGCCCTTGACGACGCTGCCGACGGGGAACTTCTCTGCGGCGAGCTCATAGGGCTTTTTCTGAAGTTGCTTGTAGCCGAGCGAAATCTTTCCGGACTCTCTGTCCAGTTTGAGCACGACAAAGTCATAGCTCTCGCCTATCTTGAGGACTGTGGAAGGATCGCTGACCCTGTTCCAGCTCAGCTCCGAGACGTGGGCGAGGCAATCGTAGCCCTTCACGCTTACGAACGCGCCGAAGTTGGTGAATCTCTTGACCTTGCCGGTCACGATGTCATGCACATGGATGCTGTTCCAGAATGCGTCTTCTCTTTCCTTCTTCTCCCTTTCGAGGATCATGCGCTGGGACGCAAACAAATATTTGGACTTCTTTTTGGGTTTTTCGGGAGTTGCGGGCTCGGTCGTCTCCGCTGTTTCCGACGGCTCTGCGCTTTCCGCGTTTTCGGCATTCTCGACGACTTCCTTTTTCGCTTCGGGTTGCTTTTCGGGCATGAGGGTGAGACGAAGTTCCTTGTCCTTGTAGTCCTCGAGGTTGCTGACGTAGCCCATTCTTATCTGGCTTGCGGGAACGAAGATCGTGTATGAGCCCAAGTGTCCTCTCAAGCCGCCCTTGACCACTTCGGTCATCTTGAGCCTGAACTCGGATTGAGAAAGGGCCTTTTCAGCCTCAGCCTCTTCGAGCAACTTGACGTCGACCGCCTTTTTGGAGAGGGTCACTTGTGTGCCTTTGGTATCAATGATAACCGCCATGAGCTCTTTGCCAACCTCAAAATCAGCCGGGTTGTAATTGCCGTCTACGGTAGCTTCGGACTTGTCGATGAAGCCGTCCTTTTTGCCGCCGATGGCAACATACACGCCGTCCGGAGTTGCGGACAAGACCTTGCCGAGCACGCGCCTGCCAACTTTGTACTCAACGTAATGAGCGGTATGATTTGACTTCATAATGTCCGCCATTGTAAGTTGATCTTCATTGGCGTTAGCTTTTGCGTCCTCTTGAGGAGCAGTTTGTTCTTGAAGTGTTGCCTCTTTTGTCACTTCAGTTTCGGTGGCAACTTCTGCCTGATGTTGAGTTTCACTCATAAGTTCCGATACCTCCCGTATCAATGATGGCGGAGTCGACGCTCCTGCGACTATTGATACACTTTGAAAATCCTTAAAGTTTTTTGCTTGCTGCAAAAATTCCTCCGCATTTTGAATGAAAAACGTATTTTCATTTTTAGCCCTTGCGACCTCGAAAAGCCGTCTCGTATTGGCGCTCGTTGAGCTTCCGAGCACCAAAACAGCCTGATTTTTTTCGGCCAAAGCCACCGCTTCGGACTGTTTTGCCTTAGTAGTATAACAAATAGTATTAAAAATCTCAACTAAATTTTGGCTATTTTTTTTGAAATTCTCAACAAATTTGCTTATTTTTTCAAAATTTTCGTCCAAAACGGTCGTTTGGAACAAAATTGCGGTGGGTTCGTCGCCGATTTCGGGCATTTTGTCGGGAGAAAGTATGGTCGCTCCCCCACGACAGTAGCTGATGAGCCCAACGACCTCGTCGTGCGTCTTATCCCCGTAAATTATTATGCGCCTGCCCATCTCGGACTGCTCTTTTGCGATATTCTGATTTCGCTTGACGACGGGACATGTCGCGTCGAAAACGTTGAGACCTTTCTCTTTCAAGCTCCTCTCGAGCTCGACGGGAACGCCGTGCGCCCTGATGAGCACGGTATCCCCCGCTTTCAGCTTGCCTATGTCCTCAACGCTCACGCACTCCGCGCCGTGCTCGAAAAGATACGCCGTCACAAGCTCGTTGTGCACGAGCTCTCCGAGCGTATATATCTTGCCGTACTTTTTTGCAAGCTCGAGCGCCATATCTACTGCGCGCTTCACGCCGTTGCAAAAGCCCGCGCCTGAGGCTATCTCAATTTTTCTTTTCATGCTCGACGTATTCGTTGACAAGCCTTCTTGCCTCGTCCATTTTTTGCTTGATGAGATCGGTCGCTTCCTGCATCGCCTCGCTCCCCTTCTTGCCGTAAAACTCCTCGAGGGTGAAGGGCTCGCCGACGTACAGCCAATTCTTTTTGAACGCCTTAGGCGAGGAGTAATACATCATTGGGATTATAGGAGCTTTCGTCTTGATCGCAAACCTCGCCGCGCCCTGTTTCAGCTCCGCCATATCCTCCGTGCCCTGTCTGTTGCGAGTGCCTTCGGGGAAGATGAGCAGCTGTTTGTCAGCGTTGAGAACGCTCAGGATGCACTTCACGGAGCTCACGTCCGCGCTCCCCCTCTTGACGGGTATTGCGCCCATATGATACAAAAACCACGCGGGAATGGGAGCCTCGAACAGTTCCGCTTTGGCAAGTATATGTGCCTCGCGCTTAAATAGTGCCACGCAAGGCAAAAACGTGTCGACTTTTGAGTAGTGATTGCAAATATATATGGCTCTTCCCTCGATCTTTCTCGCGTTTTCGGGGTTGATGAGCTTTATCGGCCACACGAGCTTTTGCACGGGCTTCATGACGGTCCTGATAAAGCGGAAAAAGCCGAAGGACTTTAGCGGCGTATAATATTTTTTCAGTCTGTCGCTCGCGCCCTTCTTTTTTTGATCTTCTTTGATTTCACTCGGTTTGTTCGCCTCTTTTTCCTCTTCGTGAGCTTCGGAATTTGCCGCTTCGTGGGCTTCACGGTTTACCTCTTCGGGAGTCTCTTTGACTTCCTCGCCTTTCGCCTCTTCCGCCTGTTTTGCAAGCTCTCTTTGCACCTTGTCTATCACATAGCTCACCACGCTTTGCACGTCCATATCCGACGTGTCCAAAAGCTCGGCGTCCTCAGCTTGCTTTAGCGGCGCGACCTCGCGGTGGGAGTCGTTGTAGTCCCGCTGCACGATGTCGGCAAGCAACTTGTCAAAGTCCACCTGCTCCCCTCTTGCGAGAAGCTCGTCGTAGCGGCGCTTTGCGCGAACTTCGGGAGTGGCTGTCAAAAACAGCTTGCAGTTGGCGTTTGGAAGCACGAACGTGCCTATGTCCCTGCCGTCGAGCACGACGTCGTGCGTCTTGCCAAACTCCCGCTGAAGCTCGACCATCTTGTATCTCACGCACTTCAGAGCCGATATATCGCTCGCCGCCTTTGACATGCGGTGCTCTCTGAGATACGGCGTCGCGTTTACGCCGTTGACGTAAATTTGTTGAACGCCGTCTTCGTATTCTATCTTCATATCGAGCGTTTCGAGCATCTTTTGCACCCTCTCCTCGTCCTTGACGTCAATGCCGCTTTCAAGCGCCAAATACGCCGTCGCGCGGTACATCGCGCCCGTGTCGAGGTATATGAAGCCCAGCCTTTTTGCAAGCTCCTTTGCCACCGTGCTCTTGCCTGCGCCCGCAGGACCGTCTATTGCAACGTTGATCATATCTATCTCCAAAAAATTATTGTTTCAGTATATCTAATGCGGCGATTTTTGCCGTCGACCACGCAATTTGCAGGTTGAACCCGCCCGTCAGCGCGTCCGCGTCGATGACCTCTCCTACAAAATATAAGCCGCCCATGTTTTTGCTCTCGCACTTGGGTGTGAGCCCCGAAAGCTCCACTCCTCCCGCCGTTATCACCGCTTCGCTAAAGGGCGCGGGAGACTTGACGGAAAACTCCAGCCCCTTCATGGTTTTCACAATTCGGCTTCTTTGCTCCTTTGTGAGGGAGTTTCCCTTGATCGTCCCGTCAATTTGCGCTCTTTTCAGCACATACATATTCAGCCTCTCGGGAAGCACGGAGCGCATTATGTTTTTCAGCTCCTGATTTGCTCTTTCTGCGAGCTCCCTTTGAAGGCGGGCGTCGAGGGTCTTTTCATCGAGCGCGGGTTTTAAGTCCAACGAGAGCTTTATCTTTTCAAGCCTTGCGCCGTAGGAAGAGACGGTGAGCACGATCGGTCCGCTCACTCCCTTGTCCGTGAAAAGCATCTCTCCCTGCTCGCGTGCAAAGCGTTTGCCTTCCGAGTACGCGCTCAACTCGACGTTTTTCAGCGACAAGCCCTGAAGCTCCTTCACGTTTTCGTCCGTGATGAGGGCGACAAGAGACTGTCGTGGCTCAACGACGCTATGTCCAAAGCTCTTTGCAAACTTATAGCCGTCCCCCGTCGAACCCGTGAGCGGATAGCTCGCTCCGCCCGTTGCAATTATCACCCTGTCCGCCTCGACGCTTTGAACTTTGCCGTCCTCGCCCTTAAATGACACGCGAAATTTGTCGTCGAACTTTACGCTTTGAACTTCCGCTCGCAAGCGCACGTCCACATTTTGCATATATAGCTCCCTCTCGATCGCGCGAATGACGTCTGAGGACTTGCCCGATGTTGGGAACACGCGATTTCCCCTCTCCACAGTGAGGGGCACGCCCAAGCTCTCGAAAAACTCCATGACGGAGGCGGGCAAAAAGCCGTAAAACGCCGAGCGCAAAAACTTTTCCCCTCTCACGACGTTTTGAAAGAGGGTCCGCTCGTCGCAGGCGTTTGCAAGATTGCATCTTCCCTTGCCCGTTATGAAAAGCTTTTTCATGAGCTTTTCGTTTTTTTCCAAAAGGACGACGTCCGCTCCGCCGCGCGCGAGGAATATCGCCGCAAGCGATCCCGCCGCTCCGCCGCCCACGACAGCCACTCTCATAACTTGAGCTCCGCCGCGTTTATGTCGTTCATGCTCTCGTCGGTCGCGAGCATCTGCACGGGAGTGACGGTTATGTAGCCCTCGTGAATGAGCTTCACGTCGCTGTCGTTTGCGTACGGATAGTCCTTTATGGGATATCCGTCTATGAAATATCTCTCTCTTCCGTCCTTTTTGAAGAGGACGTAGCGCTCCTCGTAGGGGTGATAGGCGAGCCTTGCCACCCTCACGCCCTTTATCTTGCTCGGATCGGACGAGGGGAAATTGACGTTGACCGTGACGTTTTCCTTCGCGTACGACGCCAACTTTTCGAGGTTTTTCACGACGAACTCCGCCGCGTAGGAATAGTCGTCGTCGCCGGACTCTTTCAGAGACACGGCAATGGACGGGATCCTGTTGAAAGTCCCCTCCTGCGCCGCGCCGAACGTGCCTGAAAACAAGATGTCCGAGCCGATGTTCAGCACGTTGTTTATCCCCGTCAGCACGAGATCTATCTTTTCATCCTTGAAGAGGTGCTTTGAGGCAAACATAATGCAGTCTGCGGGAGACCCGTCGACGGCGTACGTCTTTATGCCGTCCTCCATCTTTACCTCTCTATACGCCACGCCCTGGAAGAAGCCGACCATGTGCGAATAGCCCGACCTCTCCCCTTCGGGAGCTACGATAGTCACGTTGTGAGCGCAAAGCGCCTTTGCCAGCGCCCTTATTCCGCGCGCCTCATATCCGTCGTCATTTGAAATTACGATATTCATACATTCCTCTCGCCAATTCCCGCAATATTCAATAGATACGCGATCTCGACGTCGTTCAGTTCTCTGTATCCGCCTCTCGACAGTCCGCCGAGCCTTAGATCCGCAACGGCTACGCGCTTCAAGAATATAACGTTTTTTTCCACCGCTTCGAACATGCGGCGTATCTCCCTGTTTTTGCCCTCAGTGAGGGTGACCTCGAGGCGGGTGTTGCCGTCCTCCACGCCCGTCACTTTGACCTTGCAACGGTTGAACTTGACGCCGTCCACCTTCACGCCCTTGCGCAATATCGCGAGGTCGCTCTCCTCTATCATGCCCTCGATCTTCACGACGTAGGTCTTTGGGATCTCATTCGAGGGGTGCGTGAGAGCGTAGGTGAGAGCCCCGTCGTTTGTCAAAAGCAACAAGCCTTCGCTGTCAAAATCAAGTCTCCCGACCGGAAACACGCGGCGCTTTTTGAAGTCCTCGCCGATATAGTCCATGACGGTGCGCCTCTTTCTTCTCGGCTCGCCCTCCGTCGCGGGGTCGCTTTCGAGTTTTTTCTCCTCGCCCTTTCTTCCGCTCTTGTTGTCGAGCTCGTCGTTCATCGTGGTCACGCAGCCCTTCGGCTTGTTGAACATGAGATAGTCAAAATGGGTGACCCTCGTCATTTTTTTGCCGTCGACGTACACGACGTCGCGAGTCTCGTCGATATCCACGCCCAATTCCTTGACGGGCTTTTTGTTTACGCTCACTCGTCCGCTAAGAACAAGCTCGTCCGCTTTACGCCTCGAGCACACGCCGCATTCCGCAAGATATTTGTTTATTCTCATAGTTTCCTTTTGGCATACGCCGATGCTTGTACGCCGAGTTGATTCCCGACATACGCCTATGCGCCATACGCCGAGATATAATTCCCGGCATAAGCAAATTCACGGCATACGCTAAAATATATTATACAAGAAGAATTATAACATTTCAAGCGATATCGCTCATTCTTTTTGCGCGGCGCATTTTGCCCTATGAGAATGAACAGCTAAGTTTTGAAAATTTACCGCAAAACGCCGAGATTTTGAGAAAAGTATTCCGAAAAAATCGAAATTTCGGAATACTTTTACCAACATTTTCTTACTTTTTAATATTAAAAGATTTTTCGGACTCCGCGCGACATACTGTCGTTCATCTTGGAAGTCTCAATTTTTCTCTTCGGGAACGAACTTTTCGAGGTTGCTTCCGTCAGACCACAGCTTTTCAAGACAATAAAACATCCTCGTCTCGTCGTTGAAAACGTGAAGTATCACGCTGCCGTAGTCCAACACGCTCCACTTCCCCTCTCCCACGCCGTCTGTGTGCAACGGGGTGACGCCGACTTCCTCGAGTTTGTCCATGACGAGCTCGGCGAGCGCCTTGACTTGTCTTGTGCTCTTCGCCGTGCAAATGACAAAGTAGTCCGTGAGGACGGTCATCTTCTCGACGTCAAGCACGGTTATGTCCGCTGCCTTTCCCTCGTCGAGAATGTTGCATATAGCGTTCTTCAATTCTCTTGCTTCCATATTTCCTCCTTTATTTCCTGTCGTTTTTTATGTAATATTCATACGCCTGTTCTGTCAAAGGATACATCTTGCTCTTGTCCACTTTTTGATAGGTATACTCGAGCACCGACTTGAACCCCTCTTCGAAGTTTTCAAAAACTTTCTCCCTCAGCTTTGGGATGGGCTCGTACGTCCTGTCGTAGGACACGCTGTCCGCCGTGTAGATGAGCTTTTCAAACTCGCTCATGTTTTTCTTTGCGCTCGTATGGCAGGAAATCGCGCTCAAGACCTCCTCGTCCTCAACGCCGAAGTCCCGCTTCGCCTTTTGCGCGCCCAAAAATTGATGTAGCACGGGGCTGCCGATAGCGTCAAAGGGGACGGACAGCCCGTCGAGTGACTTTCGCTGCTTGGCGTTGTCGTGAAGAAGCGCCGCCGTGAATACCTTGTCAAACGCGAACCCCATTCTGAAATCGCTGTTGAGATCGAGCGCGGTCATCACCACCGCCTTCGTGTGCTCAAAAAGCGCGTCATCCTCAAAACGTCTCACCTTTTTCACCATCTCGTGAAAGTCGGCGTACAATTTGTTTTTCTCGATATACTCCGCAACGCCTTCGGGCACGTCGTCGAAGCAGGAAAACGCCATCTGCGCCCTGACGCGCGTGGAGCTCACGTCGCCGCCGAGAATTGGCAAAATCGAAAACTTCCCGCCGAACTTTTTCTTCAGCTCCTCTATCTTCTTTTCGAGCCTCTCGCCGCAAAATTCCTCTCTCCCCGCTCTTGGCACGACGGCTATCTCGCAAGTATCGAGAATTTTTTTGGGCATATACCACTCGTCGAAATAGTCGAGGCTGTCGCCGCCTATCATATAGGTTATCTCGCCGTACTTTTTTTTGAGTTCGGGGAGCACGAGCGCCGCGTAGTTGTCCTTTTCGCGCCTCTTTTCTATCTCGTCAACGACCACCCTGTCGTCGCCCGCGAAGGCTAACTTTGTCAGCTCAACTCTGTCCTCGAAGCTCAAAAGACTGTTCCGTTTGTAGGCGGGAAGATACGTCGGCACGACGACGAGCTTTGAAAGACCAAGATAATTCAGCGCAAAAAGCGCTATCCTCACATGCTCGTTGTGCGGCGGATCGAACGTCCCTCCAAACACCAAAACCTTTTCCATAATTATATTATATCCCAAATTTTATGCGAGCGCAAGCATAAACGGCGAGAGCTTGGCAATAATCGACGTATGGCAAAAGTTATAGACCTCATATCACTCACAGTCCTCATATTCTTTTTGACATTTCTTTGGTCGGCGTACCTCTTTCACGGCTACATAGGCGCGCTCATCTTTTCAAGCGCGATGACTCTCATCTTCGTCATCACCGTGCGCTATGTCAAGGCAAAACTCTCAAAGCCCTATTCCTACGATCGCCTCGCGCTCGAGTTTTCTTTGCGCGGCAACGAATACGTCATAAGTCTCTTCAAAAAAATATTGAAAGGCTGCGAAGGCGGCTCGAATTACATCGTTATGAAAAACGCCGTGCTCATTTCCGCATTCAAATTTTCAAATCTCACGCTTGCCGATATGCCGCCCATCATAAACCTTACAAAGCAAAACTTCAAAAAGACCGCCTACGTCATAACTCGCGGGATAGAGAGAAAGGCGTATTCCGTCCTTAGATTGGAAAACGTGAGCGTCGTCATCGTAAAGACAAAGACGGTCTTTCGCTTTTTGAAAAAGCACGGCGAGCTTCCCTCCCTTGCGCCCGTCAAGGAAAAAATCTCGCTCGGAGGAGTGTTCGAGGCGATCTTCAACAGGGCGAACTTCCGCTCGTACGCGTTTTCCGGGACTGTCTTGACGCTCGTCTCCTTTCTCACTCCCATGCGAATATACTATATGGTTTTCGGCTCCATCCTCATACTTCTTGCCCTTCTCACCCTCACCCCGCTCGGCAAAGGGTCTATATTTTCTAAAAAGGTCGAGAGCGAACTCGAAAACGAAATTGACGACGCGCAAATCTCAATAGACGAACTGTAAAGTTCACAACTTCAAGCAAAAAGCGCGAGCGTAAAAATACGACACACAAATCTCCATCGACGAGCTGTAAAAGCTCACCTCGTCAAAAGCAAACGAGGAAAAATCAAAAAGTCAACGCGCAAATTTCAATTGATAATTAAAAAACTCGCGACTTGCCACAAACAAGTTGCGAGCATTAGTAAGCATAAAATTTTGCACATGCGTTCGCGCCATGCAAGCAAGCCGCACGCTTTTACGCGCAGAAGTTGGGCGATCGCAACTTACATGCGAAAGCCTCAAAAAACTCCCAACGCATATCCAAAATTTATATGATTTTTTCAAAAAAAAACTCAATACAGGTGCAAATTATTCCACCCATTCGAAGTCGATATCGCCTATTATGACGGTGTCGCCCTCCTTCATTCCGCGCTTTTTGAGCTCGGCAATGACGCCCCTGTCCTTGAGCACTTTTTGGAAGAACGCGAAGGACTGCTCGGAGTCGAGCGTGACGTTTTGCTCCAAAAAGTCCACGAGTCCGCCGACGACAACAAAGTCGCCGTTGTCCTCCCTGATTATCTCAAAGCGCTGATCCGCCTTTGGCTCGAGCTCGAAGTCCTCGTCGATCTCCATGCGCTGAGGCTTGGGAAGCTCGTCCACCTTTTGCTTTATCGCGCGCAACAGCTCGTCCACGCCCTCGCGGGTTACGGAGGAGATGACGAACACTTTTTTGCCTATCTCCTTTTCAAATCTCTCAATCTCGCCCCTGTCGGCAAGCAGATCCGACTTCGAAGCGACTACGATCTGCTCGGTTGCAGCCAGCTTTTCGCTGTACGCCTTCAGCTCCGCGTTTATCTTTTTGTAGTCGTCGACGGGGTCTCTTCCCTCGCTGCCGCTGATGTCCACGATGTGCACGATGAGGCGCACCCTCTCGATGTGCCGCAAAAAGTAGTGTCCAAGCCCCGCGCCCTCGCTCGCGCCCTCGATGAGTCCGGGAATGTCCGCGATTACGAAGCTGTCGTCAAACATCTGCACCACGCCCAAGTTGGGGTTGATCGTCGTAAAGTGATAGTTTGCGATCTTTGGCTTTGCTGAGGTAAGCACCGAAAGCAGCGTGGATTTCCCCACAT
Organism: uncultured Clostridia bacterium; assembly: GCA_947589395.1. GTDB lineage: Bacteria > Bacillota > Clostridia > Christensenellales > CAG-917 > CAG-475. The sequence continues at coordinate 33,735 of CANQAA010000005.1, forward strand.
TCGGAAACCCCACGAGCCCCACGTCCGCGATGGTCTTGAGCTCGAGCGTGACTTGATGCTCCTCAGTCTTTTCGCCGAGCTGTGAAAATGAAGGAGCTTGCCTTTGCGCGTGCACAAAGCGGCAATTGCCCTTGCCTCCCCTGCCGCCCTTAAGCAGAGTCACTCTCTCGCCGTCGTCAAAGAGGTCTGCAATGACGCTACCCGTTTTTGTGTCCTTGATGACAGTGCCTGCAGGAACTTTGAGCACGAGGTCGTCGCCCGATCTTCCCGTACAATTTTTGTTTTCGCCGTTTCCGCCGTCCTCAGCGCGATAGAATTTTTGAAATTTGAAATCTATGAGCGTGTTCAAATTTTTGCTCGCCTCAAAGATTATATCGCCGCCCTTGCCGCCGTCGCCGCCGTCCGGACCGCCGTTTGGCACGAATTTTTCGCGATGGAAGGAGACCTTGCCGTCCCCGCCGTTGCCCGCCTTGACAAAAATTTTCACATAGTCCAAAAACATGTTCATAGTCTCAAAGCTCCTCTTTTGCCTGTTTTATATCAAAAATTATCGCCTTTGCCGCGCGCTTTCCCGCGCCCATAGCCAAGATGACCGTCGCCGCTCCCGTCGTTGCGTCGCCGCCCGCGTACACGCTTTTCATGCTCGTTCTGCCCATCTCGTCCGCAACGATAGTGCCGCGCTTTGTGACTTCGATCTCGCAACTGCTCTTGATGATGGGATTTGGGCTCGTGCCCAACGCCACGATGAGCTCGTCGCACTCCATGTCGAACTCGCTGCCCTCTATCGGGACGGGACGGCGTCTGCCGCTCTCGTCGGGCTCGGATAGCTGCATCCTTTGAAGGCGAACGCCCTTTACGTTCTCCTCCCCCAATATCTTCACGGGGTTGACGAGCAGGTGGAATTGGACTCCCTCCTCCTCCGCGTGCGCTATCTCCTCCGCGCGAGCGGGCATTTCAGCCCTGCTGCGACGATACGCGAGGTGCACTTCCGCACCCATTCTCAAAGCCGTGCGCGCGCTGTCCATCGCGACGTTTCCCGCGCCCACGACGACGACCTTTTTGCCTCTGAGCACGGGGGTCACGCTGCCGATCTCGTTTGCATGCATGAGGTTGATCCTCGTCAGATATTCGTTTGCGGAGTACACTCCCGCGAGGTTTTCCCCCTCCACGCCCAAAAACGACGGAAGTCCCGCGCCCGTGCCGATAAAGACTGCCGAAAACTCCTCAAGCAGTTCGGATATGAATATTGACTTGCCCACGACCGCGTTTTTGACGGTCTTGAGCCCCATCTTCTTTGCGATTTCAAATTGGTCGTCCACGAGGTTTTTTGGAAGGCGGAAGGACGGGATGCCGTATCTGAGCACGCCGCCGAAGCTGTGAAGCGCCTCGAACATCGTGACAGAAGCGCCGCTTGATAGCAGTTCGCACGCGCATGCAAGCGACGCGGGACCCGATCCGACCACCGCGACGCTTATGCCCTTTGCAACGTCGCTCTTTTTCAGGTCGATCTCGCCTTTTCTTTTTTCATACGCGGCGAGAGAGTCCGAAGCGTAGCGCTCCAGATTGCCTATCGCGACCGACCCTCCGAGACGTTCGCGCCTTACGCACAGCGCTTCGCATTGAACTTCCTGAGGGCAAACGCGCGAACACACCGTCGCAAGGCTGTTTTCAAGCCTCACGAGCTTTCCCGCCCTCACGGGATCGCCCTCTTTTATCGCTCTGATAAACGCCGGGATATTCACGCCGACGGGACAGCCCCTCACGCAAGGCGGATTTTTGCAATTCAAACACCGCTCCGCCTCCAAAAAGGCGAGCCTGTCGTCGTAGCCGAGCGCCACCTCGTCAAAGTTTTTTACTCGCGCGTCCGGCGGGAGCGTGGGCATATCGTGTCTAATATCATCGCTCATATCTTTTCAATCTGCAATTTTTTTCGTGTTCAAGATAGGTTTTGCTTCTTTTTATCGCCTCGTCGAAGTCTATCTCGCTTCCGTCGAACTCAGGTCCGTCAATGCAGGCGTATTTCACCTTTCCCGCCACCTTGACTCTGCAACAGCCGCACATTCCCGTGCCGTCCACCATCAATGAGTTCATGCTTACGATCGTCCTTATCCCCCGCGACGAAGCGAGCCTGACTACCGCCTGCATCATCCTTAGAGGTCCTACCGCAAACACGCAGTCGTACTGCTTTTTGTCGAGCGTCTCGCTGAGGGCGTCCGTCACGAGACCCCGCTTTCCGTTCGAGCCGTCGTCGGTGACAAACGTCGCCTCGTTTGCGAGCGCTTTCACCTCGTCGGAGTATATGAGCAAGTCCTTCGTTCTCGCCCCGACCACGACGTCCGCGCGCTTGCCCTCAAAGCTAAGTTGTTTCAGTTGCGGATAAATGACGGCAATGCCTATCCCGCCCGCAACGAGGCATATGTTTTTGAACTCGGATAGCTCCGTCGGCTTGCCGAGAGGCCCGACCACGTCCTCGAGCCGCTCGCCGACGCTCATATCTTTCAGCCTGTCCGTCGTATATCCGACCGTTTGAATGAGAAGGGAAACGCTTCCCTCCTCGCGGGAGAAATCGCAGATCGTGAAAGGCACGCGCTCGCCGTCTATATCCGTGCGAACTATCACAAATTGCCCCGCAAGGCAATGTCTTGCCACGAGCGGCGCGAAAACTTTGAGCTCAACGACGTCCTTTGCGAGCATTCGCTTTGAGAGTATCTCATAATCAACCATATCTATTTGCTCTTTTTGCTTATATTATTTTCGTTTTGCTTGAAGAACTTGCAAAAGTCCTTGAGCAGGCAGCTCTCGCAAGCGGGCTTTTGAGAGTGGCAGACGTATCTTCCGTGAAAGATGAGAAGATGATGCAAGTGCGACCACTTGTCCTCGTCAAACGCCTGCATGAGCCCCTTCTCCACGCCTTCGGGAGTTTTTTCGTCCACGAGCCCCAGCCTGTTTGCCACCCTGAAGACGTGCGTGTCGACAGCGATCGCGTTGCCCTTGTACGCAACGGAGTAAACCACGTTCGCCGTCTTTCTGCCAACGCCCGTCAATGTCATGAGCTCGTCGCGAGTGGTCGGCATATAGCCCTTTTGAACTATGCTTGCGCTGAGCTCCTTTATCGCCTTCGCCTTGTTGTGATAAAATCCGCATGAATATATCAACCCTTCAAGCCGCTCTAAAGGCATTGCGACGAACTGTTCGGGAGTCGACGCCTCTTTGAAGAGCTTTTTTGTGACCTCGTTGACGCGCTTGTCCGTGCACTGAGCGGACAAAACCACAGCCACGAGCAGCTCAAACGGCGTGCCGTAGTTCAGCTCGCAATCGGCGCTCGGATGCGTCTTTTCAAGCAATTCCAAAATTTTGATATTGTCGTCGCTCATGCAAGTATTATCGCACAAAACCCGCCGATTTGCAAGACATTGCGGCATATGCTTTTGCAAAGTTGAATTATTTTGCGTCGTTTCAAGACAAAAGGCAGCGCTTGCTGCCTTTTGGGGCGCATACTCGGGCTCACAGCTTTATGACGCTTCCCGACTGCGAAAAGTAATAAAATCCCGCCGCAGATTTGAACTTCCCCCTGTCGAGGGCTATCCGCGCCTGATGCATATCCTTTGCAAACAGCTTGACGGACAGTCCGCAGCCAATGCCCACCGACGACGGAGTGTTGATGATCCTGCAAGATATCCTATAGCTCAGCATCAACTCGTAAAAGCGTATCGCCTCCGAGCGTGAGCGGAACGCAATAAAAAATTCTCTCATGGCTCCTCCAATTATATGTATCCGCCCAAATCATTATATTTGTCGACAAAATTTTGCGTGCGAAAAATTTGTCGAACACATCGCTATCGCGCGGCATAGTTTGAATATGGAGTGAGTATGCTATATCTTGACAACGCGGCGACGTCGCGCTTTAAGCCGCAAGCCGTCGTAGACGCGATAAATTTCGATCTTCGCCACAGCGCAAACGGCGGAAGGAGCGGACACAGCGACGCGATCGAGGCAAACCTCAAAATCGAGGCATGTCGGGAATATCTGAAGAGCGCCTTGAACGCAAAAAGCGCGGACGTCATCTTCACAAAAAGCTGCACGGAAGCTCTCAATCTTGCGCTCTTCGGACTGATAAAAGGCGGCGAAAAGGTGGTGACGACGGCGCTCGATCACAACAGCGTCCTTCGCCCGCTTTTTCATCTCAAAAACAAAAACCTGATATTCTTGAGAGTCGTGGGGCTCACGCGCGAGCACAAAGTCGACGAAAAAGAGCTGCTTGAAGCGATAGATCAAGCTGACATAATAGTTCTCACTGCGGCGTCGAACGTGCTTGGCGAGAGCGTAAATTTGAAAGAAGTGGGAGAGGCAGCACGCAACGCGGGCGCGATTCTCATCGTGGACGGAGCGCAAGGAGTTCCCTGCGCGAATATCGATTTTGACGAGTGCAACGTCTCAATGCTCGCGCTTGCGGGACACAAGGGACTTCACGGCGTTCAAGGCACGGGCGCGCTGGTAAAAAGAAAAGATATAAAACTTTCTCCCCTCATATTCGGCGGCACGGGAACGAGCTCGTCCGACGTCATTCAACCCGCGTCCTCACCCGAAGATTTTGAGGCGGGAACTCAATTTGCGGGCGGGATCGCCGCATTGCATCAAGGCGCAATGTGGTCGTTTTCTCACGTCGACGAAACAATCAAAAATTATCTTAATTTGACAAAATCGACGGTTTATAACCTCAAAAATATGGGATTAACAGTTTATTCCGAGCAAAACCCTTACGGCATAGTCTCATTCAACTTGAATGACGCGGACAGCGCGATCGTCGCCCAACTTCTGGACTTTGCGGGAATTGCCGTAAGAAGCGGGCTTCACTGCGCTCCCCTCGTTCACGAACATTTGGGGACGACCATGCAAGGCGCAGTCCGCATAAGTTTCGGCGTTGAAAACACAAAAAGCGACGTCCTTCGCTTCTCATCCTCCCTCGAGAAGATCATCCGCAAATTCTCCTCCCGCGCATAGAGAAAATCAGTCTTTATCCGACGCCGCATTTGTTTATTATAGTTTAATGTTCAAGATTACTTCAATCGAAATATCCTCATGCCGTCCTTCAAAAAACTGCTGCCGACTATCATCGCCTTTGCCTGTCGCGG
>CANQAA010000006.1 GCA_947589395.1 uncultured Clostridia bacterium
AGCCTTGACGAGCTTTCGTGTTCGGATTATAATTGCCTCGGTGCACCAAAGCACGGCATAGCCGTGCTTTTGATTTATCTATGGGACTTGAACTGCGGCATAATTTCATATGCCGCACGCGCTTTGCGCGTCCCGGATGGACATCCGCTGCACGCTACACTCCCGTGAGTAAACTCACTCCGTTCCGCTGTAATACAAGTCCCGGTGACCGCACCAAATGAGTGAGCAGTCTCGCAGCGAGACTGCTTTTTTTATCGAATAGCCACGAAGTGGCTTTCTGATTGCACGTTCGATTGACGCTTGCGTCGAAGCGGAGCGGGCAAACAGAAAATTTATGCAAAGCATAATCGATAAAAAAGCTATCGAGCAGCGAACTGTGAGCGAATGCAGGTAGCGGTATGAGCCTAAGCGAAATACCGCACTATCACCGACTATTATCTGATACTTGAACTGTAAGCATCACTTAACTGTATACGAGTCAGATCATCGGCACCAAGTCAGTATGATCCGAACCAAATACTCGTAACGAGTGAGTGGTTCGGATTTACTTTTTATCAATGAACACCGCTTGCTACTTGCGTTTGCCTTGTTTTTATGGTATAAAATAATAAGTTGGATATGCGCACCCAAATTAAATGACCCACCACTTCCCGCTCAAAAACCGCGTATTCCCTCCGGACTTGCGAATTGCAAGTCCTAACGAGGGCGGCGCGGTTTTTTCGCCGCTCCGCGCACGCAAAACTTACGCTTCGCTCTACGATATCAAGGTCAATGTCAGCTCTTTTTGCTTGTTATCGCCCGCTCGCTGTTTTGCGTGCTTGGGGTTTAGCTCGCTCATAGTGTTTGTTTAATATAAGTTTTGTCCCGTAATAATTTATTCGTTTACAATCCCCTCCGGACTTGCGAAATGCAAGTCCTTATGAGGGCGGCGCGGTTTTTTCGCTGCTCCGCGCACGCAAAATGTACGCTTCGCTTTACGATATCAAGGTCAAAGTCCACTCATATTGCTTGTTATCGCCCGCTCGCTATTTTGCGTGCTTGGGTGAACGCTCGCCCATACTTTTTGTTTGAAATCAAGTTTTCAACCCGTAATATGTGCTTGGGGGTACACTCGCTCATAGTATTTCGTTTAATATAAGTTTTGTCCCGTAATATTTTATTCGTTTACAATCCCCTCAGGACTTGCGCTTTGCAAGTCCTTATGAGGGCGGCGCGGTTTTTTCGCTGCTCCGCGCACGCAAAATCTTAACGGCTCACAGATATCTCACATCTTAGATGTGGATATAGCTCGCCTAATATTCGTGCTTGGGGTGGCGCTCGCTCTAAATTACCATTTGAAATTAAACACTCAGCCCGTACGGGGGTCTCGTTTTTTTCTTCGTCAGCTTGAGAGAAACGGTAAGACCGCTCGGACATCGGGGTCCCCATCAAAACAGCTTGCCTGTTTTTATGGGGTAAAATCGGGGTCCCCAACAAATGAGCTTGCCTCGTTTGTTGGGGTTTGGACTGCGGTCGCCGCCTTGCGGCTCCACCCCGTACATTACCCCACAAAAACATTGCATATTTTTGCGGGGACCCCGAGACAGAATGTTTCAAAATACTTTCTCGGGCGAGGACAAACTACGCCCCGAATAGAGTGCAATGTTTCAAATAAGTGAGTAAGCGAGGCCTAAGAACGCTTCGAATAAGAGTTCGTCGTTTATAAGTACGTCCTAATAAGTGTGCATTACTATATTCAAACGGGTGCACATCGTGCTCAAGCAAGGTTTCAAATTGGTTTCTTCGATTGGGATCATATAAAATAGGCGGCGGGAAAACCCGCCGCCGAAGTGGTTGGATTTTTGGGGATCACTTGTTGTTTTCGTGGTCGGCGATCTTGTCGATGACGCGCAAGACGACGTCAAAGCCAAGCCCGACGGTGTCCGCGTCAAAGCGCTCGGGCACGTCGTAGAGGGTGTGATAGTAGTTGGTCATCGTGGGATTTTGCGCCGCGAAGGTGATGGTTTTCACGCCCGCTTTCATAAACGGCGTGGAGTCGCATCCGCCGACGGGGTTCGCCATCTTGCCGGGCTTTTCTATTCCCGCTTCCTTCATTGCGTCCACAAACATGCCCTCGAGGTCTTTGTCGAAGTGCGGGCACAGCCACGCGTCGCCGTTGATGACCTCAAAGTAGTCCTTGTCCGCGATGGAGTCTATGTTGATGTGATAGGCGTTTTTCAGCATCCCGTCGTTTTTGTGATTGCGAACGAAGTTCAACGAGCCGCGAAGCCCGGACTCCTCCGCCCCGCAATTGACGTCCACGATCCTGCAACGCTTGGGCATCTTGTCGGGGTTCTCCTTGAAATATTTCACTACTTCGTAGGCGAGGGCAACGCCTGTCGCGTTGTCCATTGCGCCGGGAGACGCCACGCGTGGGTTCTTCTCGTTGTAAAGCGTGAGAAGATACGATCCCGCCATGAACACGGGAGCGCCGAACACCGAGATATAATACAATATCTCGCGCGCCTTCAAAAGCCCGTCGACGTTGTCGAGCTTTCCGAAATTCAAGATCATGACGACGATGAAGCTCGCCCATGCAAGAAGCGTGAGAGACACGACGCTCACGGCGCCTATTCCGAGTTTGACGAAGATAAGCGCGGGGTTGAGTTTGCTCCTCAATGCGCTGTGCTTCAAAGTCCAGCTCGTGTCCGTGTGCCCCGAGAGCAAGATCGTGTAGTCGTACTTTCCATCTTCGGGCAAAAGCTCGGCGTAGGTGTTGTAGGAGATCTCCTGATGGAAGCACCAATCGAAAAACGTCTTATATTTGAAAACGCTGACGATGAGCCAAGTCCAAAGCGCCGCCGCGTAGACGGACGCAAAGAACAGCACTCCCACTCCGAAATCCGAAATGGTCGAGACAAACATCATGCCGAGCGCAAGCAACAGCGCGATGATAATGCCGCCCCAGCCCGCGTACGGCAAGCCGCCGATCGAGGAGCGGGGAGCAAAGATGAACTTTTCCGTCTTTGGCGAAAGTCCGAGCGCCCCGAGTTTTTCCGACATGAAGTCGTGCAATTTTTTCTCGCCGTCCGTGCCGGGCACGCGTTGCCCGATCTCGTTTGCGGCGTGCCGAACGATGTCATATGCGTCGTCGGCGTACTGTCGTAGTTCTTCTCTCATAATTTTACCCCTTTTTGTATTTTATGTTTTGGCGGATATCCGCTCAAAATATAACCATATTTATTTTATGACGTCTATCCCGCCGAGATACTTCCTCAAAACTTCGGGCACTCTCACGCTGCCGTCCGCGTTTTGGAACTGCTCCACGATCGCGGGGATGAGCCTTGACGTCGCAAGTCCGCTGCCGTTAAGAGTGTGCACATACGCGGGTTTGCCCGTCTTTGAGTCGCGATAGCGGGTGTTGTTGCGCCTCGCCTGATAGTCGTTGGCGTTTGAGACGGAGGAACACTCCTTGTAGATGCCCATAGACGGGATCCAAAGCTCCACGTCGTACGTCCTCGCCATCGACGCCGAGCAGTCGCCCGCCGCGAGTTTGCTGACCCTGAAGTGCAATCCGAGCTTTTCGACAAGCCGTGACGCCTTTTCCACAAGCTCCTCAAACGCCTCCATGCTGTGTTCGGGATGCGCGTATTGCACCATCTCTATCTTGTTGAACTGATGTCCTCTTATCATGCCGCGCTCTTCCGTTCTCGCGCTGCCCGCCTCCTTTCTGAAACAAGGCGAATACGCGAAGAATTTCATGGGCAATTTGCTCTCGTCGATTATCTCGCCCGCGAACATATTTACGAGCGCGGTCTCGGCCGTCGGGAGCATGAATCTGTTGCGCTTTTTGTCCTCGTCGACGTCGAGCCAATATACCTCGTCGCTGAACTTCGGGAATTGTCCCGCGCCGTAGCCGCAATTGTAGCCAAGCTGATACGGGGGCAAAATGAACTCGTAGCCGTCCGCGATGTGCTCGTCCACGAAGTAGTTGAGAAGCGCCCATTCAAGCCTCGCGCCCATGCCGCGATATATCCAAAAGCCGTTGCCGGAGAGCTTCACGCCGCGCTCGTAGTCTATGAGCCCAAGCTCAGTGCAAAGGTCAACGTGATTTTTGGGAGTGAAGTCGAATTTCGGCGGCTCGCCCACGACTTTGATGACTCTGTTGTTTTCCTTTTCTCCCGGAAGCAGGTCGTCGTCGGGGATATTGGGCATGCAGGAGAGCGCGTCGTTTATGCTATCCACAAGCTCCGCGATCTTCGCGTCGCCCGCAGCGATCTCCTCTCCGAGCTTTCTCATCTCGTCGAAGATGGGCTCGACGGGTTGCCCCGCCTTTTTGAGCACGGGTATCTGAGACGACACCTTGTTCTTTTGCGCCTTGAGCGCCTCAATCTCGGTGATGGTGGACTTTCTTTGATCGTCCCACTCGATGATCTTGGAAAAATCTGCCTTGTAGCCTTTTTTTGCAAGCGCGTCCGCGATAGCCTGCGGATTGTTTCTGATCCTCGTCAAATCAAGCATAGTTGTCTCCTGAGCGCAATGCGCCGTTCAAAATTGATGTTTATTTATAAGAATCGTCGGATAAACCCCACGTTCCGTCATATTATGATATTCACGAGCCTCTTTGGCACGATGATGATCTTTTTCACTTGTTTCCCTTCAAGAAGCGCGCTCACCGCGTTCTTTGCCGCGCTTTCGATCTCCTCTTGTTTAGCCGTCGCGCTCACGTTTATCTTGGAGCGGAGCTTTGAATTTATCTGCACCGCAAGCTCTATCTCGTCAAGCTCGGTCGCGCGCGGGTCGTATTTCGGATACGCCTCGTTGAAAACGGAATATTTTTCCCCGAGCATCTCCCAAAGCTCTTCGGATATGTGCGGGGCGAAAGGAGCGAGCAACTTCACGAGGGTCTTCACGCAATCCTTGAAAAATACATTCTTCGTCTTGACGGAAGCGTCGTAGGAATATATCGCGTTGACGTACTCCATGAGCCTTGCGATCGCCGTGTTGAAGGAGAACGCTTCGAGGTCCTGCGTCACGCACTTGATCGTGTTGTGGCGCACGCGATCAAGCTCCTTTTCCGCCTTGTCGAGGGGGCGATCTTCAAACTCCACCTCGTAGCACTTTTTGACCGCTCGCTCTACTCTGTCCAGAAAACGGCTGACCGCGTCGAGCCCGGAATCGCTCCACGCGCCGCCCTCAACGTAGTTGAAGCCGAACATAAGATACATTCTGAACACGTCCGCGCCGTAGAGAGCGATGGAGTCGTCCGGAGAGACCACGTTGCCCTTTGACTTTGACATCTTGTTGCCGTCGGGGCCCAAGATCGTGCCCTGATGCACGAGGGAGAGAAAAGGCTCGTCAAAGTGCAGATATCCCATGTCGCGAAGCGCCTTTGTGAAGAAGCGCGCGTAAAGCAAATGCATGCACGCGTGCTCCGCGCCGCCGATATATTTGTCGACGGGGAGCATCTTGTCGATCCACTGCGTGTCGAAGGGTTTTTTGTCGTTTTTGTTGTCGGGATAGCGAAGATAATACCAGCTCGAGCAGACGAACGTGTCGAGCGTGTCCGCGTCGCGCAAGGCGGGACGGCCGCACTTGGGGCAAGTCGTGTGCATGAACTCGTCGCACTTTTTCAAGGGGGACTCGCCGTCCGGCGTGAAGTTGACGTTCATGGGGAGTCTCACGGGCAGATCCTCTTCGGGGACGGGAACGTCGCCGCAATGCTCGCAGTGGATTATGGGGATCGGCGCGCCCCAATATCTTTGACGGGAGATGAGCCAGTCGCGCAAGCGGTAGTTGGTCTTGAGCCCGCCCTTGCCCTGCTTTTCGAGTTTGAGAAGGATAGCCTTTTTCGCTTCTTCCGAGCTCATTCCGTCAAACTCGCCGCTGTTCACGAGAGTGCCGTACTCCGTGAAAGGCAATTCGTCCTCGCCGTCCTTGCCCTTTATCACTCGCTCAATGGGAAGTCCGAGCTTTTTTGCAAACACAAAGTCCCTCTCGTCGTGCGCCGCGACGCCCATGACCGCGCCCGTGCCGTAGCTTGCGATGACGTAGTCCGCGACGAGAATGGGCACTTCCCTGCCGTTTGCGGGGTTTATAGCGTACGCGCCCGTCATGACGCCCGTCTTTTCTCTTGTGGAGGACAGCCTGTCTATCTCGCTTGCGAGCGCGCTCTTTGCCTTGTAGCTTTCGACCGCCTCGCGCTGAGCGTCAGAGGTCAGTTCGTCGACGAGAGGATTTTCGGGAGCGAGCACGACGTAGGTCACGCCAAACACCGTGTCCGCACGGGTGGTGAACACCTTTATCTTTTTGTCGCTGCCCTTCACGTCGAACTCTATCTCGCCGCCGTAGCTACGACCTATCCAATTTTTTTGCATGAGTTTGGTCTTTTCCGGCCAATCGAGCTCGTCGAGCTTGTCAAGCAACTCGTCCGCGTACGCCGTTATTTTGAAAAACCATTGGTTGAGGTTTTTGTGAGTGACCGTCGAGCCGCATCTTTCGCACACGCCGCCCTGCGCTTGCTCGTTTGCGAGCACCGTGTTGCAGGAGGGACACCAATTGACGGGAGCTTCTTTTCTGTACGCCAAGCCGTGCTTATAGAGTTGCAAAAACATCCACTGCGTCCACTTGTAGTATTCGGGAAGGCAGGTCTTTATCTCATAGTCCCAATCGTAGGTAGCGCCGATGCGCTTTAGTTGCCCTTCCATCGTCTCTATGTTTTTGAGGGTGCTGATCTCGGGGTGAATGCCCGTCTTTATCGCGTAATTTTCAGCGGGCAGACCGAACGCGTCAAAGCCCATAGGCTGAAAAACTTCGTAGCCCTGCATGCGCTTGAAGCGCGCGAACGTGTCTGCGGGGCCGTAGTTGTACCAATGCCCCGCGTGAAGTTTGGCGCCGGAGGGATAGGAAAACATCTCGAGCACATAATATTTTTTGTCCACTTTTGAGCGATCGAACTTATAAAGCCCGCTCTCTTCCCATCTCTTTTGCCATTTTTCCTCTATTTTTTTGTAGTCCATAACGTCCTTTTTGGCTTGCTCGCTCGCTGATTTTAGCCTATTATTATACAATTTTAATACACAAAAGGGCGATAGTCAAGAAAAACATTTGATAAAGGGATATAATGTGATATAATAGATAAATCAAGCGAAGTTTGTTTGCCCGCTTGTTATGCGTCAAAAAAAATGATATACTGAAAAAGGTGAATTATGTTCGTTACGTTCGAAGGCTGTGAGGGCGTCGGAAAGTCCACTCAGCTGAAACTCTTAAAAGAATATCTTATCGCGACGTCTCAACCCGCTCTCTTTATACGCGAGCCGGGCAGCACTCCCATATCCGAACAGATACGGGAAGTCATTCTCGACCCCAAAAACAAGGAGATGACCCCCGAGACCGAAGCTCTTCTTTACGCCGCTTCCCGCGCGCAACTCGTGAGAGAGGTCATTTTGCCCGCCATCATGAGGGGGGAGCTCGTGATATGCGACAGGTTCATAGACAGCTCCATCGCCTATCAAGGCTATGCGAGAGGGCTCGGCGTAGACGAGGTGAAAAAGATAAACGAACTTGCGCTTTGCTCTCTTGAGCCGGATCTCACCGTGTTTATAGACCTCAGCCCCCGCGAGGCTTTCAGAAACGGTCATCTTGAGGACAGGCTCGAGCAGGAATCCGACGAGTTCTTTGAAAAGGTGTACGCGGGCTATATTGCGCAAAGCAAGGCTTCAAACGGCAGATTTGTGCACATAAAACCCGATTTCGACAAAAACGTGACTTCAAATATGATAATAAACGCCATGCGCGCAAGAGGGATCATCAAGTGATATTCAAGGACGAACTCACAAACTCCAAAGCCTTTTCTCAATTGAAAAAGGACATAAAAAGCAGGCTGGGGCACGCCTATATGATCGTATCTTTCGACGACGCGCTCACGGACAGCTTTTTCACCCTCGCGGCGATGAGGATATATTGCGAGCGCGGCACGGGTTGCGGGGAATGTGCGGAATGCAAAAAGGTCTTGCACTCCACCCACTCCGACATCTTTCACATCAACGAGAAGGGCGAAAAGATAAAGGTTGAGGACATCTCGAAGGGACTCATAGACACGGTGAACGTCAAACATCTTGTCAATCGCAAGCTCTATTTCATACATCGCGCCGACCTCATGCTTCCCGCCGCGCAAAACAAGTTGCTCAAGACCCTCGAAGATCCGCCTGAGGACGTCACGATCTTTTTGGGCGTCGCAAACGAAAGCAGCATGCTCGCGACCGTCGCGTCGAGAGTGCGCAAGATATATATGGACAGCTTTGACGAGGACGCTATCTTCAACTTCCTCGTGGGACAAAACATCCCCGAAGAGGCGGCGTCTGTCGCGGCGGCGTGTTCGGACGGCATGCCGGGAAGAGCGCTCACCCTCGCAAAGGACGAGGAGTACGTCGCTTTGTATCGCTCCGCCCTCGAAGTGTTCAAAAAGCTGCAAAAGAGCTCGGACGTCCTCGCCGTTGAGAGCTTCATGCAAAAGACGTCGAACGTTTCAAAACTTGTCGATCTCATGGCGATCGTGGCAAGGGACATGCTCGTCTCAAAGAACGACAAAGAGCTCATGCTCTCAAAACATATCGGAGGCGAGATAGTCTCGCTTGCCGACGGATATTCCGAGCTCGCGCTCGCAAAGATCGCGGGGCTCATCAACAATTTCAGAAAAAAGCAGAGCGTCAATGTGAACGGCGTCGCCTGTCTCGACAGCCTGCTCTTTTCAATCTTGGAGGTCAGACACAAATGGCAACGGTAATTGGCATCAAACATTCCAACTCAAACAAAGTATATTATTTCGATCCCATCGGCATAGAGTTTGAAAAGGGCGACGGGGTCATCATAGAGACGGCGCTCGGGCTCGACCTCGCAGAAGTGGTGATGAAAAACTCCCAAGTGGACGACAGTGAAGTCGTGCAGCCCTTAAAACCCGTCATACGCAAAGCGAACGAGGAGGACTTCAAAAAACTCGAAAAGAACAAGCAGGACAAGGAAGAAGCCCTGAAGATAATCCGCGAAAAGGCGGCGGAGCTGAACATAGACATGAAGCTCGTCGACGCGGAATATACCTTTGAGCGCACGAAACTCATCTTTTACTTCACGGCGGAAGGCAGAGTGGACTTCCGCGAGCTCGTCAAGGTGCTCGCCTCCATCTTCAAAGTGAGGATAGAGCTTCGCCAGATCTACGAGCGCGACGACGCCAAGATGAGAGGCGCGCTCGCCCCGTGCGGCAGGGAGTGCTGCTGCTCGACTCACCTTCCCGAGTTTGAAAAAGTCTCCATCAAGATGGCAAAAATTCAAGGGCTCTCGCTCAATCCGCAAAAGATCAACGGCGTGTGCGGCAGGCTCATGTGCTGTCTGAAGTACGAAAACGACTATTACGCGGAGACTTTCCGCCTCATGCCGAAAGTGGGAAGCAAGGTCAAGACGAGCGACGGCGAGGGCGTGGTCGAATCAAACGATCTTTTAAGCCAAACCGCAAAGGTCAAGGTCATGCTCAAGGACGGCAGTTTTGACGCGCGCACATATCATATAAGCGATATGCACATTCTCGAAAGACAAAACGAAGCGGAAATTGACGAGGAGGAATAATTTAGGCGGACGATCGCCCGCCTCTTTTGTGCTCAGATCTTTTGTACAAGCCTAATATGGGCAAAATTGACAACAATATTCTATGGAACAGCCAAATTTGAAAGATATAATTTTGAATGCAGGTTTCAAATTCAACAAAAATCTCGGTCAAAATTTTATCTCGGACAAGAACCTGCTCGACGCCATCGTCGCCGACAGCGGAGTGAATGAAAATGACGTCGTCGTGGAGATCGGAACGGGCGGCGGCACTCTCACCCGCGCGCTCTCCGAAAAAGCGGGGCGCGTCATTTCGTTTGAAGTGGACAAAACTTTGAAGCCCGTGCTCGACGTGACGCTTGCGGGAGCAAACAACGTCGAGGTCGTCTTCAAGGACGTTTTGAAGATGTCCGACGAGGAGCTGAAAAGCGTCGTGGGTGAGCGCTTCAAGCTCGTCGCCAACTTGCCGTACTATATAACGACGCCGCTTATTATGCGCCTCATCGAAAGCGAACTTTTTGTTGAGACCATCACGGTCATGGTGCAAAAGGAAGTCGCCGACAGGCTCGTGGCAAACGTGGGAAGCAAGGATTACGCCTCGATTTCGCTCGCGATACAGTCCTACGGCGAGGCGCATATCACGCGCACGGTCAAGCGTGACATGTTCTTTCCAAAGCCCAACGTGGACAGCGCCGTCGTCAAGATCACCCTCGACAAAACAAAGCTCGACGGCTACGACAAAGAGCTCGTGCATCATCTCATCCGCGCCGCCTTCGCAATGAGAAGAAAGACGCTCGTCAACAACCTCTCCGTCGCTTTTTCCATTTCAAAGGACGAGGCGACAAAAAAAGTCACGGACGCGGGATTTGCTCCCCTCATACGCGGCGAAGCCTTGAGCCTCGAGAACTTTTTGACCCTCTCAAGACAATTTGAAAATTGAAATCAGGCTTACGACGCAAAATATTAGCCGCGTCCCGAAGCGCAAAAACCATGCCACAAACTTAAAGCGCGACCTCTCCGCTAAAACATAACTCGGCGCTCAAAACGCACAACTCAAATTACTCAAAAAACATATAACTCTAAGCGTTCAAAAATAATAACTCTACACGCTCAAATAACATGACCCAAAACATTCAAAAAACGCGACCTGTGTCGCGTTTTTTAGATATTTTTTTGAAAGCGTGTTGATTTTTGACTTAAAAGCCTAATTCTTGCTTGTCGTTTGGCTCTCGCGCTTTTTGCGCTTGGATATGACAACGACTGCCGCGACCGCCGAAGCGAATATGAGAATGAAAACGATCAGCATGCTCAGATCCAACGGCCGCAAAATGAAGGACACGACGTGCGCGCTGAACGCGTAGTCCTTGTAATCTATGCGCGGATTGTCGCCGTATTGGGCGCTGATGAGATAGTCTCCCGGCTTTTCGGGCTTGAAGTCGAAGGTCGGCCCCGACGCCCTGTACTCCCCATTGACGTACCACTTGACCATGAGCGGCGCAAGATACTTAAGCCCCGTCAGCGTGAACGTGGTGGTCTCTTGAGTGTAAAGTCTGCCGCTTGTGGGCGCGACCCTCGCGCTGTTGTCCGCGTTTTTCAAGTAAGTCACTCTGACGTCGCCCACGAGATAGTTGAGATATTCGATGAAAATGGGAAGTTCCTCTTCAAACGTCACGTTGCCTACGCTCAGCGACGCTACGAGCCTCGTGCTGCCGAACTTTTGCGGATCGTAGCAAAACTCCACGCCCTGCGAGAGCTCCGTCTCGTTGCCCTCCTCGTCGACGAGCGTCCAATCCACGAGCTCGTCGTAGTCGGGATCAGTCTCGCCGTAGGGCAAGATCTTGGCGATGAGGTTGATCTTTTGCACCTTGTTTGCGCGCATATACACGACGTTTTTGAAGTCCCCGCTGCCAAACGTGCCGTCGTGGCTGAGCTCGAGCCCTGTCGGCGTCTCGAACTCGTACACGGTGTTGTCAAAGTCCTGCCCCGCTATCGCGCCGAAGTCGAGCAGGGATATGGTTTCGTTTTTGTAGTTTATCTTTTCGGACTCCAGATTGCTCATCATTCTGCCAAGCTCTCGTCCGCCCACGCCGCTCGCGCCTTCAGACGTCCTTCTCAGCTTCAAAAGCGCCGCCGCAAACGAGGCGATGGGAGTGGACGCGCTCGTGCCGTTCATGAGCCTATATGTGTTGCCGCTCGCGCTCGACGCCGTGTATATTCCCTGTCCCGGAGACGCCATATCGTAGGCAGAGCCGTAGTTGGAAGTGGAATATACGCCGCCATCTTCTGACATATTCATCACGCCGAACACGCCGTCCATAGCCGCAGGATAAAAGGTGTTTTCCGCCCTCGCGCTGCTGAGACCGTTGTTCCCCGCCGCCGCGACGATGAGGGAGGTGCGGGAGGCGCTTTCGACTGCGTATCTGAGCTTTGTGTCGTTCACCCAATCCGTGCTTCTCATGTCCGACGCGAGCAAGCCCAAAGAGAGATTTATGACGTCCGCGCCGTGCTCGGAAGCGTAAGTTATCGCCCTCGTCACGGACTCTATCGCAAAGGAGCTCTTGTTTGTCGTGTTCGCCTTTATCGGCATGATCTTTATGTAATTTTGAAGGTCAAATTCCTTTATGAACATCGCGATTATGCCCGCGACGCCGTTGCCGTGCTTGTCGCTCGAAGCGTCGGAAAGATCGCTCTTTGTCGACCCCGTATACGAGTTGTAACCCGCGACGTTTCCCTGCTCGTCCGTCAGCAAAACGCCGGAAAACAACTCGTGAGAAGCGTCTATGCCCGTGTCCACGACCGCAACTATTATGGGCTTTTCGAGTTTGCTCTTGTCAAGAGAGGCGATCTTCGCCTTTGCCTCGCCCAAATTCAGAGCGTCGTAATACCATAGCTCGCTCGTTTCCTTTCCGCCGAAGTTGCCCTGAGGGACAGCCTCGCTCGATTTTGACAACAGGAAAAGTTCCGCGCCCGCGATCAACGCGCAAATGAGAAGCGCAAGCGTCAAAAGCATGATGAGCGCTATTCTGAATTTTCCTCTACGTCCCGACATTTTCCCTCCAAAATCGATAGTTTATCTCTTCAAATCGAGTTGATAAAACCATTTTATTGCTCGTTGAGCTTTGCAAGCGAAACTTCGAGGCGACGAATGCTCTCCCTCTTTTTGAGAGCGAGCGCCATCTCTATCGCGCCTCCGGGAGTGACGGCCGCGTCGGTCAGAGCAACTCGCATGCTGAACATGACCTGTCCGCCCTTGAGCCCGTTTTGCTCTGCCGCCGCCTTCACGCATTCCTTGACGCCGTCCTCGCTCCAATCCTCGAGGCCTCTTAGCGCCTCGAGCGCGACTGCTACCGCGCGCTTTGCGACGTCGAGGTCGACCTTCATCTTTTGATGGACGTACATGTTCGCGTCAAAGTTGCCGAACTCTTTCAAAAACGCGAGCTTTTCGGATATTTCGCCAAGCACGTCGACTCTTGTGCGCATGAGCTTTGCAAGCTCGAACTCGTCGACGTCCATGCCCTCGACCGCGCCGTCTATATACGGCTTTGCGACCTCGAAGAACTCCTCGTCGGTCATGGCTTTGAGATACTCGCCGTTGAGCCATCTCATCTTTTGCTCGTCGAATATGGACGAACTCTTTGAAATGCCGTCCGTGTCGAACGCCTCGATCATCTCCCGCATGGTCATCTTTTCGCGGTTGTCCTTCGGACACCACCCGAGAAGCGCGATGTAGTTGACGATCGCCTGAGGCAGATACCCTTTTGCCAAAAAGTCTTCAAAATTCGCGTCGCCGTAGCGTTTTGAGAGCTTTCTTTGCGCGTCCTTCATGATGGGCGGCAGGTGCATATACTTTGGTCTCTCCCAGCCGAACGCGTCGTAGATGAGGTTATATTTGGGCGTGGAGCTAAGATACTCCGTGCCGCGAATGACGTGGGTGATGCCCATTAGGTGATCGTCCACGACGTTTGCGAAGTTGTAAGTGGGAAGCCCGTCGGACTTGAGAAGAACTCCGTCCTCGATGTCCGCGCTGTCCACGCTTATCTTGCCAAAGACCATGTCCTCGTACTCGCTCACCACCCCTTCGGGCACTTTTTGGCGGATGACGTAGGGCACGCCCGCTTTGAGTTTCGCCTCGACCTCTTCTTTTGAAAGGTTTCTGCAATGCTTGTCGTAGGTCGCGACGCCGTTTTCGTCCTTGAGGCTCGCAAGCCTCTCCTTGTCGCAAAAGCAATAGTACGCGCCGCCAAGCCTCACGAGCTCTTCGGCATAGCGCTTGTATATGCCCATGCGCTCGGTCTGCACATACGGGCCGTAGCCGCCGTCCTTGTTTGGACCCTCGTCGTAGCTGATGCCCGCCTTGTCAAGCGTGCGATAGATCATCTCCACCGCGCCTTCGACCTTGCGCTCCTGATCCGTGTCCTCTATGCGGAGGATGAACTTGCCCCCGTTCTTCTTCGCAAAAAGATAGGCGTAAAGCCCTGTGCGCAGGTTGCCGATGTGCATGAACCCCGTAGGAGACGGGGCAAATCTTGTTCTCACTTCACTCATAAAAGAATATCCCTTCTTTCAAAATCGAATCCATACTGTTTTTCAGGTTGCTAAGCCTGTTGTTTTCCTCAAACGAATAATAGTTGCTCCCCGAAAAGATGAAGTGGTCGAGCAGCTCCACCTTGACGTTCGCAAGAGTTATCATCAGCTGAAAGGTCATGTCGACGTCCGCCTTTGACGGCTCGACCGCGCCGCTCGGATGATTGTGAGCGAGCACTATCCCGCTCGCCTTTACGGTTAGGGCGAAGTCAACTATATTTCTCGTGGACATATCCACGCTGTCCCCGCTGCCCGTGTTGATGAGCTTTGTCGCGATGAGTTGTTCGTGCGAGTCGAGCGCCGCGACGTAGACGACCTCTTTCGTCTCGCCGAACAGCTTGTTCATGAGCGTCTGTCTCACCGCGCCTCTTCCCTTGAGTTTGTGGCGGGGATTGTCTATCTCGTTGAGGTACATTCTGAACACCTCAGGCAGATTGCTCAAAAATATCGCGGCGTTCATCGTCATGCCGTTCACTTTCGCGAGCCTCTCGGCAGAAGTGGACAGCACGGCGGAAAAAGAGCCGAACTCGTCGATGAGCCTGTGCGCGAGCGCGTTCGTGTCCCTGCGCGGAACGAAGGAAAACAGCAGATACTCGAGTACCTCATGCGGCTCGAGAGCTCCTATCCCGCTCTTTTGAATGCGCTCTCTCATGCGCTGTCTATGTCCGTCGTGTATCGCCTTTTCCACAAGTCTTCCTTCTTTCGGATAATGTTATATTATAGCCTATCGCGTCTCAAAAATCAACCCTCGTCGGGCTTTACGTTGCCGGGTAGATAAATGACGAACTCCGTAGTGCGCCCCTCGTGGGGTTCTTTTGCAAGTTCTATGCTGCCTCCGTGCGCCTCGATTATCTTTTTGCAAACGGCAAGCCCCAGCCCCGAGCCCTGATTGTTGCGGGACTTTTCGCCGACTACGAAGGGCGCAAACACGTCCCCAGCCTCGTCGTTTGAGATGCCGCTGCCGTCATCTCCCACAAAAATTTGCACTCCGCTGCCGTCCGACGCTCTCGTCACGTCGACAAAAAGCGTCGTGCCCTCGCCCGCGTACTTGAAGAAGTTGTTGACGAGATTGTCCAGCACCCTCACGAACTGCGCCTTGTCAACGTCCGCAAAAAGTCTCTCTTCGCTTATGTCCGCCTCGAGGCGTCTGCCGCTGATCTCAAACTCGTCGTAGCGCCCCGCAAGATATATCCTCACGAGCTCCGCCACGTCGAGGGTCTCCTTTGAGAGCAAAAAGTCCGGGTGATCGAGCTTGCTGTACTCGTAAAACTCGTTGATGAGGTCGCTCATGTGCTCGGACTTGGTCAAAATGAGGTTGAGATATTTTTGCTTGTCCTCCTCTTTGATGAGCCCGTCCCTCATCGCCTTTGAAAAGCCCTGAATGACGGTCATGGGCGTCTTGAGGTCGTGAGAGAGCCCCGCGAGCATGCGCTGTTTGTCCTGCTCGAGCGCCTTTCGCTGCTCTTCGGACGCATTGAGCAAATTGACCATTTCGTTGAAGCCTTCGACGAGCTGCTCGAACTCCTTCGTGCCGCGATAGGTCAAATTGCCCCTGTAGTCGCCCTTTGCGAACTCGCTCATCGCCGCGCCGAGCGCCTTGAGCGGCCTTTGAACGTGGCGGTTGATGTAGCGTATATAAAAGATGATGACGACAGCCATCAAAATGGCGACTCCGCTCGCCACGATGATGACGAAGATATACGTCGGCGTGCCGTCCTCTTCGTTTGAATCGAGATAAACGGCAAAATAGTTTTCGCCGCCCCACTCGAACTCGAATTTTTCCATTATGTCCCCGTTTGAGGAGGAGTTGAACACGAGCAGGTCGTACTCCCGCTGAGTGTAGTGCGTCTTCGTCGTCGGAAGCGTGCCCGCGCTTATCTTAAGATCGGAGTCCAAAAACAGATATTTGTCCGGAGTGCCGTCGGAGTACGACTTGATGATGATATAGCTGTAAAGCGAGTTGTTCTCCTCGAATTTGAGCGATCTCACGCTCTCGCCCGAGCCGTGACGAATTATGCAATCAAGCTCCTCTAAGGTATAGGAACGCTTCTCCTTGCTCGTCGACCAAACCACCTCGCCGCTCATATTCACGATGTCCAGCCACCCGCGTTTGCCAAAGATGGCGTCGACGGGAATTGCCGAAAACCTGCCCGATCTCAATTCGTCGCGATAGTTTTCTATCGTGCGAACGTAAATATTGACGGTGTCCGAGCGCGACATCCAATACGCGAAGCCGAAAATGAGGGAAACCGCGATCACGACGAAGAGCGTGAAGGTCAAAAATCCGCGAATGAGCAACGCGACGAAACTCCGATTGTCTATGTGCGGCAGATCGGAGGGCTTCCTTTTGCGTTTTGCGCTTATGTCGACGGTGTTTTTCCCCTTCAGGGAGTTATCCGAGCTTTTCAATTTTGTAGCCTAACCCCCTCACGGTCTTGATGTATTGCGGGTTTTTTGGGTCGTCCTCGATCTTGTCCCGCAAGTTGGAGATGTGCACCATCATGGTGTTGTCGTCGTTGGAATAATAGTCCCCGTTGACTTCTTCGTATATCTGCATCTTTGTGAAGACTCTGCCCGGCGACTTCATGAGCAAGATCAAAATCTTGTATTCCATCGCAGTGAGCGAGATGGGCTGACCGCGCTTTTCGAGCGTGAGCTGATGAGTGTCCAAAACGAGCTCTCCGAGCACGAGTTTGCCCTCGTCCTTTTTTTGCTGCGCCGCGCCGCCCATGTTGTAAAAGCGCCTGAGCAACGCGTTGACGCGGGCGATGAGCTCGAGCGGATTGAAGGGCTTGACCATATAGTCGTCCGCCCCCAAGTTGAGCCCCAATATCTTGTCGCTGTCAAGATGCGCGGCGGACAGGATGAGAATGGGAATGTTGCTCTTTTGCCTTATGTTCTTGGTGAGCTCATAGCCGTTCATTTTGGGCATCATGATGTCGACGACGGCAAGGTCTATCTTCTCTTTGTTGAATATCTCGAGCGCCTCCTCTCCGTCCTTAGCCCAAAACAACTCGTAGTTCTCGTTTTCGAAGTAGAGCTTGATCAAATTCACTATATCCCCGTCGTCTTCGGCGAGCAAGATCCTGAAATTCATATATTACCTCTTTAGTATTATAACATAAATTTGAAAGATATCAACCTCTTTATGTTTTATTTGCCCGCTGCAAAGCCCAGACGCGCATTTTGCGGAATTCGGATTTGACTTTGAAAAGCGCACGGCCTTTCAAAGTCCGATCGAACTTGAAAACGCGACAAGTTTTCTTTGGGAACAGACGACGATCATAAAACTTTCGAGCTCATCATTTCGCCCATGCTCGCATATAGTTTTCAAGAGGTAATTATGACGCAAAAAGAAATCATCGTTTTGAGCGGCGGGGGTCACAAGGGCGTGGTCAAGCTCACTCTGAAGCAGGCGGGAACTTGCGCGGGGAGCTGCTCCGTTGACTTTCGTCCGCATGGCGCAAGACTATATCTCGTTGGCGATAACATCGCGGAAGTCGAACTTTACGACCTCAATTCGACGTTTGAAGTGCCGTTTTCGGCAACAAACGAGGTCGGGTGCGTGGTGCGCTCAAGCTCTCTCACTATGTTCGGAGGAGGGCTAAAGCGCAGCGATATGCTCCGTCGCCTCGACGAGCGCGCGGCAAAGCAAAAGGAGGAAAAACTCGCAAAAGCGCCCAACTCACACGACGCGCAGGGCGAGATAGACGCGCTCGGCGCGATCGCGGCGGACAGCTTTTTGAAGTACGACGGCAACAACTTCTACTACGCCGTCAAGCCTCAGCTCGACGAGATGTTCGTTTGCTACCCTCACGACGAACTGCTTGAGGACGCGGTGCAAAACTCGAAATGGGTGCGCATAGACGGCGAGGACGGCTACTACGTCGTGGGCGTCCTCTACGACGACAAAGAGCCTTCCTTCATCTGCTACGGCGTGCCCGAGCGGCAAAAGAACGCCTCTCCGCCGAGCGAGCTTGAAAATATGTGCGTGTGGCTCT
This sequence comes from uncultured Clostridia bacterium, assembly GCA_947589395.1. Lineage (GTDB taxonomy): Bacteria > Bacillota > Clostridia > Christensenellales > CAG-917 > CAG-475. Next base: position 18,159 of record CANQAA010000006.1, read on the forward strand.
CGGTTGCAGACGAGGGCGTCTTGGGCTATTGGCTGATATATCAATCCGCAAAGACGGGCGAGATCATCAAGTGATTTGAAAAAATTTTGTATATGAAAACGGCGCGGATATCCGCGCCGTTGTTGATTTACAGGTTTTATTGTTGCTCTTCGCCGGTCTGCTCGGCGGGTTGGCCTTCGGGTTGCTCTTCGTTGTTGAAGATCGCCTCTTCCTTCTTGCTGCGGATCACGCGCTTGATGAGGCCCTTGTTGATGAGCTGGACAGTGCCCTCATAAGGCAGATAATAGTCCACCGCTTCCTTGCTGTCCTCTTTTTCTGCGCCGAGCTTTGCGAGCACGTCCGCGAGCAATTCCTTTGCGTATCTTGCGCGCTTGGCGTTCTTTATGCGATATAGACACGGCGTATCCTCAAACGAGGCGTTGTCCTCGATGGGCTCGACCTTGTACTTGCTGTCCGCATAGTCGTCGGCGTTGAGAGGCAGATACAAGCACAGCGTGAGGCCTCTGAACGCGATGCGCGCCACGACGTTCCTGCCGATGTTGAAGCCTTCCTTCTTCCAACTGATCCTGCTGTGGACTTTCTTATATGACATGATCTCGTTTTTGATCTCGGTATACCAGCTCTTTTGATCGTCGTCCGCCTGAATGATCCTCGCGGTGAAGCTGCGATCGTACCTCAGCGTGCCGCCCTCAAAGGACTCTTCCTCGACTACGACGGTCTCGGGCTTCTTTTGCTCAACGACCACGACGGGCGCGACGATGACGTCGCTTGTGGGCTCTTCTGCGGGCTGCTCGGGAGCGGGTTCTTCTGCAGGTTGCTCTGCGGGTTGTTCGGCCTCAGGCTCCTGAACAGGCTCTTCCTGCGGCTCTTCAACAGGAGCGGGTTCTTCAACCTCAGGCTCGGGGGCGGGCAGTTCGACGTACTCGACGAGGTTGCACGCGTCGTACAAACCGCCGCTTATCTTTCTCTCCATGCTCTCCTCAGAGGAGTTGTAAGAGAGGACGTAGTCTATGCCGTTTGCCCTCATCATATAGTCGGCGGGACGCTCTGGATCGAGCGTGACGTCGTGCGCTTCGACGCCGTCTATCATTGCGGTCTGCTCGTCGATGATCACGCGCACGTTCTCATGCCCTTCCACGATCCAATCGCCGCGCAAGGACTCCGGGAAGACAATGTGCTCTTCCTCAACCTGAGGCAGCACGACGACCTCTTCTTCGGGTTCGGGCTCGGGTTCGGGCTCCGGAGCAGGCTCTTCAACCTCAGGCTCTTCTTCGAAAACAGGCTCTTCTTCGAACTCAGGCTCTTGCTCATTTTCGTCAACGACTTCAGCCTGAAGGAATTCTTTATCTTCGGGCTTTTCGATGATAATGGTATGCTTGTTTTGTCCCACTCTATGGAGCAAAACCGCAAAGACGATCACCAAAAACACGATCAGCGCAACTTGCGCGATGAGCAGCCAGAAGAGGGCTTCCGGCATATCCCACGGCAGCTTTTTGCCAAAGAGTGTGAGCGCATTCAAAATGTTTGCCATAATCTTTCCTACCTTGTTGTCCTTATATTATTTGCGCGGTGCGCATAGTAGCTCGACTTTCGAAAACTTTCGAAATACAAATTGATTTCAATCATGCTAAATATTATATGAAACAATATGCACGGATGAGATCAAATTGCAAATTACGATGCGGGAGCGGATTTTTCTTGAAATCAAGCCTCTGAAAAATTTTGTTTCAAACAAGCGCCGTTTGAGACAAAACTCAACACAAGTTTGACTTTTCGAAAATATTATAGGAGCATCACTTCGGAAAATCAAGCGAATTTAAGCAATTTTTTTGCCATTTACTTCCATTTTTTTGATTTTTACCCAAAATCCGCCGTTTTTGCCCCAAAATTTGCCGTTTTTAAGCATTTTTTGCCTCTTGTTAACTAACCTTTTACCCCTCGATTTATCGAAAAATCACCCGTTTTTGACATCCATCTTTCCGTTTTTGTCTTTTCAAAAACTCCCGTTAAATCGCAATACAGGCACTTTATCACGCAAAAACCGTCGCTTTAACATCCGATTTGTGCAAAATCGTGAATTTTATGTTTGAAATCACTTTCTCACGCCGTTCGCAGAGAACTTCTCCGCTTTTCAAAAAAAAATTTGCGATCTTTCAAATTTCTAAAGAATATCAACAAATTTAGGTCAAAACGCTTGCCGTAAACGAAAAAATGTAGTATTATAGATGAGCGATGGGGATATGGCTCAGTTGGTAGAGCGATGCGTTCGCAATGCATAGGTCAGGGGTTCGAATCCCCTTATCTCCACCAAAATCTGAAAACCTCACTGCTTAGTGGGGTTTTCAAATTTTCTGTCGCTTGTTGGGGAGTCGAACCTTGCGTGTCTTTTCCAAAAAAACACGCGCGGCGCCATTCGCCGCCCTGACCAACGGTCAGGCTGCACGCGATTGAGCCTTACGGCTAACAATCGCTGTAAAACGAATCCCCTTATCTCCACCAAAATCTGAAAACCTCACTGCTTAGTGGGGTTTTCAAATTTTCTGTCGCTTGTTGGGGAGTCGAACCTTGCGTGTCTTTTCCAAAAAACACGCACGGCGCTTCTCGCCGCCCTGACCAACGGTCAGGCTGCACGCTTCGCTTCCGAGCGCAAGCGCTCCCGCTCCGCTGTAAGACGAATCCCCTTATCTCCACCAGAGGGTAATCGGTTGAACCCTTAAAGAAAAATCCTGCTTGTCGGCAGGAGTTTTTCTATTCGTGTACTTATAGAAAAATTAAACCAAGCTTGGTATTAAAGTTTCATTTTAGCAATTAAGAGCTAATATGCAACTTTATTTTGGATATCTGTCCAAAGGAACAAAGTCGTGTACCTTCAAATCATTCTCATATACCATAATATCCGCAATATCTTTGCCGGTGTAAAACTCGGAGAAGACGACCTGCCATTTGCCGTCTATCGCCTCTTTTGACATAACGGCGCCGAAATCGCCGCGTTTTACTCCCGCTTTCAAATATGCCGGCTTTTCTACAACCAGTTCCACCAAATCAAGATATTTCATTTGTCACCTCCTAATCTCCAAGCGGAGTATTATTTGTTATCAAACCTTTTGCCCTAACCATCCATCCGGAAGTAAAAGCAATTTGCCTGTTATTTCGCATAAATTTAATATCGATATTTATTCTTTGTCCTCTTGGATCGAGTTTACCAAGTTGATAATTGCCTTTGCAATATTCCGCCTGTGCCTGATGTTCATACTCCTTTTTCAGGTATGTAGCATCTTCAATTGTAAAACCTAACGTTTCATACAATTTTCTCTTTCCATTCCATAAATATTTATCGGCAAAAATGTATCCCGTGAATTTATCCAACGGACATTCCGCTTTTGTGTTGTCGCAATTTGGCGTAGGTATTTGAACCATATAGCAATGACAATTGTTATGTTGAGGGTGTTTGGGCTTTTTCATATCCAAAAACCAACACTTATCAAGGGCAACACATGTAGAACAATGTATTAAGCCTATACTACGATGCCGCCATTCTATCCATCTTGTAAAACGTATATTTCCCGTTTCATCCAATTTTATTAACTCATCGAATATGCTCATATTTATCTCTTTTTTGGTTTCAATAAATTCCATATTAAAACGCAATATTTCTGAATTGATTTTATACCTTATGCTATAGAATTGCAATTTTTTATGACAGATTTTTTGTTCGAATTTGTTTGGATGTTGCCCACCAAAACCGCCTAATTCGCGTACGAATTGGGCGTTTTTTTTGCGCCGAATGAAAATTTCGCTTCGCTCAATTTTGCGCAATCGTTGCTCCGCTCACGAATATCTTTATGTGCGGAAAAATGTATGACCACGTTCGATGTATATTCGCAAATTAGCAGATGCGAATTTCGCTCTGCACGCGGCGATGTCGGCGATGCCGCCACCACTCCCGTAAGGGCTGCAAAGTGAGGGAAAAACCCATTTTGCAGGAATAGATTTTACTATAACATATTTGTCTTACAAGACGGCAAGCGCAAAATTGCGCTTGCCGTCTTGATTGGGAAAATTATGGCGATGAGCGCAGATAAATTTATTCTGCGCTCGTGATATTTGAATTGTCAGTCTTGCTTCTCTTCGGGATTTGCCTCGTCCAAGTACGGCTCTTTGGGGTTTGTCTCGCTCAAGCTCTTCTCTTCCTCATTTATATCGTCAAAAGGGTCTTCCTCGATCTTGCCGCCGACGACTTCCTCGCCTGCGCTCTCCTCCTCTTTTGCGGGCTTTTTCAGTTTGCCTGCGACGGTTTTCACAGCGCCGACCAGCTTTGAGATTATGCCGTTCTTTTTCTCTTCGATGATTGTGACGTTGTCCTCGTCAAGCGACTGTGTGACCTCGATCTCTTCGTAATTGCAATAGTCGGGGGTTATGGCTTTTGTGGTGGTTTCGTTGAAGAAGCGCTCGTAGGAGCTCTCGATCGCGACCTTGATCACGTCACCCTCTTTCACATCGTACTTGTTGGGCATTTTGATGATGACGTCGGTGTCACCGACCTTGCCGTGCACGTTGAGGATGTCGCCGAGCAGTTCGATGATACGGACGGTGATCTCAAATGACGCGTCCTTGTAGCGCTCAAAGCGCTCGTCCTTTTCGAAGATGAGGTTTTCAGGGCGAATGCCGTAGACGAGGCCGTGCCCGACGTAGTTCTTGAGCAATTGCATTTGCTCCGGCGTCATATTGACGTATTGCTCGCAGCCGTTGATATAGAACTTTCCGTCCTCGCCGAGCTTGCCGTAGAGGAAGTTCATGGCGGGCGTGCCTATAAAGCCTGCGACGAACAGATTTGCGGGATGTTGATAGACCTCGTTGGGAGTGCCGATCTGCTGAATGAAGCCGTCCTTCATGACGACTATTCTCGACGCCATCGTCATAGCCTCGATCTGGTCGTGCGTGACGTAGATGGTCGTTGCGCCGACTTCCTCGTGTATTCTGACGATCTCGCTTCTCATAGCAACTCTCAGCTTTGCGTCGAGGTTGCTTAGAGGCTCGTCCATCAAGAACACCTTTGGTCTGCGCACGATTGAGCGGCCGAGCGCGACTCTCTGTCTTTGACCGCCCGAAAGCGCGCGGGGCTTTCTGTCGAGATAGGGCGTGAGTTTGAGGATCGCCGCCGCCTCTCTCACTCTTCTGTCGATCTCGTCTTTTGGGACTTTTCGGAGTTTCAAGGCGTAAGCCATGTTGTCGTAGACGGTCATCTGCGGATAGAGCGCATACGACTGGAACACCATAGCTATATCCCTGTCTTTCGGCGCGGCGCTGTTCATGAGCTTGTCGTCTATATAGAACTCTCCGTATGAGATCTCATCAAGACCGGCAATCATTCTCAGCGTCGTGGACTTGCCGCAACCTGAGGGACCGACAAACACGATAAACTCTTTGTCCTTGATATCGATCGAGAAATCGTGCACGGCATGCACGCCGCCGTCATACACTTTGTTTACATTTACGAGTTTTACAGATGCCATTTTATTTTACCGCCTTTTCAACATTATTTTTGTTTCCTATTGCAGAGATCGCACCGTAGTGCATTGTCGTGTACGCCCCGCACTTGCAAGCGAAATCGAGCATACCCGCGTAGTCAAACCCGCCGTCAAGCAGGTTTTTTGCCGTTGCGCCGCAGCTAATGAGCTGGGCTATGAACGCGCCGAAGAAGGAATCCCCCGCGCCCGTTGTGTCGACCGTTGCCACCTTATAACCGGCGCAAGACGCACGTCTACCGTCCGAGAGATACAATTTTGCGCCCTTTCCGCCTAAGGTTACGAGCAGCAGCTTCAAATTGCCGCCGAACATAGCCTCCACAGCTTCCTCGCCGCTTTTTCCGGTCAAAAATTCCAGCTCGTCGTCGCCCACCTTGATGACGTCGGCATAAGAAGCAAACTCTTTGACGATGTCCTTTAGCTCCTCTTTGTCCTTGTAAAGGTTAAATCTCAGATTGGGGTCGAAGAAGATGAGCGCTCCCGCCTTTTTGGCTTTGTCTATGAGATATCTGTGCGTGCATTTGGCTACCTCTGTCTGAAGCGCCACACTGCCGTACTCGAGCGCGTCGCCCTCACAAAATTCGACGTCCTTGAAGTCGTCCTCAGTGAAGTGCAGATCCGCCGCCGCTTTTCTGAAAAACACGAACTCCCTTTCGCCCTCTTCGCTCAGGCTGACAAACGCAAGCGAAGTGGCGTAGTCGTCGCTTTGAGATATGTGACTTATGTCAACGCCTTCTCTATTTAGCGTTTCGATGAGAAAGTCGCCGAATCCGTCCTTACCCACCTTTGTGAGATACGCGGTGTTCACGCCGAGTTTTGTCGCCTGCACGCAGACGTTCGCAGGCGCTCCGCCAGCCTTGCGCTCAAACTGCGCCGTGTCCTTGAACGACGCCCTCTCAAGCGGCATGAAATCTATAAGGAGTTCTCCTATCGAATACAGTTTACTCATATATCGCTATGTCCTTTATCTGCGCTCCCGCTCCGTTGGAGTAGAAGGCAAAATTCGATTCTTTCATATCCGTGATCCTCGCGGTTATCGCAATGTCGCCGCCGAGATACACCGAGAGCACTTCGCCGTCGATGATGACGTCTACCGCGTAGCTCTTGCCCTGCTCGAAGTTGTACCGAACGCTCGCAAGAGGGCTGCCGTATCTCAACTTGTTGGACACATTATTATAGCATGAGACGCAATTGTTCTCAAGATCGAAAGCCATGACCGCGCTGCCGAGTCTATTGTTGAACGCGCCGTCAAGCCCGAAGCTCAGCCCGAAATTGCCCTTGTCGCCAACTATAGTCACTGTGAAGCTCATTCTTGTGACTTTGTTCTTCAGCTCATCGACTCCGAACGCGACGAACTTGTCCTCTTCAAAAGCATATTCGCTCAGATCCTTGCCGTCGACGGACTTGTAGGACGCCTTGTGGGTGAAATATTCTTTGTAGTTTTGAGGCATCACCGCGCAAAGTTCGCCGTTTTCCTTTTGAACGAGCTCGTGAGTGACGAGGTTGCCGCCCCAGTCGAATCCGCCCGTCGTGCCGCCCGCAAGCCTCGCGCACCAAGCGAAAGCGTACAGCTTTTCTCCCGCCTTTTCGAGTCTGCCCGCATAAAAGCCGCTCGCGTCAATGCTGTCTCTTTCGAACTTGTGCCACTCGGGGTCGTCGTGCGAGGTCTTGTAGCGATAGTGGGTGACTCTGTTGTTGCCCTGCTCGCTGTAGGCAAGATAGTAGAAGCCGTTAAGCTCTATATAGGACGGACACTCCATGTTGAAGTCGCCCGCGTCGTTGATGAAGAAGTTGTCCAAAAAAGTCCACTCGTCGGAAGTCGCGTCAAGCGAGGTCGCGGTGTATCTTCTTATCACAGCAGGGCTGCCGCCGCTCATGTTGTCCCTTGTTGTGACGAGCATATAATAGCAGTTGTCAACGCTGTCCCAATACACATACGGGTCTCTGAAGTCGTTCTCATGGCCGTAAAGTTTGAACTCCTCTATCTTCGTCCATTCCTTTTGGTCGGGGCTTGTGGCGTGGCGAATGACTTCGACATGCGGCAATCCTTCCTCTATTCCTTTGTCGTTGTGACCGGTGTAGAAGCAGTGATACAAGCCGTTGTTGTCCTTGATGAACGAGCCCGTGCCCAACGCGGCGTCGACGGACTTGATGGCGTCGGGGTCCTTTTCGTCGGCATAACTCAACGCGATCCCCTCGTCGGTGTAGTGAATGAAGTCCACAGTCGTCAGGCGAGCTATGGGGTGATAAAAGTTGGGGTTGTTGCCCGAACTGTTGCGCAAATGATAGATGTTCATCACGCCGTTGTCGTAAAAAGGCATGACGTCGCCCATCGTCACGTCCAGCGAATCCTCGTTGGTGGACACGGGGAACACATTGGCGGCGTCAACGTCCGTAGACTTGTTGCATGCCGTCATAGCCACGCATATTGCCGCCAAAACAAGTATGAGTGCCAACCATTTCTTCATCGTCTTTTACCTATTTCCTTTATATTTATTGCGCCCACATCGCCGTTTATCTCCAAGTCATATTCTCCGTCGATGTAAATTCTGCTGCTTATGACCTCTTTTCCGTCTGCGACGAACACTTCTATGCTCGACACGTCAAGCAATATCCTCACGTCGCAACTTTCGTACTCCGCGTCCGTGCGCCTCGTGCATCCCTCCATGTTGTTGGCGTTTGATGTGTCGAGATAGACGTGAGAGTCCTTGCCTACGATGACTTCGCCGTTCAGACCCTTTATCGCGACGTATCCTTTGCCTTTGAATCGCACTCTGAGGTCGGCGCACTTCGGGACTTTGTCGCCCTTAACGTCGCAAAGATAATTTTGCAGACTGCTTACGGGCGTCTGATACAACTCGCCGTCTTTCATCTTCAGCTCTCTCGGAATAGTGAACGCGCCCACCCATCCGTGATTTTTCTCTTTTGTCGGGTACTTCTTTTCCCACATCTCGAGCCAACCTATCATGATGGGCTCGCTTGCGCCCCTGATAAATTGCGGCGCATAGAAGGAGTCGCCCTTGTCCACCTCGCGTATATAGTCGATCTTCATCTTGCCCTCTTCGAAGTTCAGGTCGCCGACTATGAACACGCTTGAGTTCGCGTTTTTGAAGCTGTTGTCCTTTTTTTGAACGCAGCAGCCGCACACGACGAACACGTCCTTGTCGCCTATTTTCATATAGCTTGGGCACTCGCACATGTTGCCGAGCTCGTAGTAGGGCCCGAGCGTGAAGGCGTATTCGAACTTGTCGGGAGTGTCGCCTTTTAGAGCCACTATCACGCCCTCGTTTTGCACGTTGCCGCCCACAAACAGGTAATACGCGTCGCCAACTTTCACGGGACATGGGTCTCTGAAATCCGTGCGGCAGACGCCTTCGGGCAGAGTCTCGTTTTCAAACACCTTTTTGCCGTGTCCGAAGCAGAACCCTTCCGTTGACGCCGCCCTATACACTTCCTCGCGCTTTCCATCCGCGCTTTCCGTGTGCAGCGTGTAGTACGCATATATCCTGCCGTCAACTTCTATCGCTCCGCCCGAATAGGCGCTCGCGTCCTCCGCGTCGGGCTTCAGGGCCACTCCGTCGTCGATGTAGGAGATGAGATCGTCCGACACAAAATGTCCCCAACACATCCTACCCGGCGCGCTCGCATACGGGTTGAATTGATAATACAAGTGATACCTGTCCTTAAACTTGATGAGTCCGTTCGGGTCGTTGAGCCAACCGATGGGCGGCATCATGTGATACATGAGCCTGAACTCGTCGTTCACGAGGTATTTTGACTGCGTTATGAAGCTATTCAGGGTTTCTATATCTTTTTTCATGTCTTACTTAAACGTCGGATTCCCCGTTTCTCAAACTAATTTTGATCTCGCTTATTTCGATGGTTACGTTGCTAAAGCGCTGATTGTTCACAGAGCCGAACTGCCACTCGAGCACATAGTCCTTGTCGGACGCATTGCCGTTGCAGAAGAAAGTGAACGCTTGTTCTTTTTCGGTAAGATATATCCTCGACCACATTATCGTGGGATCCCAGCCGCCGTATATGGGGGCGGCGATGACGAGCTCGATGGGAGCGCTCGCCTTTGCCTTGAAGGTCACCACATAGTTGGCGCTGCTGCCCGCGATAAAGAAGGACGGGCTCGTGATCTTTTGCGCATTGTCCGTTTCGGCAAACTTACTTATCTCGTAGACGAAGCCGCCGTCCTGCGTGGTCATTTCCGCATTATCTCCGCTTTCGACAAAGTCCTCGATGGGATAGCTCAGCTTTTCCGACTCGCCCAAAGTCTCCTTGACGCTGAGCTTCGAAAGCCTTATTTCGTTGACGTTCGTGCCGGATTGGACGTATATCCACAGCGACCCCACCTGATCCGGCGCAACGACGAAACTTGCGCTCTGCCGCTCGGCGGGACTTGTTTCAAACTCCATTTTGCCCAATTGCTTTTCATTCCATTGACTGTTCTGAATTATGACTTCAAATTTGCCTTTTTCTTTTGCGGAGATGTCAAACGACACATTGTATGACGTATCTTTTTTGAGAGCGATGCCCGTGTTGATGAACATTCCGCCTCTCCAGATGTCGCTTGAGTTTGTGCTTGTGATCTCGAGGCAAGCCTCCGTGCCGTCGTTGTCCGACCAAGCGTTGCCCTTGAGGTCCAATCTCCCGCCGTCGTCGTCAATTCTCGAGCTGACTCTTGCGGCAAAGTTGAAGTCCTCCGCCCTTTCGACCTTTGTCCCTCTCATATTGTCGGGATAGTAATACTCCGTCTCGACGGATCTTATGGTGAGTTCGGGGGATCCGAGACTGCCGAAGCAGACGGAGATATTCACGTCGACTTCGTCGTTATCGTCGACCTTGTTGGCGGTGTGCTCGAATGTAATTGCGTTCTCTCCCGCCTTCACGGCAAACTCCGCGCAATCGACTCCGTCCGCCAAAACCTTGACCTTGCCGGCGGCAGAGCTGCCGGCGGCAGAGCTGACTATAGCGTATGTGAACGTATATTGATAGCCGCATATCATCGTGAACGTGCGCTCCAGCATAATGTCCTCAGCAACTTCCCCGCCGTTTGCTTGCAGCTTGAAATCGCCGTTTTCCATTCCGCTCTTGACGATTTGAGCGTTGCCGTTGGTCCTCACCGAAAAGCCGTTTGGCATCTTGAAGGACCTATATGTCTCTCTGTCGACGACGTCCACGAACGAGCGCTTTGTGGCGACGTTGCCGTCGCTGTCCGTGATCTTGTAGTTGACCTCGTACTCTCCCACTTGAGAGAAATACGCCCGGCCGCCCGTGACGGGCACTTCGGGGGACACCTTTATTTCGAGACGGTCCGTGATGTCGCCGTCCTCGTAGTCCAAAGCCGCCACGCCGTCGAGAAAATCTATATTGCTGTTCACAATACATTCGAAGTCCTTGACGCCGACGACGGAGGGTTTGCCGCTCTGCTTGACATCGGCGTCTGCCGAACAACCCGTGAACATCACGACCAAAAGTGCAAATATTGCAATCACTGCGATCTTCTTCATATTCTTCTCCATATTCTGCATCCGTCCCCCTATTCGCTTTGCATATTGTCGCTCGACTTATCTTTTGAGGTCCTCGCCGTTTTCTTCGACGTCGACCTCGTGAGGAGCGTCCGTCATGACGTCGGACTCGTTTTGCTCGTCGACATTTTCAACGTCTTGAGTTTCGTCCGCGTTTACGTCGTCAACTTTGTCAACTTCTTGCGCCTCGTCCGTAATAACTCCGTCGGACTCGTCGACGTCTTGCGTTTCGTCCGCGTTCGCGTCGGACTCGGTTTTTTCGAAACTCGCCACGTTTTCAAAGTGGACGTCGGCAGGTTTCACCGCCCCTTTCTCGTCGAGATAGTCATCCTCTTTTTCCTTTCTCTTTAGTTGTTCGACGCTCGTGTTGAGCGCTTTTGCCTTGAGTTTGTAGAAGTTTTCTTTCATCAGCTTTGATATCATCATCGGCACTACATACAGCGTCAGCACCAACAAATAGGGATATTTGAGGGTCAACGCCACAATGCCCAAGAGCATCAAAACCGATAGCGCGCTGCGCCAAAGCGAGCCGAACAGCATCATAAAGCCGTTAAATATGAGCTGTCTGAACTTCACGTTCATGTTGACGATCACCGTCGGCGCCGTCGCAAGATAGACCGTGCCGAACAAAAGCGCAATGACCGATATGGCGAGCACAAATTTGTTCAGTTTGTCGGGGTGCGTGTTGAAGAAGTAAATGTTCAACACGGGGACCACGATGATGATGAGCTGGAAGATCGTGTAAAACACTATGACCTTCCAATTGTGCGCGATCGTTGTGAATATGTCCTTGAAGCGACGGGCGTCCAACTCCTTTGAGAAGTATCCCGTCACTCCCACGAGCATGGGGACAAGAAACACAACCGATATTGCCGAAACGGCTACAAGAAGGGTTATGACAAGAAACTCCAACGCATAATCGCCCAAAACTCTGAGTCCTTTCATATCTTCTCCTTATAGTTTTAATATATCTTACGCCTGAGTCGCCGCGATATATCTGTCGTATGCCGCTTGGTTTATTCTCAGCACCGTGTCAATGGACGCTCTGTTCGTCTTGAGCATGTTTTGCCAGGACTCGACGGACGGCACGATATTTCCCGTTATGCAGCCCGTAAACCAGCTCGCTATGTTCTTGGCGAGCGAGGATTCGTAGGTGTTGAGGGTGATGAGCTCGTCCTGAGTGTAGTTGAGGTTGGGTATCGTCGTCGCGCCCGGATATGTATATTCTTTCACATACTTTTCGAGGTTATCGACTCTGAGTTGCGCTCTCGACTCCATTTGCACCGAATTGTCCCAGACTTCTTGAGTGAGATATACCACGCCGTAAGGGGCGTTTTTCATTCTGAAGTCGTCCGCGCTCTGCACGCCGTGATCGTCGTTGGGGATGAGCTTTCCGTCCACCTTCTCGGACAAAAACGCGCCGGACTTTATCGAGCCGTAGTTGAGCTGAGCGGAATATTCCGGCTCGAAGAACTTGTCGAAGTACGACAACAGTCCTTCCTTGTCGCTGCAGGAGTCGAGAATGACGCACTCGCCCTTTTCCACTTCGAGCTCGTTGCTCACTCCCACATAGCGGTTGCCGTTCCCGTCCGAGAGGGGCAAAACAATGATGTAATCGTCTCTTTTCTCGGCGGCAAGCACCGTGTCCTTTTCCCACCAATAGAACGCGCCGTATCTGCCGTCCTGACCTCTTGCGAGAAAATCGTTTTCCTGTTGAGTGAACGCAGCGGAACGGATGAGTCCTCTTTGATACCAATCTGCAAGCTCTCTCACCGCGTTGAACCAGTTTTCCATTTCGATGGTGAACACGACTTTGCCGTCCACAATCGTCTTGTGATCCCTGTTCTCGGGCACGCCGAAGGACGCGATGAGGTCGCTCTCGTTGCCCTGCCAGTTGCTGCTGACAAAGCTGAGCGGCACTTCGTTTGTGGTGGATCCGTCGCCGTCCATATCGAGGTCGTTGAACTTTTGCAAGATCGCCTTGAATTGGTCTCTTGAAAGATCGAGCCCGTCTTTTAGGTCTTTCTTTTCAATGTTGACGCCTGCGGGAAGATTGCCGTCGTCAATGAGCTTTTCCACCCACTTTTTGTTGAGATACAAAATGTTGGGATACGCTTTGAGTCCCATCTCCTCCACTCTCGGCAGGGAGTATATGTGTCCGTCCGGCGACTTGAGCGCCTCTTTGATGTCGGGGCGTTCCTGCAAGATCTTGCTGAAGTTGGGCATGCAATCGAGATATTCGTCAATCGCGACGATCCTGCCCCTTCTGCCGTAATCGTACAGCTTGAGGTTGGAAAATCCGGAGTGATATATCGCGTCGATGCCCTTTATGCCGACGGGGTCGGTGTTGTTGCTGTATTGAGCGGATGTATTGTACTTCCACTCCACGTCTATCCCCGTCTCTTCGGCGAGCTGCTGAAAGACGGGCATGGTGTTGTAGTCCTTGACGGAGTCCTCTTTGACCGTCAAAACGGTGAACTGATGGGATGAAGAGTTCGAATCGGAAGCGGCTATCGCATATCCGACGACTCCTGCCAACCACACTGCGGCGACCAAAATTCCAACTATAACTTTTTTCATAATAATCCCCGCCTCTTACTTGAACGATCCGACCAACACGCCCTGTCCGAAGTGCTTCTCTATCAAAGGATAGATGACAAGTATGGGGACGGTGGCGACGATGATGGACGTAAATTTGATTTGTGTGGCAAGCCTCATTTGCTCAAGCACGACTTCGCCTTCGCCGCTTGCCGTAGCGTCGAGAAGTCCGTTCAACACCGTCTGCAAAGGATAAAACTCACTGTCGATGTTGAAGATGTATGCGTCGATATAGTTGTTCCAGTGTCCGACGGCGTAGAAGAGGACCATGACGCTTATGATGGACTTTGCGATGGGCAGGATAAGGTCGAAGAATATCCTTATCTCGCCCGCTCCGTCTATCGCCGCCGCCTCGAGGACCTCGTCGGGTACGTTGGACTGGAAGAAGGATTTGCACATAAACACGTTGTATACGCTCACGCCGCCGCCGATGATGAGGATCAACGGGTTTTGATAGAGCCCGAGCGCCCTACACACGATGACGTAAGGCACGAGGCCGCCGCCAAAGAACATGGTGATGATGAGCATGACCATGATAAGTTTTCTAAAAGGCAGATAGCTTCTTGAAAGCGCCCAGCCCGCAGGGATCGTCAACGCCACGTTGAACACGGTGCCAAGAGCCGTATATGCGAGCGTGTTGAAGTAGCTGCGCCATATGTCGTCTCTTTGGAAGAGGTTCGCGTATCCCGAGAAAGTGACCTTGATGGGATACAGCCACACGTCGCCCGTCATGACCGAGTCCGCGTTTGAGATGGAGGCGATGATTATGTAGTAAAGAGGATATATGACTATGACCGCCAACAGGAATAGGATAAATCCGCATATTCCGTAATACACATAGTCCGTCTTGCTGTCTTTTATCTTGTTTTTCTTTTTGAACATCGTTAATTGTTGCTTATCCATACTCGCCTCCTTACCACATGCTGTTGTTGGTCAGCTTCTTCGACGTGAAGTTGGCTATCACAAGCAGCACGACGTTGATCACAGAGTTGAACAAGCCTGCCGCCGTGCCCACGCCGTACTGTCCGCCTATCAAGCCGAACGTGTATACATACGTTGACAAAATCTCACTCGTTTCGAGGTTGCCGCTCGTTTGCATCAACAGCACTTTTTCATAGCCGCAGTTCATCAAGTTGCCGACGGAAAGTATCATCAACATGACGATCGTCGGAAGAATTGCGGGCAAGTCCACGCTGAATATTCTTCTGAACCTCGACGCGCCGTCTATCTTTGCCGCCTCGTGCAAAGCGGGGTCTACGCCGCTAAGCGCCGCAAGATATATGATCGCCGACCAGCCGAAATCCTGCCAGTTGCCCGAGAAAATGAACAGAGGTCTGAACGCTTCGGGCGACAAGAACAACTTCAGACCGTTTACGTCCCCGCCGAACTTTATGCTGAGTTGATCGAGAAGTCCGTCCGAGCCGAATATGAGTTTCAACATACCGACCAACACGACCAGCGATATAAAGTGCGGCGCATAGTAGAGGATCTGCAAGCCCTTCTTGACCTTTTTAGAGCGCAGGGAGTTTAGCAAAAGCGCGACTATGATGGGCAGAGGGAAGCCCACTATAAAGCCCAAAATACACAGCAAGAACGTGTTTTTGAAGTAGTCCCAGAAGTTTGGATTCGAAAAGAATATCCTGAAGTTTTCAAAGCCTACCCATGCCGTTCCGCTGCCGATTATCTGATCTCCGGGCATATAGTCCTGAAACGCTACGAGTATGCCGTACATCGGCACATAGCAGAATATGAGGACGTATACGAACGCGGGAATGATGAACACGAGTATCCATCCCTTGCGTTTGAAGTTGTCCTTCCATTTCTCCCACTTGGTTTGCTTGGTCTTGTCCACCGGCGCAGAACCGTCAAGAGCCTCGTACGCTTGTTCTACGAGATCCTCAAGCTCCTGCTGACTTTGCGCCTCTGTCTCGTACGCTTGCGAGGCGAGAACTTCGGACGCGCCGGATGCGGATTGGTTTTCCATAATCTCTCCCTCCAAAAAAGAGTGTTGGTTTTGGGTCATGCCCTCGATAATTGATTTGCTACTTTCGTCCTACTTTGAATGAACGGACTTTTTCTTGTACTTTTTTATCGCCATTATGGCAACATAGCCCACGATAACAGAGCCGAATATCGCGATGTCGATATAAAAGAACAGGTGCGTTGCCTTCACGATCGGCTCTGCGATGGTCTCGACGGCTTGAGAGACGTTGATGACAACTTCGGGCCTTCCCAAGTTCGTGTACAGCTTCACGGTGTGCTTGCCGATCGAAAGCGAAGCTACCTTCTCCGCCGCAATGACGACGATATCCTGCTCCTGAGTGAACTCCGTCTCCACGCCGTCTATCGTCAACTTGTTGACGGTCGCCTGCCCCGCAAGTTCGATCATCACATCGTTGTTTCTATAATACTTTTCTATCGCGCTCGTTGCAGCCGCCTCCGCAAAATCAGGAGTGACGTCAAATTCGAAGTCCGTAAACTCGGTGATCACTCTGAACCTGTAGGTCTCGCCCGCTCCGAGCGTCTTGAGATAGCTCTCCGAAAGCGCGACCGCGCCGCCCGCCTCGACGTACTCGTCGGCTTTCAGCTTGTAATTGTTGTCGGTGAGGTTGTAGACGCAATTTACGGTGTAGCCGTTCACAAATATGCCGTTTTCGTGCTCCGTCCTTGCAAACCGGACATTGTTGACGTCAAACTCGCCGTTGAACACGTTGAGTCCGAGTTTTCCGCCGTGATAGTCCGGCAGCTCGCAAACGAGCCTCGCCACAGTCTCGCCGTTGACAAATATCTTTGCTATGCCCTCGCCCACAACGAGCGTCAGTTTGATCTTTGCGCCGTCCTCGAGGCTGCAATTCACCGTCTTGAGCTCTCCGCGACCGGGACTCCACAGCTTGATCTTGTCAAGTTTGGCGTCCGCCGTCGCCACGAAATAAGAGGTCAGATTGTCGCTTGTGCCAAACACGAGTCCCGCCGCCTGAGCGTTCTCGTTTCTCGGAGAAAACTCCGCCGAATATATGAAACTTTCTCCCTCTGCGTCCGAAAATCTGAACGCGTCGCCGCTGTCCGTGAGGAACAGTCCTCTATCTCCGTAATACGAGAAGCCTCCGACGTTATACTTGTAGTCGACGTCGCTTGCAAAATTATTGTTGTAGATGAAGATCTCGATATCGTCTGCTTTGACGCCGTTATAACTTACGGCCACCTTTGCATAATCGGCGCTTCCGTCGGTCTTTTCACTATTTAGAAGGGTGATATACGCAATGCTTCCCACTTCGGCAATTCTTATCTTGTCGATGCCATCCGTTATCTCATAGCTCACGTTGCTCTCGTCAAAGCTACTGCCAAAGAAGGTTGCTGTCACGGGATAAGTGGTTCCGACCGTGCCGTCTATCTTGCCCATCGGGTCGTTGTTCTTTTTTGCGGAAAGTATCAACCCTTCATCCTCGACGATGTCGTCGAAAATGCTCTCAAGACCGTACACGCTCGCCTTCACGCCCACGTCGCCGTCTGCAAAGAGGCGCATGCCGTTTGAAATTGCGGACGGGAACACAGCCGAGAAGAAGCTCGCCTTCCCGCCGTCTGCAAACACGCTGATAAACGCTCTGTCCAGCAACACTCTCAGCGACAACTTGCCGTCGTTCAGCGCAACGCGCTTGGAATATGGCACCGTGTAGAGCGCGGTGTCCTTTGCAAGCAACGAGCTTTGCGATCTGTCGAGGGTGAGAGTCTCGTCCTTGACGTTGTAGATGAGTTTTATATTTTCCACCGCCGAAGTCCTCAGCCACAGCTCGGCATAAGTGGCTTGACCGTTTGAAAAGTCAAGTTCGATATCCAGATCGCCCACTTCCGCCTTCCAGCCCGAAAGAGCGTTTTCGCCCTCATGGAGCGTGTCGGCATACGTCTTGAGAGGCTCGTCGCTTCTCAGTTTGTCATATCCTTCGATCGGCTTGCGGGTGAGCTCGTAGCTCTCGCCGTTTTTGACGAGCCCAAGCTCCGTCACGATCGTCATTCCGCCGTTATAAGTCTTTCTTATGTTCTCATAAAGGCCGCAGGTCTTCCAACTTGCGGACCAGCTCACGCCGTAAACCTTTCCGTCGGGAGCGTTGTTGAAAGTCTGCATGGCGTAGGAGTCAATGCCCTCGCTCACGCGTCTTACAGGTTCGTTTGATTTGAACAAGCCGTTTTCGTCGAGGTCGCCCACGACGTAATATTCTGCGGGATAGTACGCGCTCTCCCTCGTCGTGCGATTGTAGATATGGCTGTTAACCTTGTCTTCCGGCGACATTATGAGCACATACTTCTGCTCTCCGTCCACCGTATAGCGGGATATATCCGGGCACTCGCCCCAATAGCCCGTCTCGCCGAGATATTCCCATTTGATGAGATTTTTTGAGGAATACATCCTTATCGAGCCGCCGCCGATGACAGCGAGCCACTCATTAAGCGTATCGCTCCAGAACACTTTGGGGTCCCTGAACTCGTTGTCGCCGACCCCGCCGTCATTATCCGCGCCTATGACCTCGCCGTAAATTTTGAAGCTGTCGCCGTTATCATTGCTGTACGCAAGAATCTGGCGCTGCTTGTCGGTGGGTTGAGTGAGAATGGCAACGATGCCCTGTCCCGCAACGACTTTGCCGTCGGCGCCCACATCAAACAGACCGCTCGTGTTGTGCTCGTCATAGACGGCGCTTCCCGAAAACATCATGTCGTATCTGTTGCCGTCCTCGCCGTCCTGATACGCGGGAATTGCGACGTCCTTTTCCGTCCAGTGGACCAAGTCCGTGCTCGTGGCGTGTCCCCAGCTCATATTGCCCCAACCCAAAGCTGTGGTATCGGTGTTTTGGTCATAGTTATATTGATAATACATATGCCAAGTGCCGTTCACATACAGCAGTCCGTTGGGGTCGTTGTTCCAGCCCGATTTTGCCGAAAACGCGAGACGGTTGCGATATGCGCCGCTGTGGTTTTCAGCAATTTCCATGTTGGCGCTCGCAGTCTTCCCCACGCCGACAAGCCCCGCTATAAGCGTAAGGAACAAGATGACGCTCAAAAACGCAAATATTAAGTTTTTGATTTTTAATGATTTCATTTTTGACCTACCGTGACAAATGTCAGCGTATTGTGATTTTTCGCTCTTCGATGCAAAGTTGCACCTGTTTAATCCCGACTGCGCCTTCGCGCAAAGTCGGTTTACGGGCGGCTTCCCGCCCGAATTTGCTAAGTTATGCTTCCGCGTTCAGCTCAAACGAGAAGTTGCACTGATTGTCATCGCCGCCTTGCTCGTGTGTGATTATGATGTACAACGTGTCTCCCGCTTCAACGGTTATATCCGACTCTGCGGTGACATGCGCGGCATTGCCCGCAAACACCGGTCCCGTCTTCACTTCGCCGTTTTCGCCAACTATTGCATAGCGCACGGTGAAAGTCGCCGCTCCAACGCCCGTTATCTCAAAATTGAAGTGAATTTTGCCTGCCTCTTTGAAAGTGTAAGCTATCGCCGCATAATCCGCGATCGCCGCCCAATCGCTCTTGATCTCGAAGAACGGTTTGTCGTCGACGTTATTAAAACCGTCGTTTCCGCCGTTCTTTTTGTTTGTCTTGAAATATTCAAACGACTCCGTCTGACCAAACGTATAGTTGACGTTGCCGACGGACCAGCCGTTGTCCTCGCCCGCAAGCGTTTCGTCAAAATCATCTTTGAAGTTGACGGTCGTGCCTTCTGTCGGAGGCACATCA
>CANQAA010000007.1 GCA_947589395.1 uncultured Clostridia bacterium
CCGGGCTTGATGAGAGGCAGATCCAACAGCTCTACATCGTGATAATCTCCTTTGTGGGCTTCATGATGCTCACAAAAGTCTGCATGCCCATAACCCCGCTTCACGCCGTAATTCTCACCCTCATGCTCGGCGCGTTCGTATGCTGCTACGCCGTGCCCCTGCCAAAGGACTTTTTGATCGAGATGTTCGGCTTGAGCAAAAACTTCACTTGGGAGATGGGCAAGACCATTTTGATCGTCTGCGCCGTGCTTTTGCCAACGTACGTCGGCATGAGCTATCTTGCGCACTTCATCAACAAGCGCTTCGGGGACTTTTGGAACGACAAGTTCTCAAGATTGGATATGTTCTTGAGAAAATCCCAACAAAAGGCGAAAGCGTGAAGTTGGGCGTTTGAAAAAGCAAAAACCATCGAAGGAGCGACACCGCTCCTTTTTTTTATCTGCTTTATGAAACGAAAAACCGCGCAATTCAAATTGTAAAGCGTAAGGCAAAGCGCAAATAAAAAGTCCGGCAATCCCCCCGCGTAAGATACCATGCGCAAATAAAATATACAAAGACAATGCGCAAAGACAATACAAAAAGTTAAAAATATGAGAAAAAAAGAATGACCTGCGTCGAAAAACTCAACGCAGGTCGTCATTTTTCAATTTACGCGCCGTTTTCGTCGTTTACGCGTCGCTTTCGTCGTCGGGGACGTCGATCGGAGTTTCGATATGCTCTTCGGACGCTTCCAAAGCGATCTTTGCGCTCTCGTCGGGCTCGTCAAGCGCCTCTCGATTAGCGCCTTCTATCCCAAACTCTTCATAGGCGATCGCCTCGCCAAGCGCGTCAACGGGGTCGGAAGCGGAGACCACACTCTCGCCGTCCTCGCTCAAGCCCATCAAAGCATGCCTCTCGGCGAGCTCCGCGCGCATGACCTTCTTTGTCTTTTCGTCTATCTTGTAGAAGAACATGAGGAGGGAGCTGAGCAGCATGCACACGCCGGGCACGAGAAATTCTATCGCCCACGCCTTGTTTTGCATCGAATTTGTCACATAGGACGCGATGACGCCGGGTCTCAGCCCTTCTTCGAGCGTTGCGGCGTAGTTTGCAACGTCGTTATAGTGGGCGGAGCTGAAGCCTATCGCGCCGATGAGCAAAAGTCCTATCGACACGGACAGCGCGTTTGAGAGCTTGTTTGACATGGAGAGTATCGCAAATTGCGTGCCCTCCGTTCGCTTGCCCGTCTTCCACTCCTGATAGTCCACAATGTCCGCCGTCATGACCATCGGCAGATAGCCGTTCGGACCAAACGAGAAGCCCAAGAAGAATTGATACACCCAGATCGCCCATATAGAGCGCATCGCCCTACCGCCGAAAGCGTAGCAAAGGTAGCATATGACGCTCACGACAAAGCCGTAAAAGCCCGCGATGATGAAATATTTTTTCTCGCCCAACTTCTTGTTTATCACGGGGTTGAGAATGACGGTGACCGCGCTCGCGATCGCGGACGTTATGCCGATCGCCCAACTGCACGCGTCGCCTCTCAGCACTCCCATGCCGATGAAAGAGAGGTCGATGCCGTCCCTTATCAAAATGCAGCTCGCCTGCACCGCAATGCCGAGACCTATGTTTCTGCCAAAGCCCAAAAGATATGTGCCGAGCACGATGAGGATCTGCTTGTTGTCCTTGAGCTCTCTGAACATCTCTCTGAAGCTCATGCCTGCGGGCGCGACGGACTTGTTGATTTCTCTGGACTTGAAGTACATCAAAAGTTGGAAAATGAGACCCGCGCCGACCAAAATGCCCGCCGTGATGAGATATTCCTTTTTGCCATTCTCGCTCGAGCCCGTGATCATGCAGACGATCGTGAAGAATATGCCCGAGCACGCAAGCGCCGCAGACTTGAGCGTGTTTGCCATGCCCGCCGCGTTGTTCATGTCGTTGGCGTTGTTTGTGACAAATGACAGCATGCCCTGCGAGGGGATGTCCGCCATAGTCATGCTCACGTTCCAAAGCACGAGCACGAAGATGATGTACGCGTACTTCCCTATCGTGGCTCCCGTGCCCGTCCCAAAAGGAATTGCGACAAACGACAGCATCGTGAACGCCGCAAGCGGGAAGGCGGACATCAAGATCCAGGGGCGCATCTTGCCCGATTTGAAGCGCGCTCTGTCGATCAAGTTTCCGAAAACGAAGTCCGCAACTATGCTGATAAACTTTGCGATGAGAATGATGACCGCAACCGCCATGAGGTTGACGTTCATCAATTTGTTGAAAAATTCAGCCTGGTAACTGTTGACAAGACCGATCGCCAGGTTGATGCCCATAACGCCCACCGCGTACACCCACATGTTGCCGGTGAGCCCGATAAACCGCTTTTGCGGCTTGTTTTCCATCAAATTTGTTTGAACCATAATTTTCTCCCTTGCAAGCATTATACCCAATATTCAATGCGATTTCAACCCAAATTTGCAGATATAAGTTATTTTTTTATCTTAAATAATTTATTCCTCCAACGAACAGTGAAAATATTCCTCAAAATTTTTTTTGAAAAAGTCAAAAAATTTCTTTCCTGTTATTTACATTTTTATGGCAAGATGTTATTATAATAGTAACAAAAAAATATAGGGCAAAACCCTGATGGAGGATTAAAATGGCAAAAAAATCAGATTATTTTGGTCTTAGCTGGGTCGTGAGCCTCATTCTCGCGATCATTCCGTTCACTTCTTGGATTTGCGGCGCAATCACCAGACTTCAAGAAGGCAAAATCGTGGCGTTCATTCTTCGCCTGTTGCTTGGCTGGGGCATCATTTGGGTGCTCGACCTCGTCTTTATGATCATGAAGCATCAAATTTGCCGTCTTCTCAACGTCTGATTTCAATCGATCGATAAACGGTCCGCATTTTGCGGACCGTTTATTTTTAGCGAATTTTTTGCAATTCAAATTTCAAAAACGCGCGTTGAACGCGCGCTTGCAAGCGATAAACTTCCGCTTTTGATCTTTTCTTGCAAATTTTGAAAACCGGATCCGGCGATTTTTGCTACCCCGTAATTTCGCAAAAAGTGTGATACTGCCCCGCAAATTCAATCCTCTTCGGGAGGAGGATCGAAGCGGGAGGATAGGCGAGAATAGGAATAGTTTGACGCGAGCCCGCCTTTTGACGTCTCTCTGTAGCGGGCGTTGATGTCCAAGCCCGTCTGATACATCGTCCTGACCACCGCGTCAAAGGAGATCTGCCTCGACGCCGTGAGAAAGCTCGCAAGCGAGACGGCGCCCAACGCGCGCATTGCCGCAACGGCGTTTCGCTCTATGCAAGGGATCTGCACGAGTCCGTCCACAGGGTCGCAGGTGAGCCCGAGATGGTGCTCCATCGCGACCTCCGCCGCGTACTCTATCTGATCGAGGGACATGCCCTTTAGATACGCCGCCGCTGCCGCCGCCATAGAGCATGCCGTGCCGCACTCCGCCTGACAGCCGCACTCCGCTCCGCTTATGGACGCGTTGGTTTTGACGAGGTTTCCGATGATCCCCGCCGCCGCGAGCGCGTCAATTATCTGCGCGTCCGAAAGCGAGCATTTGACCTGCTCGTACTTCAAAACCGCAGGAAGTATGCCGCACGCGCCGCAAGTGGGAGCGGTGACGATGACCTCCCCCGCCGCGTTTTGCTCGGACACGGCAAACGCGTAGGCGCAGACAAGCCTGTTTTCGCGCGACTCCGGATCCTCGTCCATATATTGATCGAACAGCACCTTCGCCTTGCGCTTGGTCCTGAGCCCGCCGGGCAGTTCCCCCTCAGCCGTGAGCCCGTCGTATATGGACTGCTGCATAAAAAACCATACCTTATATAAATAGTCCCTTATCTTTGCGTCCTCGAAGCGATAGACGTAGCCCGCAAGGTCTATGCCTTCCTCCTCGCAATAATTTTTGATCTTTTCAAAGCTGTGAAGAGGATAGACCTCGCGAGGCTCTTCGAAGTTGGCGCCCTCAACCTTGATCGCTCCCCCTCCCACCGAGATCACCTTTATCTTGCCGAGCGGGTCGTTTTTTTCGTCCAACGCCTCAATGACCATATAGTTTGGGTGAGGCGCGCAGCTCTCCTCGTCAAAGATGACCTCGACGGGCTTTGAAAATGTCTTTTTGAGCACGGTGTCCGTGCCGTGTCCCCTTCCCGTTTGCGCGAGGGATCTGAAAAGCGTCACCCTAAATGACGAGGCGTCGGGATATTTTTCTTCTGCGACCTTAGCCGCCTTTTCCGGGCCCATCGTGTGCGAGCTCGACGGACCGCGACCAATTCTGTATAACTCGGTAAGACTCTTCATATTTTCTCCCAAATCATTATATCCTACGGCGGGAGTTTTGTAAATGCAATCAAAAAAATTATATTTTTTTGTCAGCTACCCTCAATTGTTTGCCAAAGTTCGAAAATAGTGATAATATTATGTGAAAAAAGGATAATTATGGTCAGAACGGATTTAAGAAACATAGCGATCATCGCGCACGTCGATCACGGCAAGACCACCCTCGTGGACGGGATGCTCAAGCAGTCCGGCACGTTCAGGGAAAATCAACAGGTCGCGACCTGCGTCATGGACTCGGGCGAGCTCGAGCGCGAGCGCGGCATAACAATACTTGCCAAAAACACGTCCATTCACTATAACGGCGTGAAGATCAACATCATCGACACTCCCGGACACGCGGACTTCTCCGGCGAGGTCGAGAGGGTGCTCAAGATGGTTCAAGGCGTCGTCTTGCTCGTGGACGCTTGCGAAGGCCCGATGCCTCAAACGCGCTTCGTCGTGGAAAAGGCGATGGGATTGGGGCTGAAGATCATCATCGTCGTCAACAAGATAGACCGCCCGGACGCGAGGCTCGGCGAGGTCGCGGACGAGGTGTTGGAGCTGCTTTTGGATCTCGACGCGAGCGACGAACAGTTGCGAAGCCCAATCATATATTGCTCCGGCAAGGCTGGCACGGCGACTTTTGATTATAACGAGCCCGGCGTCAATCTCAAGCCGCTTTTCGACACCATTTTGAACTACATCCCCGCCCCCGAAGGCGACGAAAACGGCGAGCTTCAACTGCTCGTCTCCGCAATAGACTACAACGAGTACGTCGGAAGGATAGGCATAGGCAGGATAGAGCGCGGCAGGATCGACATGGCAAAAGAGGTGGTCGTTTGCGACTATCATAGCGGCATCTCGCCATACAAGAGCAAAATCGTCAACCTCTTTCAGATTGAGGGACTCAAGCGCGTCCCCGTCGAAAACGCGTACGTCGGCGACATCGTGTGCTTCAGCGGCATTGAAAATATAACGATCGGCAACACCATCTGCCCTCCGAGCAAGATAGAACCCGTCCCCTTCGTCAAGATCGGCGAGCCCACCATCGAGATGAACTTCCTCGTCAACGACAGCCCGTTCGCGGGCAAGGAGGGCAAGTACGTCACGTCGAGGCATTTGCGCGACAGGCTGTTCCGCGAACTTCAAAAGGACGTCTCGCTCAGGGTCTATCAAACGGACTCCCCCGACACGTTCAAGGTGTGCGGCAGGGGCGAAATGCACCTCTCCATCCTCATCGAGACCATGCGCCGCGAGGGCTACGAATTTGCGGTGAGCACGCCGAAGGTCATCTACAAGACCATCGACGGCGAAAAGTGCGAGCCGATGGAGAGGCTCTTCATCGACGTCCCCTCCGATTGCGTGGGTTCCGTCATGGAGCGCATGGGGCTGAGGCGCGGCGAGCTCGTCAACATGACCCCCATCGGCAGCCGCATCCGCATAGAGTTCAAAGTGCCCGCGCGAGGGCTGTTCGGCTTCAAAAACGAGTTTTTGACGGACACAAAGGGCGAGGGCGTGATGAATCAGCTCTTTGACGGCTACGCGCCCTTCAAGGGACCCATACAGCGCCGCTACACAGGTTCTCTCGTCGCGTACGAGACGGGAGAAGCCGCAACCTACGGGCTTTTCAACGCGCAGGAACGCGGACAATTGTTCATCACCCCGCAAACTATGGTCTACGAGGGCATGGTCGTGGGCATGTCGCCGAAGGCGGAGGACATCAGAGTCAACGTGTGCAAGCGCAAGCACGTCACAAACATGCGCGCGGCGGGCTCGGACGAGGCGCTCAGGCTCAACACCCCGCGCAAGTTCAGCCTCGAGGAAGCCATCGAGTTTTTGAACGACGACGAAATGCTTGAAGTCACCCCGCAAAACATCCGCATCCGCAAAGTCATCCTCTCCGGCTCCGAACGCCTCAAGATGACCTACGGCAACAAGACGAACGAGTGAGCTTGGAATAAGCGCCCACGCTGCGTGTTATATTTATGCGGAGCGCTGCTCCACACCTCGACAAGGGGTTTCACCCCCTGCACCCCAAGCTAAAAAAGCGAATGTGGCTTTTCCATCGCACACATTCGCTTTTTTTGTTTGCAAGCCTCAAACTCCTGCGTGATACATTTTCACAACATTACGCCTTGTCCGAGCATAGTTATTCTCTCTGTAATGTTGAGCGAAACCGAAAAGCCGCAACGTTATTCATACCGTCTCTTCGGTCTCGTATCTATAAAAAACGAACCCTGCTTCGCGCTTTGCGTCTATATATTTATCTTTGGTATTTCCATTTTTGTTGATGTCTTGCATATGCGTGGCCATATCCCACAAGTCGGAATTCGGCTCTTTACCCTCTGAAAAATATGCGTATTCATAAAGAATCGCGTCAACGGTTATATCGGGATCGAGATAATCTTCAAAACTGCTTAAAATTATCCCCGACGCGCAAGAATATTCTTCATAGTTCAACACATCATCATCAAAGAAATATTCGTTACAGAGATCAAAATTGACTCTCACGGAAAAAGGGAAGCGCGACGCGACCGATATAGATTCCATGATAAAGTCAAGTCGTTTTTTCGAAAAGGATGCCGGCATTGTGGATCTTTGCACCGTCTCCTTGTAAAACTTTTGTGCCGCTTTAAGCTCTGCGGCAATTTTTTCATTCGTCTTCTTTTCATTTTTTTCGTGGTCAAAAACGTAGACTTCGAAAGCGTGATTGCCGTCAATCAAAAACTCACTTCCATTGGTATCTCCGACACCGTTCTCTCTTTCTTCCTCTTGACGTTTTTTGTAGTTCTCTACATATTTTTTTGCGTCCGCTTCATCCTTAAAACTCCGAAACTCTACTGAAGTAACAGTGCCATCGGCAGTACCGGATGCAATAGTTATCCATGCCATACATTCTATAGCATCATCAATATCACCGCAACCGTAATCCCATGAAGCAGCCGTTCCCTTCTCTTGCGTGACAGCCGAGCAATAATATGCTATATGCTCTATCTCTTCTTTAGACAAAAAGTCAAATATGCTTATATCGTCGTCATCGTTCACGTCTTGATTGGTGTTGTGATTTACGTCTTTATCGTTGTCATTTGCGTCGGTTTTTTTCAAATTCAAATCGCATGCCGCGAGCATTGCAAGAGCGAATATAACGACCGCAAAAGCAACAATGAGTTTTTTGATTTTGTTTTTCATGGTTTTATCTCCTCATACTTGATTTAATGTACAGAAAATGTACATCATATAACAATATAGTACAGATACTGTACAATGTCAAGTATGGGGAAACAAATTGGAGTAAAACTCAAAGAACTGAGGTTGGAAAACGGCTGGACTCAACAGCAAGTGGCGGACAAGATAGGCGTCTCGCGCGTCAATTATACCCGTTATGAGCTCAACGCCTCCGAGCCGGATTTTGAGATCCTTTTGAAATTGGCAGACCTGTTTGACGTCTCTCTCGACTATATTTTCGATAGGCAAAAGTTTATTTGAAATTTTATTGTTTTGTCACATTCGCGTTTTAACACATTGTTTTGGCAAGATAAAACGATTATTATGAAAAATGACGGCGCAACGCGCCGTCATTTTGAATTGTGAGTTTATCAATAATCCATGCCGCCCATGCCGCCGCCTGCGGGGACGGGAGGTTGAGGCTCTTTGATGTCCGTGACGAGGCTCTCGGTGGTGAGAAGCGTGCTTGCAACGGAAGCCGCGTTTTGCAACGCGCTGCGCACGACCTTTGTCGGGTCGAGTATGCCCGCTTTGACCATGTCGCAATAGACGTCCTTTGCGGCGTCGTAGCCGTAGTTTTGCTTTTTCGCGTTGATAATGTTGTTTGCGACGATGCCGCCGTCCACGCCCGCGTTGAACGCGATCTGTCTGACGGGAGCTTCGAGCGCCTTGAGCACGATCCTTGCGCCGGTGAGCTCGTCGCCCTCGAGCTTTGCCGTAGCCTTTTTGACCGCAGGAATGATCGAGAGCAATGCGGAGCCGCCGCCGGGCACTATGCCCTCTTCGACTGCCGCGCGCGTTGCGTTGAGAGCGTCCTCGATGCGGAGCTTCTTTTCCTTCATCTCGACTTCGGTTGCCGCGCCGACGCTTATCACAGCCACGCCGCCCGCGAGCTTTGCGACTCTCTCTTGCAACTTCTCTCTGTCGTAGTCCGAAGTGGTCTCGGCAATCTGCGCGCGCAACGACGCCACTCTTGAGGCTATCGCGCTCTCGTCGCCCATGCCGCCGATGATCGTGGTGTTGTCCTTGTCCACCTTGACCGCCTTTGCTCTGCCGAGCATGTCGAGCGTCACGTCCTTGAGCTCGTAGCCGAGATCGGATGAGACGTACACGCCGCCCGTCAAAATGGCTATATCCTCAAGATACGCCTTCCTTCTGTCGCCAAAGCCGGGCGCTTTGACCGCCACGCAATTGAACACGCCCTTGAGCTTGTTGACGATGATGGTCGTGAGCGCCTCGCCCTCGATGTCGTCCGAGATGATGAGAAGTTTGAGCCCGTTTTTCAGCACCTGCTCGAGAAGAGGCAATATCTCCTGAATGTTGCTGATTTTCTTGTCCGTGATGAGGATGACGGGGCTATCGAGCTCTGCGGTCATCTTGTCCGTGTTGGTCACAAGATATGGAGACACATAGCCTCTGTCAAATTGCATGCCCTCGACGACGTTGAGCTCCGTCGTCATCGCCTTGCCCTCTTCGATCGTGATGACGCCGTCCTTGCCGACCTTTTCCATAGCGTCGGAAATGAGCTGTCCAACGCTCGCGTCTCCTGCGGAAATGGACGCGACCTGCGCGATCGCCGTCTTGTCCTCGACGTCCTTGCTTATCTTTTTGAGCTCGTCAACTGCGGAGTTTGCGGCGACGAGTATGCCCTTTTTGAGCGCCATCGGATTTGCGCCCGCCGCAACGTTTTTCAGCCCCTCTTTGACAATCGCCTGAGCAAGCACGCTCGCGGTCGTCGTGCCGTCGCCCGCGACGTCGTTGGTCTTTGTCGCGACTTCGCGGATTATCTGAGCGCCCATGTTTTCAAACGGGTCCTCCAAAACTATGTCCTTTGCGATCGTGACGCCGTCGTTTGTGACGAGCGGAGCGCCGTAGGGCTTGTCGAGCACGACGTTTCTGCCCTTCGGTCCGAGAGTTATCTTCACTGTGTTTGCAAGCGCGTCGACGCCCGCTTCGAGCGCCTTTCTTGCGTCATCTCCGTATTTGAATTGTTTTGCCATATTCAGCCTCCTATATTATCCTTCTATCAAAGCAAGTATGTCGGACTGTCTCACGATGACGACCTTTTCGCCGTCGATGTTGAACTCGCTGCCCGCATATTTGTTGTATACGACTCTGTCGCCGACCTTGACGACCATCTTGACCTCTTTGCCGTCCACAAGTCCGCCCGGACCTACCGCCACGACCTCTGCAAGTTGCGGCTTTTCCTTCGCCGCGCCCGGAAGCACGATGCCGCTTGCGGTCTTCTCTTCGCTCTCTATTGCTTTGATAACAACTTTGTCAAACAATGGTTTGATCATATATTGCCTCCTTTTAGCACTCACTGTGCTTGATTGCTAACAGTTTATAACTTTTATTGCCAATTGTCAATATTTTATGTAAAGTTTTTTTCAAAAATTTCCGCCGATTTTCCGTTTGGGTGTTGAATAATGTATTTTTTTGTGTTAGTATGACTTTACTATTTATTATAAGGTGCTATATGGACAAGTGGGACAAGAGATTTATGGATATGGCCGAACTCGTTTCAAGCTGGACGAGTTGCGCGCGCGAGGGACGGGCGATCGGCGCGATCGTCGTCAAGGACAAGCGCATCATGACCACAGGCTACAACGGAGCGCCTGCCGGCATCACGACCTGCCGCGAAAAGGGCTATTGCATGCGCGACAAGCTCGGCATCGCAAGCGGCACGAGGGCGGAAGTGTGCTACGCCGTGCACGCGGAGCAAAACGCCATATGTCAGGCGGCAAAACTTGGCATATCTCTTGAGGGCGCGACGCTATACTGCACACATCAACCCTGCACGATATGCACCCGCCTCATAATTAACAGCGGCATAAAGCGCGTGGTCTACAAATACCCCTACCCCGACGAGTTTTCAATGCGGCTCTTTAATGAAGCGAACATCAAAGTGGAAAAATTCGAAGAATGACGCTCGCCTCCCACATTGCGGAGGCTTTTTTTTTGTGCTCTCGAGAGCCTATTTTTTCAAAAAAATTACCAAAAGAAAATAATTTCGACAAATTGCGCAAAAAGCCGTAAAAATCGTTGACATATGTATGCAAAACATATATAATGCATACGCTGTCTTTTTGTTTAGCAAAATTAAACAAAAAGATTAAAATCACAAAACTTCGTAAACTTGAAGTAGATTTTTGCTAAACTCGCGTAAAAGTTTAGCAAAACTAAACAAAAAATCAAGAGGAACGTATGGAACTTGGCATCAAGATCAAAAGACTCAGGCTGAAAAACAATCTCACTCAAGAGGAACTTGCGGATCGTTGCGAGCTGACGAAGGGCTATATCTCTCAGCTTGAAAACGAGCTTACTTCCCCTTCAATTGCCACTCTTGAGGACATTTTGAACGCTCTCGGCACGAATCCGTCCGAGTTTTTCAGAGACGAGACGGAAGAAAAGGTCGTGTTCACTGAGGCGGAGTTCATCGAAAAGAACGCGGACAGTCACAAGATAGAGTGGCTCGTTCCCAACGCGCAAAAGAACGAGATGGAGCCGATAAGGGTGACCATCATGCCCCACTCGCGGCTCGAGGACGACATGCCTCACGAGGGCGAGGAGTTCGGCTATGTGCTCAAGGGCAGCGTGTGGCTGAACATCGGACAGGCGGCGTATTGCGTGAAAAAGGGCGAGGTGTTCTACTTTTCCCCCGCAAAGATGCACAGGCTCGAAAACAGAACGTCCGAGCCCGCCGTCGTGTTGTGGATCGCCTCTCCCCCGTCGTTTTAATTTAATACATATATCACATTTTGAAAAAATCACACAAAAAACACTACTTATGAAGAGCACATTTGAAATGAGAGTTTAGGAGTCGAAATATGGTTCAAAAGACACAAAATGACATCATCATCGAGCTTAGAAACGTCTTCAAGACGTACGACGGCAAGCACGCCGTGAACAACGCGAGTCTCGCGATAAAGCGCGGGGAGTTCGTCACCCTGCTCGGTCCGAGCGGCTGCGGAAAGACGACGACTCTCAGAATGATCGCGGGCTTTGAGATGCCGACGAGCGGCAAGATCATCTTCGACGGAAAAGACATCACCGACGTCCCGCCTCATCTTCGCCCCGTGAACACGGTCTTTCAAAAGTACGCGCTGTTTCCTCATCTCAACGTGTTCAACAACATAGCGTTCGGGCTGAAACTCAAGGTCATTCCCAACGGCACGAAGGTCAACCGCAAGGGCGAGACCGTTCAGCTCTTCAGAAAGTATACGAAAGCGGAGATAACCGAAAAGGTGAACAACGCCTTGAAGATGGTCGACCTCGAGGACTACGGCCACCGCAACGTCTCCTCCCTCTCCGGCGGACAGCAACAGAGGGTGGCGATCGCGCGAGCGCTCGTCAACGAGCCTCAAGTTCTCTTGCTTGACGAGCCTCTCGGGGCGCTGGATCTGAAGATGCGCAAGGACATGCAACTCGAACTCATGGATATGCACAAGAGGCTTGGCATCACCTTCATTTACGTCACTCACGATCAGGAGGAGGCGCTCACGATGTCCGACAAGATCGTCGTCATGCGCATGGGCGAGATACAGCAGATCGCCACTCCCGAAAAGATATACGACGAGCCTGCCAACGCGTTCGTCGCGGACTTCATCGGCGAGAGCACGATACTTTCCGGCGTCATGCTCGAGGACTTCAAAGTGGAGTTTTGCGACACGGTGTTCGAGTGCGTGGACAAGGGCTTCAAAAAGAACGAGCCCATCGACGTCATCATCCGCCCCGAAGACCTCAAGATCAAGGCGGCAAACGACCCGATGAGCCTCATGCAGGCAACAGTCCTCTCCTCCGTCTTCAAGGGCGACCACTATCAGATCACGCTCATCGCAAACGAAAACGAGCTCGTCGCTCACGACACCGAAAACTACGAAGTCGGCGAGACGGTGGGCGTCTACATCAAGCCGTTCGATCTTCACATCATGCACAAGACCCGCCTCATCAACGAGATCGACACCTACATCACGGGCGAAAACCTCGTTGAAATTTGCGGCACGGACTTCGAGTGCGTGACGGACCTTGCGGAGGGCACTCCCGTCAAGGTCCAGGTGGACTTCGACGACGTCGAGATAACCGACGACGAGGACGACGGAATGATCTCCGCAACGGTCGTATCTTCAATCTACAAGGGCAGCTACTATCAAGCCATTCTCTCCACCGACGACCACTACAACTTCTTTGCGGACACGGACTACGAGTGGCTCAAGGGCGACCGCGTGGGCATAAGGATAGCTCCCGAAAAGATCTTGATCTCCACCCGCGACGAAAACGAAAAACCCGTCGAGCGCGTGGTCGTGGACGAGACCCTCACCGAAGAAGAGGAAAAAGCGATCGAGCTCTCCCGCAACATCGAACCCGAAAAATTCGACAGCGAGGCGTACGAGCAAGAGGAATACGCTCAAAATAGCGACGAGGAGGGCGACAAGTGAAAAAGAAGTTCAAGCTGACAAAAAAAGTGTTCAGCTTTCCGTACATACTCTTTTTGATACTGTTCGTGATCGTGCCGCTCGTGCTAATTTTGGTCAACGCGTTTCTGGACAGCGACAAAAATCTCACGCTGAACAACTTCAAAACCTTTTTCTCATCTCCCGCAAGCAGCATAGTGCTTGGCAACTCCCTGCTCGTGGGCGTGATAACGACGGTTTTATGTCTCGTCATAGGCTATCCCGTCGCCTATATCCTCTCAAAGATGAGCAGCGGCAAGATCCTCGTTTTGCTCTACGTTTTGCCGATGTTCATCAACTTTTTGATTCGCACGCTCGCAACGAAGGCCATCTTCATCGCGCTCAACGTCGAGCTCGGCATGGGCACGGTGCTGTTCGGAATGGTATATAACTACCTTCCCTTCATGATAATGCCCCTGCACACGACGATATCCGGCATAGACAAGAGCTACATCGAGGCGGCGCAGGATCTCGGCGCGGACAAGGTCACCGTATTTTTGAAGACCACCCTCCCCTTGAGCGTGAGCGGAATACTTAGCGGCGTCACGATGGTCTTTATCCCGACCATATCCACTTTCGCCATCTCGCAACTGCTTTCAAACGGCAAGATCTTTTTGTTTGGCGACTCGATACAGCTCAGCTTTGAGCAGAACCTTTACGGCGTGGGCTCCATCATGAGCCTCGTCATGCTCGCCTTCGTGCTCGTCTCGAACTTTGTTATGAACAAATTCAACCGCAACAACGACGCGGTGAGGAGGTCGCTATGGTAAAGCTCAAAAACATTCTCGAAAAGGGATATCTGTTTATCATTCTGGCAATTCTTTACGCGCCCATCATATTGCTCTTCGTCTATTCGTTTTCGAACAGCTCCAACTTCAGCTTCGATCAGGGCTTCAACTTCGACGCGTACATTGCGATATTCAAGTCCGAAAAGTCACCCGAACTTTGGAACGCCATAGGCAACACCTTTCTCATCGCGACGGTCTCGAGCGTGATCGCCACGATCATGGGCACGTTTGCGTCGATCGGCATATTCAATCTCGGCAAGCGCTCGAGGCGCGTGGTCGAAAACGTCAACCAATTTCCCATCATCAACAGCGAGATCGTCATGGCAGTGTCGTTGATGATCTTCTTTGTGACCTTCTCCTTCCCCGAAGGATATCTGAGGCTGATTATCGCGCACATAGCGTTTTGCACCCCGTACGTCGTTCTCAACGTCATGCCAAAGCTCGAGGCGATGGATCCGAACATCTACGAGGCGGCGCTCGATCTCGGCGCAAATCCGATGAAAGCGATGCTGAAGGTGATGATCCCCATCATCTCGCCCGGCATAGTTAGCGGCTTTGTGATGGCGTTTTTGATGTCGATGGACGACTTCATCATCACTCAGATCAACAAGGGCGCGGCGACGGGCATAAACACCCTGTCCACCTACATCTACTCCGACGCGAGGGTGCAGGGGCTCGAGCCCTTCTGGTACGCGATATTCAGCATAATCTTCGTGATCATTCTTGCGCTGGTGCTCAGCGTAAATCTTGTCAAGATCCAAAAACAAAAGCAAAAGGAGGCGAAGGCAAAATGAAATCGTATCTCAAGTTTCCTGCGTTGATTTTTGCAATATGCTTGGTGTTTTTGCCCCTGTTTTCCGCGTGCGACAAAAAGGATAACGGCGGAGAACACGTCGAGCTCGTCATCTACAACTGGGAGGACTACATCGATATCGGCGACAGCGAGATGGGCAGAAACAACATCCTCGACGACTTTTGCGCATACTACCGCGAAGTCACGGGCGACACGCTTACGATAAAATATACCACCTTCGACACCAACGAGACGATGATGACAAAGGTGCTGAACAACGACGCAAATGTCGATCTCATCTGCCCTTCGGAGTACGCGATAGAAAAGCTGCTGCTCGCGGGCAAGCTCGAAAATCAAAAAAAGCTCTATGAGGAGTTGAAACCTACGCTCGACGGCTACGGAATAGACCTCGACGGCATGAGCAGCGTGGGCAAGGGCGACGGCACGATAGAAGACGAGATAATGAACGTGATAAGAGTCATGTTCGGCTCTATCGAGGACGGGCACGGCAACACGCTGGATATGACAGAATATATGGTCCCCTACATGTGGGGAACGCTCGGAATACTCTACAACAAGGACGTCATCTCTCAAGAAGAGCTCGACGAATACGGCTGGGGCGTGCTCTGGAACGTGCAAAACAACGAGGAGCTCGAAAACAAGATACTCATGAAGGACAGCGTCCGCGACACCTACGCCGCCGCTCTGTTCTATATGTACGAATACGACCTGCTTCCCGAAAAGTACAAGGACATCAAAAACGCTCAGGACCTCATCAACGTCACGGACGACGAGATGGTCGAGGCGGCAGAGAGAGTGCTCACCGAGCAGCGCGACCACATCTCCGGCTACGAAGTGGACTTTGGCAAGGACGACATGATCAACGAGATCGTCTATGCGGACTTCGCTTGGAGCGGCGACGCGCTGTGGGCGGTCGAAGAGAGCTACGACGAGGACGACGAAGTCCACGACGACGGGTGCTTCTTGGGCTACTACTGCCCCACCGGCGTGAACCCCAAGACGGAAAAAGAGCGCTTCAGCAATATTTGGTACGACGGCTGGGTCATTCCCACCACCGTCAAAAACCCGCTTGCGGCGATGATGTTCATAGACTATATGGCGCGTCCGCAAAACGCCGTGCGCAATTCGGTTGCGATCGGCTACACCTGCGCGGCGGACAAACAGCTCATGAGCGAAAACGACGAGGCGCTCGCCTTCTTGGAGGAGCAGGAGTACGACGTTGAGGAATATTTCTCAAACGTCGGAAGATACCCCGAGATCAACTTTGCTCTCGGCGTCATGAGAGACTTCGGCGGAGAAAACGAAAAGGTCGTCAACATGTGGCAGAGGGCAAAATCCGGCGCGGGCGTGGATATGTCGCTCGTCTACGTCATCGTAGCGATCGTCGGCGCGTTCTTGATCGCGGCGCTCGTCTATATCATCGCTCAGCTTCTCAAGCGTCGTCCCAAAAAGCTATCCTCCGCCGAATAAGCAAAAATTCATAAGCAACAAAATAAGCAGCCTGCGCTGCTTATTTTTTTTGCGATCGACAACTTGTGTTGAGTTTTTGCCGTTTTTGAAGTCAACCTATCTTTTTCAGGACGAACGTGGTCACGCTCTTTTTGGAAAGTTTGCCGAAATCGGATATGCTTTCTATGTTGCGGGAGGCGTCCGTGCAACTCGCCTCGACCACTTCGTAGCCGCTTGGCAGGCGAAGTTTGCGAGAGCGATTTGCGTAGTTGATGACGACGAGAGCCACCGTGCCGTCCTCGTTTTTGAAGGCGCACGAGCCTATCTCGTCCCAATTTGTGTCGTCAAACTTCGTCTTTGATTTGACGCGCACGCCCTCTTTGATATATCTTGTGAACTGCGCGAAGCAAAAATATCTCTTTGTCGTGACAAATTCTATCGGCTTGTTTCTTTTCAAGTCCTTTTTGTCAAAATAGATCAAGCCGTCCTCAAATTCCAATTCCGCTATCGCCGTCCACCAGCACCAACGGCTCGCGCCGAGTTCGGTGAGGTCCTTGAGCATCAAATCGGCGCTTTTCAATCCCATATCGATTGAACGATCCGTGCCGTCG
The DNA here is from genome assembly GCA_947589395.1 of uncultured Clostridia bacterium. GTDB lineage: Bacteria > Bacillota > Clostridia > Christensenellales > CAG-917 > CAG-475. The sequence goes on from CANQAA010000007.1 coordinate 16,661, forward strand.
AGCATGAGACATACCTCGCTCATATGTATTTGCTTGTTTGCAAAATGGTCCTCAGCGTACTTTACGAAGTTTTTACGCACGTTGATCATATCGTCGGCGTGATAGGAGTGCACGGAGATATGCTCGAGCTCATCAAACCAGTCGTACTTTTCAAATTCCTTTATATAATCCCTGAAGTGCCCCGACGAAAAGGCGTTTGAGAGCGCGTCCGCCGTGAATGTGCCGCTGTCAAAGAGGTCGGGCTTGATGTTCGTGCCGTTTGTGGCGTTATACTCTTTTAGCTTGCGCATAAACACGTCGTAAAATTCGCCGAGAGGAACGGGGTCAAAGTGACAGCCCTCCTGATTGTGCGCCTGCTCTTCGTTGCCTCCCCAAGACCACTGCGGTTCGTTGACGGGGCTGAGTGAAATTTCTATCTCGGCCCCGTACGTTCTGAAAAAGTAGCCCGCGATCGTCAAAAGATAGTCCGCATACGCCTCGTAATTTTCGGCGGGAAGGTTGTTTTCGTGCGGCTTTGTGGCAGCGCCCTTGCCGTTAGCGGGCAAAAGATAGTGCGGGGAGGTTGAAAAGAGCTCGATGTGCTTGACGTTGCCCGTCGCGATCGCCGCTCTCAACACGTTCATGGCGTTTTGATCCCTGCCCTCGAAGTCGAAATTGTTCGGGTCTTTGAACGCCGCCTTGTCACCCGTAAATCTTTCGGCAATGAAAAAACTCTCCGTCTTGCGCTCGGGGAAAAGCCTTTCGTCATCCACCTCGACGGTGCCCGCTCCTATGTTGTAGCGTAGCGTGTTGAACATGAGCCCTTCGTCAGAGTAAAGCAGCCGCGCCGCTTCGTTTGCGTTCACGTCATTTCTGCCGATGAGCTGAAAAGTCCAGGCGCCGCTTGCTCCGAACCCGTCGAAGGCTTGATATGTCACGCTCTCGTCAAGCAAGATCCGCACGGGCGAAAACCCCGCGACTATGGCGTAGATCAAGACCCCTACTCCGCTCAAAAAGATAGTTGCGCCAATGACGAACACCGCTATCAAACCTTTCTTTGCCTTTTTCATAAGTCCTCCAAATCAAATTTTTATCTGTATATTTTTGTCACATAAAGTTCGTGTTTTGCAAATATCGCTTGTCACTCCGATTTTTTCAAAATGTTCACGGGCTTCATTTTGCCAAGCCTTATCACCTGCAAAATCGCAGACAACACGATGATAATGATCACAGCTCCCACCGACGTCGCCGCGATCGCCGGGCTGAAAGATATGAGGGACATCTCCATGAAGATGTTGTTGTTCAAAATGCTTGTCAGCCCCTCTCGCAAAAGTACGTCCGCATATCTTATGAGCAAGATTTGTCCCACTATCGAGAGCACGCATATCAGTGCTGCGGCAAAGAGCATCTGAAGCGCAAATATGACGGCGGCGTACTTCCCTCCCATGCCGAGCGCGCGGATTATGCCTATCTCGCCCGTTCTGCTTTTCACGCTCTTCATGCCGTACGCGACGAGCAAGATGAGCCCCACAAACAGCACGACAAGCGCGAGAATTAGGAAGAGGTCTCCGTACACGTTCATGACTCCGATGACGCCGTAGACGTCCTTATATTCCATCGCGCCGGGAGCAAATCCCCTCGCGTTTGCGACGTCAAGCAGTCCCGCGACGTTCTCCTCCCCCTCGAAGACGAGCGCGTAGGGATATACGTCGTACGCTTTTAACGCCTTGACGACTTCGCTGTCCGCGATAAGCCCTTCGCCGAAATCTGCTACGCCGACGACGGTGAACGTCATCTCGAAGAGGGGATCGTAGCGGTCGAAATCGTACTTTCTGAAGTCCCTGATCGAAAACCGTCTACTCTCAAAGCCGCTCATATCCTCCGCCGTGAGATTTGCGTCGAAGAGGGAGTTGTAAAGCCAAATGGACATGCGCACTTCGTCTTTTTTCAGATCCATGCCGAACAACTGCTCGTCGAGGGCGTAGCAGCCGAAGTCCGTGAGCTTTTGCTCGCCGCTTTCGTCAAAGACGTCCGCGCTGATTATCCTGCCGTGATGCAGCGACTCGCACGGGTGCTCGAGCACCTGCTCGATGTAGTCGTCGTTCAACGCATATGCGAGATTGAGCTTGTTTTGCGCGTCCTTGACGAACTTGTTGTAGTCCTCGTGCTGAGAGATCGCGGTGCGCTCCGCCTTTGTGACGTTGCCGTCCTTGATCGCCTCCTCGCAAAGCGCCATAAACGAGGCGAACTTCTCCTTGTAGCCCGTCGAGATGACCGCGTTGATATAGTAGCGCTGTCTGAAGTTGTCGACGCCCACAAAGTCCGCATAGGTCATGGGCTCACCCTCGACCATAGATCTGAAAATTATGCTGTCCGCCGCGTAGTCCGTGATGACCACCCCGTACGGCTTGTCGTGCAAGTCCCCCGCAATCACCTCGTAATCGCCGAATATCTTCGCAAGAAAGTCCTCGTCCACCCCGAGCACGCCGAGCATGGTCGAGGAATAAAAGTTGCGATATACGTCCTTCACTCGCGGCATGTAGCCGGAGTCAATCATAAACGAGGCTATTGGGACGGGCATGTTGTAGAGCTTGAAGACTTTCCCGTCGTAGGCGGAGTCCTCAAACGCCTTGATATCCTCTTCCGTGACCTCGACGAAGCGGTCGAGAGAGAGCGTGTCGTCTATGTCCGACGAGCGATAGCCCTTGTACAAAAAGAACAATCCCTCCTCGCTCGTGCCCATCTGGCGCAATAAGTCGTTGCTGTCGAAGTTATATAGGAGCAAGCAAAGCGTGAACACCACGACGACGAACGCCACAGCGACGACTGTCGAGATGAGGCTTGGCGCCTTCAAAAACTTGAAACTCAGCCACGCCGCGCGCTTCAAGGGAAAGTTGTGTCTTTTCAGAGGCTCGGCTTCACGATCCTCGCAAGCGGGCTCGCGCGTCATTTCAAACGCGTCCTTTTGCACGAGCGTGACCCCGCCCGCCTTGACGCGCTCGTTGATGGCGTTTAGCTCCTCTTTGTCTATCGCGCCGTATGGCAACTCTATTTCGTCCTCTCGGGGCTCGCCTCTTTCGACTTTTGTGACGTCGCTGACTATCCTGCCCTCTCCGAGTTCGATGATCCTGTCGCCGTAGCGCGTCGCGCTTTCTATGCTGTGGGAGACGACGACAACGAGTTTGTCGCGGGAAAGCTTTTTCAAAAGTTCGAAGATCTTTTTTGCCGTGACGCTGTCGAGATTGCCCGTAGGCTCGTCCGCAAGCAGCAATCGCGGATCCTTGACGAGAGCGCGCGCGATCGCCACCCTCTGCTGTTGCCCGCCGCTTAGCTCAACGGGATATCTCTCCTCATAGCCGTCGAGCTCCACGAGGCCTATTATATCCTTTACCCTTTGAGGATCGCTCTTCGCCTGCAAGTCGAGCGCGAATGCGACGTTTTCAAACACGGTGAGCTTTTCAAGCAGATTGAAGTCCTGAAATATGAAGCCGATATAGTCGTTTCTGAAGCTGTCGAACTCCTTTTTCATTTGAGAAAAGCGCATGCCGTCGACGATTATCTCCCCTTCCGTCGCGCTGTCAAGCCCTCCGAGCAGGTTCAAAAGCGTGGACTTGCCGCTGCCGCTTTTGCCTACGACAAAAATCAAGCCTTTGTCGGGCAAGTTGAAACTTACCGCGTCAAGAGCTCTCACCGTCCGCTTGTTGCGGCTTGAGTAAATTTTTGTAAGATGTTTTATCGATATCATACTTGTTGATCAGGACTGCAACGCTCGACGACAAGCTCAACGCGCCATATGCCGCCTGCGCCAAAGCCATGCACAAAATGCCATGACTTGCCTTAAATACTGTCCCTTGCCTCCCTCTGCCTTAAATTTCTTGTAACAAGGCGCATTCAGTCCTTTTTGCGCAGTATCTCCATAGGCTTGATGCGGGCGAGCTTTATTATGGGGATTATGGCGGAAAGCAGCGTTATCAAGACGACGGCGGCGAGCGAGATCGCCATCATCGCGGCGTCGAAGCGTATGAGCGTCATGCTTTTGAAAGTGCCGTTGTGCATGAACGAGGCAAGCCCCGTCGTGATGAGGCTGTTCGCGACGGTGATGAGTCCCGTCTGTCCGATAACGGTGACGACGCACACAAGCGCCCCCGCAAACAGCATTTGCAGCAAAAATACTCCCGCGACATTGTTCAAGCTCGCGCCGAGCGAGCGCAAGATGCCGATTTCATACACGCGCCCGCGCACGCTTCTGACTGCAAAGGCGATGAGCATTATGAGCCCTACGCCGAGCAATATGAGCGAAAGCGCCAAAAACAGATCCGCGTACACCTTCATCACCCTTGAAACGAGCAACATATCCGAATACACGCCCGCATTTGGCACATAGCCGAGATCGGCGGCGCCGTCAAGCACATTTTCTATCCCGGTCGTTGAGTCGAACACCAGCGAGTATGCAAACACGTCCTTTTCGCGCAGACAGTCAAAATCCTCGTCGCTTATATACATATAGCCGTACTCGCCCCACGTCGCCGTCACGGTGAGAGTGAGCGTTGAAATGGGCGTTTGCTTGAAGATGTCCGAAGCCTCGTAGTCCACTATGGTGATGGTCTTTTGCTCGAACTCCGAATCGTTCTCGCTCGTGATGTGCGTGCCGAAAAGTTGATTGTAGAAATTGCGGGACAGATACGCCTCGCCCTTTTCGAGTTTGGGCGTGCCGTTTTCCTTGCTGCCCGCAAGCGTTGCGCCGCCGTTAAAACTGTCCATAAGCAGCGTCCCATTCGTGCCGCCCTCGAAAATGTTCGCGTTGAAAATGTACGCAATGTTGCGCGCCTCTTGCGGCGTCTGCCTTGTCGCCTCGATATAGTTTTCGTTTATGGAATACGCGATGTTCAGCCTCGTCTGCGCGTCCGTCAAAAACGCGGCGTACTCGTCGGAGGTCGCGAGCGTAGTCTTGTCCTTCTCGGACAGCAGCCCGTCCTTGAACAAGTCGTTGTACATATCAAAAAGTTTTGCGTGCTTCTTTTTGTAATCCGTCTTTATGACCGCGTTTATATAATACTTGAATGTGTATTGACTTTTGTCTTTGCCCAGCAGCGCGCCGTAAGCGTCGGCGGTGACGAGAGTGGGATCTGCCTTCAACATGCTGTCCGCAAAATAGTCCGTGATTATGACGCCGTACGGCTCGGCGTCAAGCGCGCCCGCAAGCACCTCTATCTCGCCGAACTGTTTTTTCAAATAGTCCTCATTCGTGACGAGCACCCCGAGCGCCTCATCCGCATAAATACTGCCGTACAGCTTGTCCTGCCTCTTCATCTCGCCCTTGAGCATGCCGCTATAAAGCGCGCCTCCGTTTACGACAGCCATATTGTACAGTTTGAAAATGTTCCCTTCGTACCCGAGCTTCCTGAAAGCCTCCTCGTCGCCGTCCTCGACGCGATATATCTTGTTGAGGGCGACGCTGTCCAAAGCGCTCGCCGCCGTCATATCCTTTTGCAATATCGTGACCCCGTTGGTATTTGCGGCATTGTCTTTGAATATGGCGCTGCCGTCAAACGTGTACATCTCGAGGCAGATGACAAACATCATCACCGTAAGCGCGGTCACAAGCACCGCCGTTATGAGCGACGGTACGTTCAAAAATCCGAAGCACAGCCTCGCGCTCTCCTTGAAAGGCATACGCGGCGCTTTTTTCGTCTCTGAGGGCTTTTCGGAGGATATCTTAGCGCTCTCGGGTGACTTTGCGGACGCCTCATCGGCGTTTTCGTCGAGTTTGGCGGATATTTCATTCGCCTCGACGCGCGTGGGTTCAAAACGCTCGCGACACCTCGTTACGGTCGCGCCCTTCTTCACTGCCTCGTTCACCTGTCTCAATTGCTCGTCGTCAAGCCTGCCGTCGGGGAGAGTGATGACATCGCCCTCTATTAGGGGATGGTCGTCGCCCTCTACGCGCGTGACATCGCGCACTATTTTGCCGTCGCCCAGCTCGATTATCCTGTTCGCATAGGTATTCGCCGCTTCCATATTGTGGGACACGACGACCACGAGCCTGTCCTTTGAAAGCTCCTTCAAGAGGTCGAGTATCTGCTTTGAAGTCATGCTGTCCAGATTGCCCGTAGGCTCGTCCGCGAGTATGAGGCGCGGGTCTTTGACTATCGCGCGCGCAATTGCTACGCGCTGCTGCTGTCCGCCGCTCATCTCAGCGGGATAGCGCCCCTCATAGCCCTCGAGCCCCACTCGCAAAAGCGCGTCTTTGACATTCGCTGCTCCGTCTTCGCCCTTTAGCTCGAGCACCAACTTGACGTTTTCGCCTACGGTGAGCTTTGGTATCAAATGGAAATCCTGAAAAACAAATCCTAAATATCTCGCTCTGTAGCCGTCAAAGCTACTGTCGCTTTTCATCGCCGAAAATTCCATTCCGTCCACGACGATACTTCCCTCAGTCGCGCTGTCAAGCCCTCCAAGCAGGTTGAGCAGAGTAGATTTGCCGCTTCCGCTCTTGCCCACGACAAACACAATTCCCGCGTCCGGAAGCATAAAACTCACTCCGTCCAGCGCGGTGACGCTGAATTTCTTGTCCTTATAAATTTTTGTCAGATTCCGTACTTTTATCACTTTCTCACCAGTCTTCCCTGTGATTTATCTTCACGTCGTCGTACAGTTCGAAATATTTTTGTTTGAACTGCTCCGTCCTTTTTCTGTCGAGCTTTTTTTGAGCGGACTTCGCCTTTTCGACCGCGTCCTTCGGGGGTTCGGTTTCAACCTCCGGCGTCAATTTTGCCTTTTCGTAATCCATCAGAATTCAATGTGCTCCACGTCCTCTTTGGAGCTCTTTCTGTAAATCGAAAACTTGCCGCCTATCGCGCCCACAGGCTCGGCGTTCAAACTCTCGCACACGATCTCCATCGCGCTTTTCGCGTCGAGGTCGCAATTTTTCAGCACCGCGATCTTCACGAGCTCATGCATGTCGAGCGCGTTTGATATATCCGCAAGCAAGTTTTCGCCCACGCCGTTTTTGCCTATTCTGAATGTCGGTTCGAGCTTTTGAGCGTAGGCTCTTAGCGTCGCGCGTTGTTTTGTCGTCATATTTTTCTCCTTTTTTACGATTATAACATACGCCGCTTTCTTTTTCAAACATTTGTAATAATACTTTTTCAATTTAAGATATTATAGTTGATTTAGAAGTATTTAAGTGATATAATAGCTTGGCTTGGATAGAATATAGTTATCCTTGATGAGGAATTTATGGATATTATCATTTTAGGCTTGGGAATGGTCGGCGCGGACATAATGAAGGAGCTTAGCTCCGGCGGCCACAACATAGTCGTCATCGACCGCAACGGCAAAAAAGTCGAAGACGCCGTCAACGAGTTCGACGTCAAGGGCGTCATCGGCAACGCCACGAGCCCCGACGTGCTAAAAGAAGCGGGCGTCGGCAAGGCGGACCTCATGATCGCCGCGACTTCTCAGGACGAATTCAACATTTTGTGTTGCATCATCGCCAACAAGCTCGGCGCAAAGCAGACCATCGCGAGGGTGTCCAAGCCCGAATATCTCGAGCTCTTCAAAGAGGAAGAGGATCTTGGGCTCAACCTCATGGTCAACCCGCAATACGAGGCGGCGATGGAAGTCTCGCGCATGCTACGCTTCCCTTCCGCGATCAAAGTAAGCCAGTTCAGCGAGGGCATGGTCGAGCTCGTGGAGTTCCTCGTGCCCGACGACTCCCCCTTGTGCGGCTTGTCGCTCAAGCAACTCGGCGGCGAGTTCAAGGCGAGAGTGCTCATTTGCGCCGCGAACAGGGGCGGAAAAGCCATCATCCCCACAGGCGATTTTGTGATAAACGCGGGGGACAGGCTGTTTTTGACCGCCACGTCGAAAAATATTTCCCTCTTCTTCAAGCAGCTCGGCTGGAACAGGCAAGCCAAAAACGTCATAGTCGTAGGCGGCTCTACGACGGCGTTTTATCTCTGTCAGGAGCTTGAAAACTTGGGCATAAAGGCAAAACTCATAGAAAAGAACAAGCTCAAGTGCGCTTCCCTTTCGGACAAACTCAAAAACACGGAGATCATTCTCGGCGACGGCACGGATCAAAACCTCCTCGTCGAGGAAGGCATAGAACAGGCGGACGCTTTCGTGGCGCTTGGCAACATAGACGAGCAAAACATCATCATGAGCATGTTCGCCTCCTCCGAAGGCGTGCCGAAGGTCATCACAAAGATAGACCAGGAGAGCTATCTCGGCATGCTTCAAAAGAGCGGCATATACAGCACCGTCTCCACAAAGACTTCTACGGCGGAACAAATCATACGCTTCGTGCGCCTCATCGAGAGCAACGAAAAGAACGCGGGCAACTCCGTCAAGCGCGTCTTCCACATCGTGGACGACAAGGCGGAGATCCTCGAGTTCGAGGCGACTTCGAGCTTCACTCACTTCAACATCCCCTTGCGCGATCTCGAGCTTCGTCGCCATCTGCTCATTGCGGGCATCATTCGCAACGACGTGCTCATCACGCCGAGCGGTCAGGACGTCATACTGCCCGACGACAACGTCATCGTGGTCACGCTTGACGAGGGCTTGACGTCTTTGAAGGACATTTTGGATATCTGATATGAACTATAGACTCATCGCTTTTGTGTTGGGCGAAGTTGCCCTGATAGTCGGAGCTCTGCTCTGCGTGCCGCTCTTTATGGCGGTGGGCTTTCACGAACCCAACAGCAGCATAATCGGCTTTTGCACGGCGATAGGGATATGCCTTGCTCTTGGCATATTCGGCGTCGCGGTGCGCCCGCCAAAGAACAAGCGCGATCTTCGCCCCTCGAGCGGCTTTGCGACCTGCGGCATGTTCTGGATCTTCATAAGCCTCATCGGCGCAGTGCCGTATTGCGTGTCGGGCAACATTCCGAGCTTTGTGGACGCCCTCTTCGAGACGGTCTCCGGCTTTACAACGACGGGCGCGAGCATCCTCTCAAACGTCGAGGCGATGCCAAAATCAATGCTGTTTTGGCGCGCTCTCACCCAATGGATAGGCGGCATGGGCGTGCTCGTGTTCGTGATCGCCATTTTGCCGAGAAACTCCAAGATGAGCACCGCGCTCGCAAAAGCGGAAATTCCCGGACCTCAATTTGACAAGTTGGTGAGCAAACTTCGCTTCACTTCGCAGATACTTTACGCCATCTACATTGCGATGACCCTCATTCTCGTGGGACTTTTGTGCGCGTGCAAGATGCCCGTGTTCGACAGCTTCTGTCACGCGTTTTCAACGGCTTCGACGGGCGGATTTTCCGTGAAGAACGCTAGCATCGCCGCATATAACTCCGTGTCGATTGAGGCAATTCTCACCGTGTTCATGATGCTTTTTGCGGTCAACTTCAACATATATTATCTGCTTATCATCCGCCATACCTTAAAAGCCCTCAAAAACGAGGAGTTTTTGACGCTGATCTCGATTTATCTCATCGTGGTTGCGGCAATCGTCATCGACCTCGTCGCTTCAAAGACGTATAACGGCGGCGACAGCGTGAGATACGCGGCGTTCAACGTCGCCTCGATGATGTCCACGACGGGTTTTGGCACTGCGGACTTCACAAAATGGCCGGTGCTCACGCAAGTTTTGCTGCTCATGGTCATGTGCATAGGCGGGTCTGCGGGCTCGACTGCGGGCGGCATGAAGGTGTCGAGGGCGATCATCCTCACAAAATCTTCGTACATCAACCTCAAAAAGACGCTCTCTCCCCGCTCCGTCTACTCCGTCAAACTCGACAAAAAGCCCGTCGGAGAGGATACGGTCAGCGGCGTGCACAGCTTTTTGGTGCTGTACGTCTTGATCATCGTGGCTTCGACCGTGCTCGTCTCAATCGAGAGGGTCGCGGAGGGCGGCTTCAGCCAATTTGAGACCAACTTCTCCGCCGTCATCGCCTGCTTCAACAACATAGGGCCGGGCATCGGCGCGGTAGGACCAAACGGCAACTACGGCGGCTACGGCATTCTCGCAAAGCTCGTCCTCAGCCTCGACATGTTGCTCGGACGTCTCGAGATCTTGCCTATCCTCCTTATCCTTCACAAAAACTCCTGGAAGAGGATCTGAGCGGCATTATCAAACTGTCCCAAAAAAAACATACATCTTTTCAAAAAACTTCACACATGTTCAAAAAATATAAAACCTTCGCCCGCTCGGACGAAAACAAAAAAATAAAAAATTCGGCGTCGCAAGCAAGTCTTGCGACGCCTGATTTATCTTAAAAACATTTCGAATTACATACGTTAATCCAATTCAAATGCGCCGGTGTAGAGCTGATAATATCTTCCGCGCTTTTCAATGAGCTCTTCGTGGTTGCCGCGCTCGATGATCTCGCCGTGCTCGAGCACAAGGATCATGTCGGAGTTGCGCACGGTCGAGAGGCGGTGGGCGATGACGAACACCGTCCTGCCCTGCATGAGGCTGTCCATGCCCTTTTCGATGAGCTTTTCCGTTCGCGTGTCGATCGAGGACGTGGCTTCGTCAAGGATGAGCACGGGGGGATTGGCGACCGCCGCTCTCGCGATCGCAAGCAACTGTCTCTGCCCCTGCGAGAGGTTTTCTCCGTCGCCGGAGATCATCGTGTCGTAGCCTGCGGGCAGGTGGCGGATGAAATAGTCCGCATTGGCGAGCTTCGCGGCGGACTCGACTTCCTCGTCGGTGGCGTCCAGCTTGCCGAAGCGTATGTTGTCCGCAACGGTTCCCGTAAAGAGGTGCGTGTCCTGAAGCACCATCGCCATAGAGTGTCGCAAGTCGTCCTTTTTGATCTTGGTTATGTTGATGTTGTCGTACCTTATCTTGCCGTCCGTAATGTCGTAAAAGCGGTTGATGAGGTTGGTGATCGTCGTCTTGCCCGCGCCCGTCGAGCCCACAAGCGCAATCTTCTGACCGGGCTTTGCGACCATTGTTATGTGCTTTAGCACAGTCTTTTCGGGCTCGTAGCCAAACGTGACGTCGTCAAATTGCACCTCGCCCCTCCACTTGACGTAGGTCGTCGTACCGTCCGCCTTGTGGAAGTGCTTCCACGCCCACACGCCAGTGTACTCCTCCGTCTCGACGAGCTTGCCGTTTTCGTCCTCTTTGGCGTTGACGAGGGTGACGTAGCCGTCGTCCGTCTCCGCCTTTTCGTCGAGCATTGTGAAGATACGCTCCGCGCCCGCGAGCGCCATGAGAATGCCGTTCATCTGCTGCGCCATTTGCGCGATGGGGTTGGAGAATTGCCTTGAGAACTGCATGAAGCTGACGAGCTTGCCCCAGTTCATTCCGCCAAAGCCGCTGATCGCCATGACAGTGCCCAAGATCGCCGTCGCCGCATAGGAGAAGTAGGACAAGTTGCCCATGATGGGCATGAGCACGTTGGCGTAGGTGTGCGCCTTTCGCGAGGCATATCTTAGCTCGCCGTTATGCGCGTTGAACTGCTCCTTTTCCTTGTCCTCGTGGCAGAACACCTTGACCACCTTGAGCCCGTCGATGTGTTCCTCGATGTAGCCGTTGATCTCGCCGATCTTTCTTTGTTGATTGACAAAGTGCTTGCCGCTCTTGCCGCCGATGTACTTGACGATGAATATCTCGATGACCAGCATCACGACCGAGACGAGCGTGAGAAGCGGCGACAACACGAGCATCATGATGAACATGCCCACGATCGTGAGGACATTAGTGATGAGGTTGGGGATGCCGTTCGATAGAAGTTCCCTCAAAGTGTCCGTATCGTTTGTGAACAGGCTCATCAGATCCCCGTGCGTGTGCGAGTCGAAATATTTGATCGGCAGATGCTGAAGCTGCTCGAACATCTCGTCCCTGACCGTCTGAAGCACCTTTGATGTGATGCGAACTATCAAGTAGTTATAAACATAGTGCAAGCCTGCGCCCACGACGTATATGCCCGCCATGATGCCCATGATCGCGCCAAACGCCTCGAATCCGCTTAGCGCGCCGAGAGTCGCCTTTGAGAGCGGATAGCCGACGGGGTCGAATTTTGACAGCGGCAAAATGTAGTTGTTGATGATGATGGACATCATAAACGTGCCGCCCAGATTGCACGCGACGTTTGCGATTATGCACACGACGGACGCCGCAAGCTGAAGTTTGTAGCCCTTAAGATAAGACAATATGCGCTTGAAGGTGGCAAGCGGACTGCTCGCTCTGAACTTCTTTTCTCTTCTCATATCAGCCATTGAAGTCGCCTCCTTCTTCATCGTTTGCGTCTCCCGTCTTTTGCGCATCCGGCGTTTGAACAAACTCGTCCTGCGCGCCTGTCATACTGACGTCTTTTGTTGCGGGGACGCCGTCCTCGTCCGCGCTTCCCTTCTTTTGGGAATTGCAGACATCGCGATATATCTCGCTTGACTTCATCAACTCGTCGTGCGTGCCTATCGCGCTTATCTTGCCGTCGTTCATGACGATTATCCTGTCCGCGTCTTCGACGGAGGATATGCGCTGAGCGATGATGAGCACAGTCGTGTCGCCGAACTCCTTCTTCAGCCCCGCCCTGATCGCCGCGTCGGTCGCAGTGTCAACGGCGCTCGTGGAGTCGTCGAGGATCATGATCTTGGGGTGTCTTAAAAGCGCCCTTGCGATGCACAGCCTCTGCTTTTGTCCGCCCGAGACGTTCACGCCGCCCTGCTCAAGCCAGGTGTCATAGCCCTTTGGGAAGGACATGATGAAGTCGTGCGCCTGAGCCGCCTTTGCCGCGTGTTCTATCTCCTCCTGCGTGGCGTTTTGATTGCCCCACAGCAAATTTTCCCTTATCGTGCCTGAAAAGAGCACGTTCTTTTGCAGCACCATGCCTATCGCGCCGCGCAAATTGTCGATCTTATAGTCCCTCACGTCGACGCCGCCCACCTTCACCGAGCCGTCAAGCACGTCGTAAAGGCGAGGAATGAGCTGCACGAGAGTGCTCTTTGCCGAGCCCGTGCCGCCGATGATGCCGATCGTCTCCCCGCTTTTGATGTGCAGATCTATGTTTTCGAGATTGAGCACGTCGCTCGACTTGGAATATGAAAAGTCAACGTTGTCAAAGTCGATCGCGCCGTTTTCCGGCTTGGCGTCGAGCGCGTTTTCGCCGTCCGTGATGTCGATCTTTTCATCGAGCACTTCGACGATACGATCCATAGACGCCCTCGACATGACGATGGTCATAAAGATCATCGCGACCATCATGAGCGACATGAGAATTTGCATGACGTAGCTCAAAAACGCCGTGAGGTCGCCCACCGTAAGCCCGTTGTCCAAAGTGCCGTTGTGACCGTCTATTATATCTTTGCCGCCGAAAAGCAAAATGAATGTTATGCACGCGTAAACGAGAATTTGCATGAACGGGAACGCGATGACGATGATCTTCTCCGCGCTGAATTGCAGCTTTTGCACGGTCTCGCTCACTTTTTTGAACTTCTTTATCTCGTAGTCCTCTCTCACGAACGCCTTGACCGCGCGTATGCCGATGAGGTTTTCCTGCTCAACCTCGTTCATGTCGTCGTACTTGTGCAACATTTTTTCAAATCTCGGGAAGGCGAACCTCACGCCGATGAGCAAGCCGATTATTAGAAGCGGGAGCGTGATCGCAAAGATGACGCTGAGATCGGGACTTATGGAAATCGCCATGCAAAGCGCCATAATGAGCATGAACGGCGCGCGCACGAGGACTCTTATTATCATCATATAGGAGTTTTGCATGTTGGTGACGTCCGTCGTAAGCCTTGTGACGAGACTCGCCGTGTTGAAACGGTCGAGGTTCAAAAAGCTGAAATCCTCAACTTTATAGTAAAGTTTTTGACGAAGATTGCTTGCAAACCCCGACGCCGCCGTCGCAGCAAACTTGCCGCTGAAAGTGCCGCACACAAGCGAGATGATCGCCATAACGACCATGATCGCCCCGCACGTCACGATGAAATTCACCCTGTTGTGCATCGTAAAGACGGGGACGTCCAACTTTCCGAGTTGCAGCCTGAACACGAAGTCCGAAACCGACCCCTCCGCCATGCCGACGTTGACGAGTTGCGCCATAACAAGCGGAATGAAAACTTCAAACAGAACCTCAAGCGCCACCAACACCGAAGTCCAAATAGATACGCTCTTGTATTCCCCAATGCAGGGAGCGAGTTTTTTCAGCCCGCCCTTTGCTCTGGGAGTTTTTGTTTTTTCACGCATAATCACCCAAGCGCCTCAGCGCAAAATAATATTCATTTTCAAACCGCGAAAGCCGCGAAATTTGACCTTGTATATTGTATTTACAATTTATATTGAAAAATGTCAACCGATTTGAGCAACTTTTTCAGTTTTTTAATTATATTTAATAATATAATATCATTACCTTTTTTTTCACCGCGAAAGCGCGGGCAAAGTTTGCCGTCTTTTCACCTGAAAAGATCGCCAAGTTCCAACGGCACTTTTGTGAATTTATCGCTACATTTGTGCTTTTTATTGACACATTTGAGTTTTTGTCGTAAAATACAGTCGGAGGCTATTATGGACACCGACAAAGAAGATCTGCGCGTCATAAGAACGCGAAAATTGCTCAGCAACACCCTTCTCGAGATGATGGAACAACAGCCCATCGAAAAGATCAGCGTCATCGATCTTTGCGGCAAGGCGATGGTCAACAGAGCCACATTTTACGCGCATTTTGAGGACAAATATCACCTTTTGAGTTTTGCTCTGGAGGAGCTCAAGGACGAGTTGTACTCCGACTTCATGGGAGTGAAAAAGATGAACTCCCCTCAAGAGACCGTGCGCGCGCTCATGATCATGGCGGTGGACTTTTTCTATAACGAGCACAACCACATCGCAAACATTCTGCGCTACAACAAGGGCGGCAAGGTGATAAGTACGATACAGGAGTCCATCGCGCAGTCCATAAAGTATCAGATCAACAAATATCGCGACTCCTACATCTTCCTCATCCCGTCGGGGGTGCTCTCAAACTTCCTCGCGGGGGGCATGGTAAATCTTGCCGAGCGCTACATCGAAAATCCCGGAAAATACAATTACGAGGACTTCATCGGCTACGCAAACACCTTTGTGACAGACGCGTACTTTCAGCCGAGAACGGACGTTGATTGAGTCAAAATCGCATGATAAACTCCTCGTTTTGCCATTTGATTTAATTTTCACACCTCAAAAAACGCCGCTCCGCCGCCCGCTTTCGGGGCGGTTTTTTCATGTCTATTTTGGAAATAATAAAAAATTATTGACAAAAGTGTTGACAGAATAAGATGTTGGATATATAATTTTAGCAGTCAAAGCGTGAGAGTGCTAACAATCTCAAATGGCGATTGCCAACAACTTGAGAAAAGCACAAATCTCACGCGAATTATGTATCGGACGGACGCAGGTCGCCGTCTTAAAGGAGGCAACAATGGATATGGATAAATTCACAAAACGCGCGCTTCAGGCGCTGAACGACGCGCAGGCCCTCGCTCTTGAGAGGCACAACCAACAACTCTGCCCCGAGCACGTCGTGTACGCGCTCATTGCGGACGAGGACGGGCTCATTCCAAAACTCGTCACCAAGTGCGGCGCGGACAGCATGCAAATTTTGAGGGAGACGGACAGGCTGATCTCCGGCTTTTCGTCCGTCACGGGCTCGGGAGCGGGCGAAGTTTATATGTCAAACGAACTTGCTCTCAACGTCTCTTCGGCAAAAAAACTTGCCGAAAAAGCCGGCGACGACTTCGTAAGCGTGGAGCACTTGTTTGAGGCGATACTCTCCTCCCCCACCCCGAAGCTCAAGGCTGTGTTTGAAAAGACGGGACTCAAACTTGCCGCGTTCAAGCAGGCTCTTGCGAGCGTCAAGACGGGCAAGGTGACGTCGGACAATCCCGAAGACACCTACGACGTTTTGTCAAAATACGGCTACGACCTCGTCGAGAGGGCGGCAAGCGGCAAGCTCGACCCCGTCATCGGCAGGGACGAGGAGATAAGAAACGTCATTCGCATACTCTCCCGCAAGACCAAAAACAACCCCGTGCTCATCGGCGAGCCGGGCGTTGGCAAGACGGCGATCGCGGAGGGTTTGGCGAGGCGCATCGTGGCGGGCGACGTGCCCGAAGGGCTCAAGGACAAGCATATCTTCGCACTCGACATGGGCTCGCTCATTGCGGGCGCGAAGTACAGAGGCGAGTTTGAGGAGAGGCTGAAGGCGGTGCTCAACGAGATAAAAAAGCAAAACGGCAGATTTCTCCTCTTCATCGACGAGCTACACACGATAGTGGGCGCGGGCAAGACGGAAGGCAGCATGGACGCCGGAAATCTCTTGAAGCCCATGCTTGCGAGGGGCGAGCTGCACTGCATAGGCGCGACGACGCTTGACGAATATCGTAAGTATATCGAAAAGGACGCGGCGCTCGAGAGGCGTTTTCAACCCGTGCAGGTGGACGAGCCGACGGTCGAGGACACGATCGCGATACTTCGCGGGCTCAAGGAGCGCTACGAGCTCTTTCACGGCGTGCGCATTCACGATAGGGCGCTCGTCACTGCCGCGACGCTTTCGGACAGGTACATCACGGACAGGTTTTTGCCGGACAAAGCCATCGATCTCGTAGACGAGGCGTGCGCGATGATAAGGACGGAAATGGACAGTATGCCTCTCGAGATGGACGTGATAAGCCGCAAGATCATGCAGCTCGAGATAGAGGAAATGGCGCTTTCAAAGGAAACGGACAAGCTCTCGATCGAACGCGCGCAAGAGGTCAAAAAAGAGCTTGCCGAGCTCAACAACTCCTTCAACAAGATGAAGATAGATTGGGAAAACGAAAAGAAGGAGATCACCTCCGTGCAGGACGTCAAGTCCGAAATAGATCGCGTGAACTTCGAGATAGACGAGGCGAAGCGCGCGAGCGACTACGGAAAAGCCGCCGAGCTTCAATACGGCAAACTCCCCGCCCTCATGAAGAGGCTCGAGGAGAGCGAAAAAGCGAGTGACAAAAAGCTCCTTCGCGACGAGGTCACGGCGGAAGAGATCGCAAGCATAGTCGCAAAATGGACGGGTATTCCCGTTTCCAAACTCATGTCGGGAGAAAAGGAAAAGTTGTTGAAGCTCGAGGACGAGTTGCACAAGCGCGTGATTGGTCAAGACGAGGCGGTCAAAGCCGTCAGCGAAGCCATATTGCGTTCGCGCGCGGGCATTGCGGACGAAAATCGCCCGATAGGGTCGTTCCTGTTTTTGGGTCCGACGGGAGTTGGCAAGACGGAACTTGCAAAGACGCTTGCCGCCTATCTCTTCGACGACGAGAAAAACCTCATCCGCATAGACATGACCGAGTATATGGAAAAGTTCAGCGTGTCGCGCTTGATAGGCGCGCCTCCGGGCTACGTCGGCTACGACGAGGGCGGTCAGCTCACCGAAGCGGTGCGTCGCAAGCCCTACTCCGTCATTTTGTTTGACGAGATAGAAAAGGCGCATCCCGACGTGTTCAACATCCTGCTGCAGATCCTCGACGACGGCAGGGTCACCGACAG